>PAKP01000015.1 GCA_002706985.1 Sneathiella sp. | reverse complement strand
TTCGGACCTGCCGTATACAGCCCATCCACGTCACTTAATAGGATCAGGCAATCCGCTGTAATCATCTGAGCAACTCTGGCTGCAAGGCGGTCATTGTCGCCATAGCGGATTTCGATCGTCGCGACCGTATCATTCTCGTTCACGACAGGTAGCGCGCCGAGAGAGAGGAGGGTGGTAATTGTGCTCCGGGCGTTGAGGTAACGGCGTCGTTCTTCGGTATCGCCGGGAGTAAGTAGAATCTGCGCAACCGGGATATTTTCAAGCGCGAGAATTTCCTGATAGGCGTGAGCAAGCTGGATTTGCCCGGTGGCCGCAGCAGCCTGGCTCTCTTCAAGCCGCAGGGGCGAGTTCTTCAATCCCAATATATGGCGCCCCAATGCAATGGAGCCGCTTGAGACCACGAGGACCTCCTGACCTCGGCGGCGCATTTTCGCAATATCCTGACTTAAAGCAATAAGCCAGTCTCGCCGTAATCGGCCGTTCTTACTGTCGACAAGCAGGGACGAGCCAATTTTTATGACGACACGTTTTGCGTCTGTGAATCTGCTGATCAGGGTTGCCATGTGGTCGGCCCTTCTCCGGCAAGTGATTGTTCTTCTGCTTCTTGTTCTGCCTTTTCGGTGGCTTTGCTATCGTCCACTATTTTCAGAAGGGCGAAGAGCAGGGGCTCGACATTTTCACCAATCACGGCCGAAATGACATGCACCGGCTTGTTGGAGATGCTTTGGAGTGATTTAACCTTCGCCTCCAACTCGTCTTCTGTCACCGAGTCCATCTTATTCAACGCGATGATTTCTTCTTTTCTCGCCAAGTTATCGTCATACGCGGCGAGCTCGTTACGGATTGTCTTGTATGACTCGACAACATCCTCCGCCGTTGCATCAATCAGATGTAAGAGGACCCGGCAGCGTTCAACATGTCCCAGAAAGCGATGCCCAAGACCCACTCCCTCCGAGGCTCCCTCAATGAGGCCCGGAATGTCCGCAAGCACAAACTCACGCGATCCAACAGCGACGACGCCAAGCTGCGGGACAAGGGTTGTAAAGGGATAATCGGCAATCTTTGGCTTTGCCCTGCTGGTAACGCTCAAGAAGGTCGACTTGCCGGCATTCGGCAGCCCGATCAATCCGACATCGGCAATCAGTTTCAGGCGTAGCCAGATCCAGCGCTCTTCTCCGGGCCATCCCGGCTCGAACTTACGAGGTGCGCGGTTTGTCGAGGTTTTAAACGCGGCGTTGCCGCGACCTCCGTCTCCGCCTTTGCAAAGGGTAATGCGTTGGCCGACTTCCGTAAGGTCGGCAATGAGCGTTTCATTGTCTTCTTCGAGGATTTGGGTGCCGACCGGGACTTTCATCACGATATCGTTTGCCGCCGCGCCACTGCGGTCGCGCCCCATACCATGTCCGCCGTTTTTGGCTTTGAAATGTTGCTGGTAACGGTAGTCGATGAGCGTATTCAGGCCTTCGACGCATTCGACAATGACTGAGCCGCCACGCCCTCCATCACCGCCGTTGGGCCCGCCGAACTCAATAAATTTTTCACGCCGGAAACTCAGCGCACCGGGCCCGCCATTGCCGGAACGGAGATATACTTTGGCCTGATCGAGGAACTTCATTTCGCTGCTGTCTGTTGCCTAATTTGACGGGACATTACCCGCAAGATTTCAAAATAAAAAAGGGGAATGGCTTGGACCATTCCCCTTCTCAAATCCTTTAACCGTCGTTAGCGGGCGTTAGGCCTGCTGCTCTACGGATACATAGATCTTTCCGCCACTTTTCTTGGTAAATTTAACATTACCGTCTGTAACGGCGAAGATGGTGTGATCCTTGCCAATGCCAACATTCTCACCCGGGTACCATTTGGTGCCGCGCTGGCGCAGAATGATATTTCCCGGGATTACCTTTTCGCCACCATATTTCTTGATGCCGAGGCGGCGACCAGCTGAATCGCGACCGTTGCGGGATGAACCGCCAGCTTTCTTATGTGCCATCTAGATTACTCCTCGGTTTTCTTGGCGGCGGTCTTCTTTGGCGCCGCTTTTTTTGCGGTTTCTTTCTTAGGTGCAGCCGCCTTTTTCGGCGCTGCTTTCTTTGGAGCAGCCTTTTTAGGAGCAGCTTTCTTTGGCGCGTCCTCAGCTTTTTCCGTTTTTGCGGCGGTTTCTGCTTTCGGCTCTGCCGCTTTCTTCGGCGCAGCCTTCTTGGCGCCCTTTGCTGCGATGTCGGTTATCCGGAGCACCGTGAGATCCTGACGATGACCTGCCTTGCGGCGGTAGTTCTGACGGCGCTTCTTCTTGAAAACGACAATCTTGTCGGCTCGAGCCTGTTCCAGAAGAGTGGCGGAGACGATTGCACCTTCGATGAGAGGAGCGCCAACAGAAAGGTCGCCGTCATCACCAGAGATTGCCAGAACCTGATCCAGCTGCACATCATCGCCAGCTTCGCCCGCGAGGCGCTCTACCTTGATAACATCATCTTTGGCGACTTTATATTGCTTGCCGCCGGTTTTGATCACTGCAAACATGGCTGATCCGTTTCGAACATAATTAATAGGCCGCAAAGACCGATTTCTTAGCGCACCGTGATTGAAGGGCGCAATATATCCATGGCCCGGGTGAAGTCAACATGATTCAGACCTTGTATTGAAGTTTTTACCCGATTCTACGCTTGCACCGCAATAACCCATGCGTTACAAGCCTTTTCCTTGTGACAAAGAGTAGTTTTTTTGGTAGTTTAAGATGGCTTGAAAAGCTCTTTTTGATTGCGGTCGGTTGGCAGAGTGGTTGAATGCGCCGGTCTCGAAAACCGGTAAGGGTGCAAGCCCTTCGAGAGTTCGAATCTCTCACCGACCGCCACTTCCCCGAGTTATATTTATGGATATATAAGATTAATTGATGTTTGTGGCGACAGCCTATCGGATAAAAGCCGATTATTCAGCCTGTTTACGCAAGGACAATTTTGACAGCAATTCTGCTGGTTTTGGCCAGTTGAGTCATTATTTAACGTGTTAAAATTTGCCCCAGCAGATTGACATTGCCGCATTAAGCTGACACCAATTAGTTTCCTCACATCCCTGCATGCCATGCAAGATCAAATAGGGTTGCCCCGCCGCTTTAGCTTTGGAAATAAAGCAGCGGGGCTGGGGATAGTAGTCATTACCTGGTGCCTGTCCTGGCTACTATCCCCAATTTCAACGAGGGTAAAACCTTCCTCATCACGATGTCGTTCAATCTGACTTGCTCTATACTTTTTCACCTAACCAGCCAACCAAAGGGGTTAAAAATGAAAAAGTTTGAATACACCACAGATTTATGCCGATCCGGTCACCTCGTTGATATGATGCGTCCCATTGTTAAGGCAATGAACCGAAGCGGTTTCAAGTACAGTATTCGTTATGATATGGATGGATGGGCGCGCGCTCGCGCTGCGATGGACCCTGGCCATACCATTGTGATGCCTACATTTGATCCGGCCGTGTGCGATCAATCGGACAGCTATTGGATTGAGGCGACGGACAGAGACAATGAAGTCTGCGCGGTCATCGCGGCGAGGCGATTTGACACGGACGATTTTGTCGAGCTGATGCGAACGGGCCACGTCTGGGCGGATAATCCCAAGCATCATCGGCTGCGGCTTTGCCTGCCGCCGAGTTTCGCCATGCGGGGGGCGATACTGTATCGCGGCGGCCTGTGTGTTCGAAAGGATCATCGGAAATCCGGCCTTTCCTGGGCTCTGCCGCGCCTGGTTGCGCTCATATCAATTGACCAGGGCATTGACTTCATAGTCTCCCATAATCTGGCGGATCTTCATGGCAACGGATTTACGTTTCGCGTATATGGGCATGCCGGATCCGAGCTTTGTTTTGACGGAACGGAATATTTCCCTCCCACGGAGGATAAACGGAAGGCTTTCTTCGTCTGGACTGACTTGCGTTCCTCCCTCAGGAACGCCAGACGGGACAACGATGTCCTGATAACGGGCGGCGACAAGCAACTCTGTGATCTTGCCTTTCTCGCGCAGAGGCCAAATCAGGTGGGTGTAACGCCGCGAGTCGAAATGGCTCTTAGTCACCATTGATAGGCGGGGAAGACCGGAAATCTGCGGGAATGTATAGGCCGATGTAATGGCGTCTCTCGATAACTGGTCTTCCCAATCCCCCAGGATTAGCCCTTTATAATTTGTGTAATTATGCATTTGAGTCCGGTTGTCATACTCGAGCACCTTGAATGCGAACGCGTTTTCATGATTCACATCAATACGATGGAAGAGTATGTCCGGAAAGCGGCTTCTGAATACCTCCAATGGAGGTATTTTACTGGCGACGCCCAAATCATCGCTTGTGTATAGGTAACCCATCAGATTGTCGATGTCTTGGCACAGCGAGGTTGCGCTCTCAAGCGTAACTTGAGTTTCTTCGATGGAATAGTCCTGGGTGGCCCAGACGCTCGTTTGAATTTCCAGTGGTTGATGCACTATAGATAAAGCCCATTCTACTAGTTCAACGATATGTTGAATTAAGTAAATGCTTTTATCAAGGTTAAATGTGCTTAAAATTGAGCGTACTTGAAAAAAATCAAAAAAATTTCAAGTGACCTGTAATTTATAGCTCGCGCGAGCAATGTCAGGCGTCACTGCTTTGACAAAAGAGTCAAACTCGCTCCATAGATTTTCGGTCGGCAGAAATACCTTCCGACGCTGATCCTTGTTATCAGTCAGGGAATTCAAAAGTCCTTCTTTTTCCATAGTGCCTACTTGTACAGCGATTGTATTTCTTGCCCTGCCGGTGACATGCGCAAGGCCGCTGACATCAATTGACTTCCCTAATAAAGATGATTCAATTACGAAAAGCGCTATCTCCCATTGTACATCATTTTCAAATGCAGACTGCATCCGTCTCCTGGATCGGATCGACAGCAAAAGCGTACTTAGCGCATGGCGAGTGTTTGAATTGTTCATCACTGTACTTTGCAAACTCTACGGACGCGCGCAAATCCTGATGCTATACCGAGGCATGTTAGGCGGGAAGTACCAATAAGTCCACAACTATATAGAGTTCTGAGCATGCAGCTATTTCCGTTTGCTTTCGCGGACGGTGGTATAGGTTGTTGCCGCGACGATCATAGCGCCGCCGATCCATATGTAGATATCCGGAACTTCGCCAAAGGCGAAATAGGCAATGATGGAAATCCAAATCAATCGGGAGAACTCAATCGGAAGTACAACGGGCGCTTCCCCAAACTTAAGGGCGTTCGCCATCGCAAATTGGCCAAGGCTTCCCGAAAGCCCAATCGCAATCAGCCATAGGTAATCATAGAGGGTCGGCGTGGTCCAGACGAACAGGGCCGGGATCAATATGATGGGGGCCATGGTAATGGACATGTAGGCAGTCGTTGTCGCGGCGGACTCTGTCTTGCCGAGGTCCTTGATGATGATCATACAGACGGCCCAGCCAAAGGCGGCGCCCAAGGTTACAATGCTCTCGATGCCGACATGAGCAAACCCGGGGCGTACAATAACAAGTGTGCCTGCGAAACCGATAAAGATTGCCGTCCAACGTTTCAGCCCGACCTTCTCTCCAAAAAAGAAGACAGCCAGAACGATTGCAAAAAGTGTCGCGGTAAAACCGAGGGCAGTTACACGGGCCAAGGGGCCAATAGAAAGGGCATAGAAAAACCCCATCATGCATCCGGCGTTGATAACGCCACGCAGGATATGCATGGGCAGGCGGCTTGTTCTAAGAATTCTATATCCGTGCCGGAAGAAAAAAGGAAGGATAGCGAGGAGGCCGAATACAAGCCGGAAAAAGGCGATTTCGAATGGATGAAGATTCTCTGACACATGCCTTACCGACGCATGCATTCCGCACATCGAGAGCGTATAAAGGACCATCCACAATATTCCGGTCAGATTATTGTTACGCAGCGAGGCAGCGCTATTTTGAGGGTCTGGCGACACAGGCGAAATCAACAAGGAAACTTGGCGGGGGGCATCGGGATACTTTCAACGCGTGAGCAGAGCTGGTCTTTTAATTTTATCATAAAGACTGAATGTGATCGGCGATAGAGGGGATCGTGATTAAATCCCTTTAATTCATGCTTTTCTTGTGACGATATAGACGGCGGCCAATATGAAGGGAATGGCAATCCATGTATTAAGGCTTGGCTGCTCCCCCAGAATAAAGATTCCGAGCAGCGTGCCCAATACCGGGACAACGTAGTTCACCTGTTGCAGCCGACCGGCACCGATGCGGGGAATAAGATAGAAATAAATCGCTGCCGCGAGAGCCGTCGGCCCAATTCCCAAATAAAGAATAGCCAATAGCGAACCAAGCGAAGCCGTTTGCGGTTGCCAATTGGCAATACTGATGATGCCGATAAACACAGCTCCGACAAGAACCGAGGCAGCAGCTGTCTGCATTGGCTTATCATGAGGGAAGCGGCGGGAGAACAAAGCTGTAAAGGCGTAGCAGAAAGCGGCGCCCAACAAGGCAAACTGGGCAAGGGTTTCATATCCCATGTCATCAAATGCGCTGGGCCCGACTAGGAGGCCTACCCCGCCGAAACCGACAAGTGCGCCCACAATTTTCCGCCGTCCGAGAGTTTCTTCATGATGGACGAGTGGTGCCAGTACGAGTGTGACAACGGGCGCGATCCCCATGATGAGGGCGGCAAGTCCGCTATCCACACGCTGCTCAGCAAAGCTGATCAGAAGGAATGGCAGCACATTCCCCGAAAGGCCAACGACCGTGGCAATCAGCCATCCGCGCCATCCCATTTTGAGCGACCCCTTGCCGAGAAGCAGAATGAGAATAAGGAAGGCGGCGCCGATTCCCATCCGCCCTGCGACGACATCCACGGGGCTAACCGTCTCGACGGCAATACCAATCGCCAGAAAGGAACTGCCCCAAAGCCACGCAAGGCAAAGCCAAATCGCCGTATCTTTTGGGTTCATGGTCTTCCTCTTGATTGGTGATTATTGTGGAAGGCGAAAGTTTGGTATGGGCGATAATGTATATGCTGAAGGAAAATTCAATGAAATAGTCGAAGCGGACAAACAACCAGAAACGGTGCGGCAAGTTTAGCTCATAGAATACTTCTTTGAAGAGTGAGCGGTGAAATGCCGCATGTCACTTAAAACACATGACATTCCAGCAGCGAATGCTAATCTATCGCGAGATGATTGGAGGGATTGTAGGGCATAATGTTTGATATCAGTGCATTGGACCTGGCGCGAATACAATTCGCTTTCACCGTATCTTTCCACATTATTTTCCCGGCCTTTTCCATTGGCCTTGCCAGTTATCTCGCCGTTCTTGAGGGGCTCTGGCTCTGGAAGAAAGAAGACCGCTATATGGAGGTCTTCAACTATTGGAAAACCATTTTCGCGGTCGGCTTCGGCATGGGCGTCGTCTCGGGTGTGGTGATGGCGTACCAGTTCGGCACAAACTGGTCTGTTTTCTCGGATAAAGCAGGGCCGGTCATCGGTCCGCTCATGGGATATGAGGTTCTGTCGGCGTTCTTTCTTGAGGCCGGCTTTCTCGGCATCATGCTGTTCGGGCAGAAGCGTGTAGGTCCGAAGCTCCACTTCACTGCGACATTTATGGTTGCCGTGGGAACGCTGTTTTCGGCCTTCTGGATTTTATCTGTGAATTCCTGGATGCAGACACCTGCCGGTCATGCGATGAATGCGCAAGGTCAATTCATCCCTGATGACTGGATTGCCGTGATTTTCAACCCGTCCTTCCCTTATCGTCTTGTGCATATGGTTCTGGCGGCATATTTGACGACGGCCTTTGTCGTTGGTGCGGTTGGCGCCTATCATCTTCTGAAAAACAAGGCGAATGCACATGCGCGGCTGATGTTTTCCATGGCCATGTGGATGGCCGCACTTGTCACGCCGTTGCAGATACTGGCGGGGGATCAGCATGGTCTCAATACGCTGGAGCATCAGCCAGCAAAGATTGCCGCAATTGAAGGACATTATGAAAATGTAACGGGTGCGCCACTCATTCTGTTTGGGATTCCCGACAACGAGAAGGCGGAGGTTCTGTATCCGATTTCCGTGCCGAAACTTGGCTCCCTGATCCTCACGCATAGCTGGGACGGGGAATTGCAGGGGCTGGAATCATTTCCGAAAGAAGACTGGCCGAATACATTCCTGATTTTCTGGACATTCCGGATAATGGTCGGTATCGGGTTCATCATGCTTGCCATTGGCTTTTGGAGTTTGCTGCGACGGTATCAGGGCCGGCTATATGAAGATCGATGGCTGGCGCGGGCGGTTACTCTGGCCGGGCCCAGCGGTTTCATTGCCGTACTCTGTGGCTGGGTCACGACGGAAGCGGGGCGGCAACCCTGGACCATATATGGGTTGCTGCGCACTTCCGAGAGCGCTTCGCCTCTTGTCGCCGCCGAGGTCGGGACAACATTGCTCGCCTTTATTGTCGTCTATTTCACCTTGTTCGGTGTCGGGGTCTATTACATGTTGCGGCTGATGGCAAAAACACCGGAGAAAACACCCGAGAAGATGGAAACGCTGAAACGCGCGGTGGGCATGGTAGGCGCTTCATCCAATATCGATGAGTCAAGGACCTGAGGGAGGATAAAGATGGAAATTGATTTACCCCTCATCTGGGCCGCACTCATTGCATTCGCAATTCTTGCCTATGTCTCACTCGATGGCTTTGATCTTGGAATTGGCGCACTATTCCTGCTGGCACCTGAAAAATCGGGTCATCGCGACATCATGATGAATTCTGTTGCTCCGATCTGGGACGGGAATGAGACTTGGCTCGTGCTCGGCGGCGGTGGTTTGCTAGCAGTATTTCCACTGGCCTACTCCGTGGTTTTGCCGGCACTGTACATGCCGATCATCGCCATGTTATTGGGCCTGATATTTCGCGGGGTGGCGTTTGAGTTCCGCTGGCGGGTGTCACGCAAGAATCGCGTTTGGTGGGACTGGTCATTCGCTTTCGGTTCCCTGCTTGCGGCATTCGCTCAAGGCGTATGCTTGGGAACGCTGATACAGGGAATTGAAATTGTTGATCGCAGCTATGCAGGCGGCAGGCTTGATTGGCTGACACCGTTTTCCATTCTGACAGGCATTTCACTTATCTTTGGGTATGCTCTTCTGGGGGCCACCTGGCTCGTCATGAAAACGGAAGGTGAACTGCAGCATATGGTGCGGAAATATGCTGTGATTACCGGTCTGATAACGCTGGGACTTGTGGGTGTTGTCAGCATCGCAACTCCGTTCCTTGATGCGGAATATCATTATCGCTGGTTTGAGGGCGCCAATCTTGTCTACAGTATTGTTGTTCCCTTTCTGATGGCGGGGTGCGCCGCTGTGCTGTTTTATGGTCTGAAACAGAAAAAAGATATCCGTCCCTTTTTCGCGGCACATGGCATTTTTCTGCTGTGCTACATCGGCATTGGTATCAGTTTCTATCCGCGTATGATCCCGCCGGACCTGACTATCTGGCAAGCGGCGGCACCCGACAAGAGCCTTGGCTTCTTGCTCGTTGGCGCGGCTTTTCTGATCCCGATCATCCTTTGTTATACGGCGTACAGCTATTGGGTGTTTCGCGGGAAAGTCGGTGAGAATGAGGGATATCACTAAATGTCTCAGCGACTGCGGCAGCTGCTCTGGTTTATTGCGTTGTGGGCGGCCGGTGTTCTGGCGCTTGGGACAGTCGCTATGCTCATCCGCCTGGTCCTAATGCCCTCTTAAGTGAGACAGGCGTTCATGGTACCGCGGACCAAATCATATCTGTTTTTGATAAATTGATAGTCCGACGGCGTTGTCGCAGCGAAGCCGGTTAAGAACAAATCATCCCGAGCGGTGCCGGACAGGGAAGCTATCGCCTCGACAATGGCGTGGTGGACCCGGTCAACTTGAGCCTTGGGTCTGCGGGATGTGATATAGGGGAGGCCCGGCGTGGGAACCGTCTGACCGATGATGCGCAAGCATCCCGTGGCGCGCTCATGGCGCATGGCCAGTTCCCAGGTGACGGCATCAATGGCGGCAACATCGACCTTCCGCTCGGAGAGTTGTTGAATTGCATTTCGGTGAGACATAACCCTCTCACATCTGCCGATTTTATTCGCCGAAATATCGGAGGTGTGAAGATGGGAGAAAAAGGCTGCCGCTCCGGACTGTGACAATGGATCGTTATAGCCAAATACAGCGCCGTCGAGATCAGCACAGGTTTCAATATGGCTGTCGTTATGCACGACGATAACGCTAAAATAGGAACCCGCGCCACAATCGATATCATAGGCTGGCGTGCCAATCAGGGAAACGTCAGCCGAAAGATGTTCCACAAATGGCAAACCGCATGTTTGCGCAATCAAAAGCTCCGGGCTTCGCCAGAGAGGAAAAGGATCGTCAGGACGAGACAGATATTTTGGCGGGGTAAAACCCTGCTCCGCAAGAGCCTCACGAAGGGCATCCCAGTATTCGTTTGTTGCGTCATGGACTTCCGGCCAATCATACATCGGCAGGAGCGCTATGGGGTTGTTCATCTGATCAGTCTGCGCACGCGATCAACGTGAATCAAGAGGGAAAGCCACCGGCTCCTTGCGGGCGAAAGCATATTTTCGGATCACTTCGAGATAGCTTTTATAAAAATACCCCTGGTTCATCTCAAGGAAGCGGCTTTCGTGAAGACGGAAAAGGCCGGGTAACCGGTACCAGGCAACGGAAGGAAAGGCGTGGTGTACCGCGTGAAGATTGTTGTTCAGGAATAAATAGCGCAATACGCCCTGATCATTGATCAGAACGGAACGAGCCCGGCGGTCTGGATGTGCCTGGTGTTCCAGAAACGTCCGGATCATCAGGATAGAGATACCAAAATAGGCCGAAACCAGATATGCGAGAACCGGCAAGGAGCCATAGAGCGACAGTGCGCCGAGAAAGACAACACAAAGCAGAAGATGGATAATCCATATTGAAAGAATGCGACGATCACCGTGGAAAATACTCTTCGCATCCGCTTTGAACAACGTGTAGACACTCACCGCCGGACCGATGAGTATCCGGCCGATCAAGCTGTTGTTTAACCTCAATAGCGCCTTGGTAATGCTGCCAAGCTCTTCCCACTTGTTCGTTGCAACATACCAGCTTTCCGGATCCTCGATCGGATCGGTAATGCGGACGCGTTGGTGATGCGTCAGGTGATTTTCTTTGAACCTTGGGTATGGGAGAAAAATTCCAACCGGAAAATAAACAAGCAGATCGTTGAAGCGGCTGTCGGAGAATGGATGGCCATGGATGCATTCATGCTGGAGCGAGGAATGAAAGGCAATCACCGGGACAAGCAGGGACGCTAAAAGCCAGCCTGGTAAAACGGTTGGCACAAACAGAAGAACTCCCCATATCCCGTAGCACAATAAGATTAATCCCAGAGTCCGGATTTCCTGTCGTTCACGCAATAACACTAACTACTGCCCTTTCACCTGGAAATTTTGTGGCAAAATTATGACAGCTATTGCAGGAAATATACAATGCGACAGTTCGCGCATTTTTATGTTAATATAAAACTTAAGTTTAAATTTATAACTAAATATGGATTTTGATGTGAATTCACAGCAAGCACGCATCGATCATGTAGATAAGCGGGACGTTGCCGAAGCATTTAGGGACAGAATGGCCCTCCTTCTGGCGCGAAAAGGGTTCAATCTAAGCCAGTTCGCCGAAAGCGTCGGTATCGACCGTTCCGCATTGAGTCAGTTTTTAGCGCCCGGCTCGACCCGGCTGCCGCGCGCAGAAACGCTCTGCACGATTGCCCGCACCTATGGTGTTTCAGTCGACTGGCTGATGGGGCTCATCGCTAATGACGAGGTGGCGAGCGAAGCTGTGCCGATGATCGAGATTGAGCGGGTTACGGAGGCTTCCGCGAGCATCAAGCTGGCGACATGGCACCGTGAAGCCATGGGATATAAAATCCGCTATGTGCCGACATCTTTGCCCGATCTTTTGCGGACCGATGAAATTGGAAGCTATGAATTCGGCGATTTTACAAAAATCGAACGTGAGGCCAAAGAGCAGCAGATGCACGATCAGCTCAGCTATTCAAGGCGGCCGGAGACGGATATGGAAGTCTGCATGCCATTTCAATCGATTGAGCAACTTGCGAAGGGCGAAGGAAACTGGGGTCAGGTTCCCCGTCATGTGCGGAAAGATCAGATGGAGCATATGATCCGGCTGACCGAGGAACTCTACCCGACGTTTCGTCTTTTCCTGTTCGATGCACGTAAGCATTATTCGGCCGCCTATACCCTGTTTGGCCCTCTAAGAGCGGCCATCTATATCGGTAACATGTATCTACTGATAAACTCGGTGGAGCATATCCGCGCTCTGACCGGTCATTTTGATGGATTGATCCGGAACGCAGAAGTCGCGCCGGATAAAGTCGCAGGGCGGCTTGTCGAATATATGGATATCCTGCGTTAAGGCAGGACCCAAAGTGATTGCCGAGGAAGCTGTATGATAATCTCAGTTCCGGCTTGAAGCGATTCCGCTATATTCGGTGACAGTAGGACAGTCAATTCCTGTCCTGTTGCATCGAGTTCCAGTCGCGTCTGACTGCCAAGAAATTTTTTGGATGCTATCGTTGCCGGAAAGCTATTATCCGAACTTGCGTTAGAGCCGATTACAATATTTTCGGGCCGGATGGTCAAAAGCCTGCCGTCCGCGGGTGCATTTTCGGGCAGGACGATCTGCCCGAGCGGGCAATCGAATTTTCCTGCTTCAACCCTGCCTGAGATAAAGTTTCGGGCCCCGAAAAACTGCGCTACCTCACGGTCTTTCGGGTGGTTATACAGATTTTGCGGGATGTCATACTGACGAAGCCGACCTGAGAGAAGAAGTGCTATTTTATCGGCCAGCGTAATAGCTTCTTCCTGATCATGGGTTACGAAGAGCATGGTCGTTTTCATTTCAGCATGGAGGGATTTCAGCAATGTCTGCATCTCCAGACGCAGGCTTTCATCCAGATTTGAAAATGGTTCGTCCAGCAATAATATTCTGGGGCGCAGGATGAGGGCTCGTGCAAGCGCTACCCGTTGCTGCTGACCGCCGGATAATTCTGAAGGCTTGCGCTGCTCCAGCCCGCTTAGCTGGACCAGTTCCAGGATTTCGCCAACGGCGCGGTTTATTTTCGCTTTTGCTTGCACTCTCATTTTAAGGCCGAAGCCCACATTCTCACCCACCGTCAAATAGGGAAAGAGAAGATGATCCTGAAAAACCATGACTGCATCGCGGGATTGTGGTGGCTGCTTGAGCACGGAGCTGCCTGCAAACCTTATGTCTCCTGAGGTTGGTGTAAGCAATCCGGCGATCATTTTCAGAATTGTCGATTTTCCGCATGCCGACGGGCCGAGCAATGCCGTCAAGGAACCGCTTTCAACATTGAGAGAAACGCCCTCCACGGCCGGTGTTTCTGAACCGGGATAGATTTTCGTCAGATGCTCGAGCGCAAGATCGCTCATATCCGGTGCATCCCCTCAAGATTGCCGTTGCGTCCGGTCAGGTATCGCGCGGCAACAAGAAGTAAAAGGACTCCCGGCAGTATATAGATCATGCTGATGGCGCCGGTGATATCATTGCGGCCTGCGCTTGCAAAATTAAACAGTAGCAGCGGTAGGGTCACAACCCGACCTCCACCAATTAGGAGCGTCAGGATATACTGGCTCCAGGAGACAAGGAATGTAAATAAAGACCCAATCATGAGGCCGGGCAGAATGGCAGGCAGGGTTACATAATAAAAGGCTTGAAGCGGGCTGGCGCCAAGGCTTCGTGCCTGTGCTTCTGCCGCAGGGTTATAGTTCGAGAAAACCCCTGACATGACCAGCACCATGTAAGGCAGGGTGGGGATCAAATGAACAATCATGACCCCGATAGCGGAACCGGCAAGCCCCAGTTTTAAGAATACGACATGAAGACCAAGCGCAACGGCGATGCCGGGCACAATCATTGGCGCCAATATGAGAATCTCAATGACGGCCTTGCCGCGAAACTGATAGAGGCCGAGTGCCCGCCCTGCCGGAACGCCAATAATGACGGAAATGCATGTCGCCCCAAGTGCAATCAAGGCGGTTTGCCCAAGCGCAGGGAGTACTTCCGAGGTTGTCGAGAAAACATAGCTCCAGGCTCGCAGGCTGTAAGAGGAGGGCAGAATATCCGGGAAGAACCAGCTTCGGCTCACCGACCAAAGAGCGAGCGGAATGAGAGGAAGTATCAACCAGCTTATCAACAGGGCGAGAGAGAGCCAGGACAGTCCTGATAATCCTTGAAAGCGCGTTTTCATTTTCGAATATACCGCCGTGTAAATCGGGCATAGCCATAGATCATGACAGCGCTCAGCAGAGCGATAATCATCGCCATGGCGAGAGCTTCCGGACGCGCATTAAGATCAACATCGGTAAAAGCCTGATAAGCAAGAACCGGCAGGGCGGCAGGGTAATTCTGCCCGAGCAGGGCCGGGATTTCATAGGCGCCGAAGGTAAAGGCAAAGACGATCATTCCAGATGTCAGCAGGCCCGGCATCAATAGAGGCAGGAGAACATGGCGAAAACTTTGCCAGCGACTTGCCCCGAGTGACTGTGCAACGGCTTCATAATCTCGGCCAATTGTCTGCATGTTCGCCAGCAGGATCAGGCCGATAAACGGAATCTCTTTCCAGACATATTGCATAATTATCCCAATCGCCAGAGGATCGAAGATCATAGCCGGGAACTCCGATGGTTTGGAAATCAGGGAAAACTCATAGGCAAGCCGGGCAAAAACGCCGGACTGCGAAAAAAGATAGAGTATACCAACGGCTCCCACCAGATGGGGAACGGTTAGATTAATCTGGAAGAGAAAGTTTATAACGGATCTCCCGAGGAAACTCTGGCGGAGGATCAGGGCGGCCCCAAGTGCCAGCAGGGAGGCAATAACCGTGGAGGTGAAGGCTATATGGAAAGTCAGCAGGAAAGAGAGAAGAAAACGTTCTGATAACAGAATTTGGCGATAGGCATCGAGGTTAAAGGTTTCCTGCCCGATGAGGGGCATATAGCCCAGGCTTCCGACAAACCCGAGAGCGAGTCCGCCGATAAACAATCCGCAGACTATCAGCAATGCCGGAGACAGCATCAACGGGATTTTCCATCGCTCAAACATAAGGCGTTTTACAGATCAATCCGCTATCGCACAAGCGGGCATGATTTGTGCATTAATTGCCGACATTTTCCTGCCACCCTTTCTCGATCGCGCTGATCCAGTCGGGGTGGAGTTCAGGTAAGGATTTCTGGGCAAGTACCTCGGGCGCAATAACCGCAGGATGCCGGGGAAGGGCCGCAAAACGTGCGGCTGCATCGTCATCCAGCTTGCTGACATCAATTGCCGGTGCCGCTCCCCAGACGTCGGACTTCGCCTTTTCATATTGCGCATCGAACGAAAGCAAGTAATTGGCGGCAACCATCGTGGCGGCCTTGTTCGGGGAATTATAAGGGATAGCGACATAGTTGGTGTTGCCAATGGTCCCGTCTTGCAGTCCATAGGAGCGTGTCGTTTCCGGAAAGATACCATTTTCAACATTGATACCGAATATCGCCGGATCATAATCAAAATAAAGCGCGACTTCCCGGTTGGCGAAAAGCTGGGCGAGACTGGCAATGGCGTTGGGGTAGGTTTCGCCTTCCCGCCAGAGATACGGTTCCATTTCGTTCAGAATGGCCCATGCTTTCGGGGCGATGGCATCGAATTTCTCCTGATCAAAGTCCCCGAGCAATGCTTCCGGTCCTCCTGCAGCGTGATAGAAGACATGCCTTATGAAAACACTGCCATTGAAATCCGTCGATGCGGGATAGGTAAATTCGCCCGGATTTTCTTTGACCCAGTCAATGAGCTCCGCAATGCTCTTTGGCGGATTCTCCGTACGCGCGCTGTCATAGGCGAAGGCAAACTGAGCCCGGTTCCAGGGAACCTCGCATTCATCTACCGGGAGACCAAAGTCATGTGCGATAGACGGATCCTGCCAGTTGACGAGCTTGTTGTTGGGAAGCAGGCTGTGATAGCCGCAAAACAGCAAATCGCCTTGTTTCATGGTCCGAAAGTTTCCGCCATTGATCCAGATGAGGTCAACAGAACCGGCATCGTCAACTCCTGCCTGCTTTTCCCCGATAACGATATTGACGGCTTCCGCCGTATCGTTAATCCCGACCCGTTTCAGGGTAATGTCGTAGCGATCCTTGAGCTCGCTTCCAATATAGCCGCTCACATATTCATTGATATTATCCGCGCCGCCCCACATGAACCAGTTCACCGTTCCGCCGCGCGCAGCCTCAACCACTTCTTCCCAGTTATTGAAGCTTTGTTTGTCCGCCGCTTTAGCCATGAGGGGAGCCATGATGGCAAGGAGAATTAAAAAGGCGGCAAGGCGGGTTGCGATTACAGAATTGGCAAACAGGTTACGTCGCATGGTCTCCGGTTCCATTTATCGTCAGATCAAAGGTTATTTTCGGACATCCTAAACAAGTCGTATCGTTACGTCCGCATAATACTGGTCAAACCTCTACAACTTTTCGAGATCGGATGAAGGTCAGTGATGCGGGGAAAATTTCTGGTCTTTTGCGAAGGAAACGGCTTAGACTTCAACTCTGACTCACTTATCCGAGATTGCGGGACGTTGCAGGTAGCGAATGCTGGCATTGGACAGGACAGATTACAGAATCCTTCGCGAAATTCAGGCGAATGGCCGTATTTCTCTGGTCGATCTATCCCGCCGCGTCAATCTGACCAAGACGCCCTGCGCCGAGCGAGTGAAAAGGCTCGAAAAAGTGGGCATCATCCGGGGTTATTTTGCGGCGCTCGATCCAGAAACGGTTGATGCCGCTCATGTGGTCATGGTGCAGGTACAACTCTCCACCACGACTGCCGAGGCGCTTGAAGAATTTAACAATGCGGTACGGCAGATTCCCGAAATACAATCCTGCATGATGATTGCCGGTGGATATGATTACCTCCTGAAAATCAGGACCCGAGATATTGCCTCCTACCGTGAGTTGTTGGGTGCGGCTATTTCGCAATTACCCCATGTGATGCAGACACATAGCTATGTGGTTATGGAGGTTGTCAAGGATGAGGTTACGCTGGCGATTTCCGATTCAACAGGAAAGAAAGCGCCATGAAAAAGGCGATCCGGGGACGGTGCCTGTCCTACCGAGGGAACCCTTTCACGGATGCCCTTTCAGGTTGCCTTCAATATGAAGAGGATGGCCTGATTGTCATGGAGGAGGGGCATATCGTCGCCTATGGCCCTACTTCGGATATGCTGCGGGACATCGGTCCGGATGTAACGGTCACGCATTACAAAGATGCCCTTATCTGTCCGGGATTTATCGATTGCCATGTTCATTACCCCCAGACGGAAATGATTGGTGCATATGGAAAGCAGTTGATCGATTGGCTGAATAAATACACTTTTATTACCGAGCAGAAATTTGCGAACAAGGATTATGCCCTTAAGTCGGCGGAAGTCTTTCTGAAGGAAATGTTGCGCGCGGGGACAACGACCTCCGCCGTGTTCTGTACAGTTCATCCCCAGTCCGTCGATGCGTTTTTTGAGCAGTCGGCGAAGCTCAATATGCGGAATATTGCCGGTAAAGTCCTGATGGACAGATTTGCGCCAATCGGACTTAAGGATACGGCGCAGACGGGATATGACGAAACGAAAGAGCTTATTGAAAAATGGCATGAGAAGGGGCGCGCACTTTATGCGGTCACCCCGCGCTTCGCTCCGACAAGCACGAAAGAACAAATGGAGATGACCGGTGCCGTCTGGAATGAACATCCGGGAACCTATCTGCAATCCCATGTTTCGGAGAACAAGGCGGAGATGGACTGGGTAGAGGAGCTTTATCCGAACCGTAAGAGCTATGTAGATGTGTATGACCACTATGGCCAGCTTGGCGAGCGGGCGATCTTTGGCCATGCCGTTCATTTTTCGGAAGAGGATTTTCGCATCTTTTCGGAAACGGGAACGGCGATTGCACATTGTCCGACATCCAACCTGTTTTTGGGAAGCGGCCTTTTCCAGCTTGAAAGAGCGATGACAGGAACTCCGTCGGTGCGGGTCGGCCTTGCTACGGACCTTGGCGGTGGCACAAACTTCTCTCAGCTCGTCAGTATGAATGAAGCTTATAAAATAGCACAGCTAAACGGCTTCGCGCTGAATGCGCATAAAGCTTTTTATCTTGTCACCCGGGGGGCGGCACAAGCTCTGTATTTGGAAGACAGGATCGGCAGCCTTGAAGCGGGATATGAGGCTGATATTACAATACTTGACCTCAAGGCGACGCCGATTCTGGACTATCGCCTGGATCATGCCGAGACGCTTGAAGAGCAGCTTTTTGCATTGATGATGCTTGGCGATGACCGGGTAACTCGCGCAACCTACATTGCTGGAGAACTGGTCTATGAGCGGGATCATGAAACCGGCGACACCAGATTCATCGGAATTTAATTACGTGACCTGATTCCTTATCAGGGATGTCGGCCGCCAAGCGCGGTTGTGATTTCGGCGGCGATACCTACCGTTATGCGGCCGAGCTCTTTCAGTCTCTCTTGCGATATGCGGGCGGCAGGCCCGGAAATTGACAGTCCGGCCAGCGGCTCCGCATGTTCATCATAGATAAGTGCGGCGGCGCAGCGCAGGCCGACAGCATGTTCTTCATCGTCAAGGGCGTAGCCGCGCTTTCGCGATTCCTCCAGCTCTGACAGGAGCATTTGCATATCCGTTATCGTTTTATCCGTCAGCTTTTCTAGAGCCTTGCTGGCTATAATCCGCTGAACATCCTTCGTCGGCATCGCCATCAATATAGCTTTTCCAACACCGGAGCAGTGCATTGGGACATGATTGCCCGGTTTTGAAAAGACGCGCATCATTTCCCGGCTTTCGACCTGCGCGAGATAAATAACCCAGTTTTCATCTGCGATGGCGAGATTGACCGTCTCTCCGCTAAGCTCCATCAGCCGGCGCATATAGGGTCTGGACACGGTTGCGAGATCCCGTGATGTCAGGAAGCCATTTCCGGTAACAAATGCCCGCATGGCAATCTGCCAGAGGCTGCCATCCCTGTCATATTGGACGTAATGCTCCTCTTGCAATGTTGTAAGCAGTCGATGTGTGGTAGAAGGCGCAAGCTTGAGCAATTTTGAAATGGATGTCAGGGAGAGACCGGGCGGATTGTCGGCTATGGCATTCAGTATGGATAGCGCCCGTGTCAGGGATTGAACCTGCCCCGTTCTGACTGATTGTGTGGTGGATGCGTCGACCGCCATCTTAAAATTCCATAATGTGAAAATCCTTCCATTATTAGTTTATTCTCTTTCCCGAGGCTGTCAATATCGTTCCGATGACCAGCGGCGAGCATGGTTTTGCAGGCTGTCCGGGAATTCTTTATTATCATGGGCGAGATGGGATAGATGACAAATCGTGTGACAAAAAACGGCCTTCAGGTTGCAACGGAAATTGCCGACCTTGTTGAAAAGGAAATCCTGCCAGGTCTTGGCTTGAAAGAAGAGGCCGTATGGACGCTTCTGGCTGAGCTGGTTGCGGAATTCGGGCCGCGCAATCGAGAGCTTCTTGAGAAGCGGGATGAGTTGCAGGAAAAAATCGATGCCTGGCATCTTGCTGCTAAGGGCAAGCCTCATGACCCGAAGGCCTATAAATCCTTTCTTCAGGAAATCGGATATCTTGTGCCGGAAGGTCCCGCCTTTAAAGTAACGACAGCCAATGTTGACCCGGAGATATCAGACGTTGCCGGGCCGCAGCTCGTGGTGCCGGTGATGAACGCCCGTTACGCCCTGAACGCGGCAAATGCCCGGTGGGGGAGCCTGTACGACGCCCTCTATGGTACGGACGTCCTTTCTGAAGAAAACGGATGCGAGAAAGGAAGCGGCTATAACCCCAAACGCGGGCTCGCCGTTATTGATTACGGTTTTGGTGTGCTTGATCGCGCGGCTCCACTTGCAAAGGGCGGACATAAGGATATCCGCGCCTATCGGCTGAAAGAGACGGGCGGGCAAAAGCAATTGGAAGCGGAACTGGTGGATGGTTCCGTGACAGAACTTGCTGATCCGAAGCAGTTCGCAGGCTATCTTGAAGATGATGCGCTTACCTCTGTCCTCCTGACGAAAAACGGTTTGCATCTAGATATCCAGATTGATCCCGATCACCCGGTCGGAAAGGACCACCCTGCAGGAGTGAAGGACATATTGATGGAATCGGCGATGTCCACCATACAGGATTGCGAGGATTCTGTGGCTGCCGTCGATGCCGAAGATAAAGCCCTTGTATATCGGAACTGGCTCGGCTTGATGAAAGGTGACCTGGAAGATCAGTTTGAAAAGGGCGGGAAGATGATTTCCCGTACCTTGAATCCGGATCGCGTTTATCTGGACCCGGCGGGCAAGGAGTTAACCTTGCATGGACGGAGCCTGCTTCTCGTTCGGAATGTTGGCCACCTGATGACGACCAATGCCGTGCTGGATAGCGGAGGCAAGGAGATTCCGGAAGGGATACTGGATGCCGTTATGACAACAGCTGCGGCGCTGCATGACCTGAAAGGCCATGCCCGCTATTCAAACAGTCGTGCGGGCAGCCTTTATATTGTGAAGCCAAAAATGCATGGCCCCGAAGAAGCCGCGTTCACCAACGACCTGTTTGCAGCAGTGGAAGATGGCTTTGGTCTGCCGCGCAACACAATAAAAGTCGGCGTAATGGATGAGGAGCGGCGGACGACGGTCAATCTCAAGGAATGTATTCGCGCAGTATCGGAGCGCATATTCTTCATCAATACGGGCTTTCTGGACCGGACAGGGGATGAAATCCATACCGGTATGGAAGCAGGAGCCTTTATGCGGAAGGATGACGCAAAGGGGGAGCCATGGATTGCCGCTTATGAGGATTGGAATGTCGACATAGGTCTTGAGACGGGCCTGCCCGGCCATGCCCAGATTGGGAAGGGGATGTGGGCGATGCCTGACGAGATGGCAAATATGATGGAGGCGAAAATAGGTCATCCGAAGGCCGGCGCGAATTGCGCATGGGTTCCGTCACCGACGGCGGCGACGCTTCATGCGCTTCACTACCACGAAGTTTCGGTCAAGGACCGGCAGGCGGACATCGCCCGGCGCGGTAGGGCAAGCCTTGACAGTATCCTGACACCACCGCTTCTCAAGGGGGCAAACCTCTCTGAAAAAGAGGTTCAGGCAGAGCTGGACAATAATGCACAAGGCTTACTCGGTTATGTGGTCCGCTGGATCGATCAGGGTGTAGGATGTTCCAAAGTGCCGGATATCAACGATATTGGCCTTATGGAAGACCGGGCGACATTGCGCATATCCAGTCAGCATATTGCAAACTGGCTGCATCATGGAATTTGCAGTGAAGAAGATGTCATGGAAACCATGAAGCGCATGGCAGGGGTTGTCGATGGGCAAAATGCAGGGGATTCGTTGTATAAGCCAATGACAGGGCATTTTGATACGTCTGTTGCGTTCAAGGCGGCCTGTGATCTCGTATTCGAAGGGCGTTCGCAACCGAGCGGATATACTGAACCTATCCTGCATGCCCGCCGTTTAGAGGCAAAGGCCCAATAACCTCGTTCAGGCTGCGTAGAAAATAGTTATTTAAATTCTCAATTGGAGGGCAAGATGCTCAATATTAAACGCCTGTCTCACGCGGATGCGCTTATTCTTATTCACGGTGCTCGGGAGAAGGCAAAAGAAATTGGTGTGCCGATGTGTATCTCGATTGTGGACGAGAGCGGAAACCTGATTGCGTTCGAGCGGATGGACGGCGGCAAGGTGACAAGCATAACTATTTCTGCGGATAAGGCCTATACGGCGGCGGCGGCGCGGAAAGCAACCCATGAGTATAATGCCGTGAATGTTCCCGGGAACCTGGCGTTCGGTATTCACACTGAAGTCGGCGGGCGTCTCTCCTCTGTTGGTGGAGGACTGCCGGTAATTGTTGACGGAGAGGTCGTCGGCGGTATCGGGTTGAGCTCGGGCACACCGGCGCAGGACATGGAGTGCGCTGAGGCCGGGCTAGCACATTTCTATGACGTGATGGAATAGTCTCGCGCTCCCTTGTGCTTCGCTATATTCTATGGCTATAACAATCCTTTCGGCAGAGAAACTGTCGATTTTGGAGCGATAACAGGAGCCCGGCGAAGCGCAATGTCAGCGGAAAAATCGAAAAACGGAAAGCAGCTTTCCGATGAAATGCAGATGACGGCGCTGGAGGGTATCGTCGGGTTTCATATGCGTAAGGCCATCCTGCGGGGCCAAAGCAGGTTTGCGACGGCAGCAGGCCGCAAGCTGGTTACAGGCCAGTTTTCTGTCATGGCCATCATTAATGAAAATCCGGGCAGAACCCAAAGCGCCATTGCCGAAGCTGCGGGTCTGGACCGATCCTCTCTTGTTCCCATCCTGAATAAGTTTGAGAAGGATGGCTTGATTCATCGTGCGCCGGTGAAGGGCGACAAGCGCGCTTATGCTGTTCGATTGACCAAGAAGGGGGAGAAGGAACTTGCAGCGCTTGAAGAAAAGGCCGAAGAGATCGAAGCACAGGTGATAGCCGGTCTCGGCGCGAAGGATCATGCCCAGCTGATCGATCTTCTAAAAAGATTTCATGACATCATTTAACCTTTGGCCGGTTGTCTTCACATTATCCGATTCGCCTTTTAGGTATCATCATTTGAAAAGACTGACGGTCTTGGCATGATAGTAATTGTCACTCCCGATGCGATAGCAACTATATCTTGTGGGTGTATTAATACTATTTTATGCGCGTAAAATAATGCGTCCTTAAAAGTGCATAAAAATATCATATAGCAACCAAGACGCTAGTTGAGGGCGACGTCCTCCCATATACTGTTTCCAACAGCAGGTGACGGCAATGCTCGTGGGGAGCAAAGTGAGAACAGGGGGACGACATGGGTATGATGTTTAGCGACTTTAACAAGGCACTTTCCGTTAAAAGCTGCTATTCTAAATTCCTTTTGTCCTCTGCGGTATTCGTGCTGACCGCTCTGCTATCCGTCTCATTCTTCGTGCAGGAACCCCTGCAAGGAGACAAAAACACTTTACCAATTGAGACGACAGCTCTTCTCGACTAATGTTATTCAATAGGCCGAATCGGCTAAATTCTGCCGGTTTAGGCTGCGAAAACACTTCCTTAATGAAATAGCGTGTAAATTTTCCCTTTTGAACAGGTCGGTATATTTGACCCGAAAGGTAAGGCACGACTCCGAATGAGTGTTGAGACAGATACGCTGGAAACTTTTCGCGTGCGCGCCCGAAATACGAATGTAAATGACGTCACCCTACTGGCGACGGATTATCTCAACCATTTCAACGAAGCCCTGATGCTCGCTGAGCTGGTCATGGATATGCCGGACATGCTCGATGAATTTATCGACTGGGGCCCTTGCAGTTATGAAGATCATTTTGCCGCAAGTGGTATTGCCGACAAAGAACTGGCAATAGAAGCATATGCCTTTTCCCCGCCGGAATATAGGCAGCCTTTCGAAGCCACCATTCAGCAACTGGATTTCGAAATAATGTCCTTACAAAGCTGTCTCGGCTCTAATCAAGGTATAAACGCCCGCGCTAATGTTGAATATCAATGTCAAATCATTCGGGAGTTAATCGACAATGCCGGCGCTATCATAAACGGGAAACTCCGGGATGCATGCATGCAGACGTCCCGTACTTCAAACGAGACCGCAGAGGCAAATCTCGATCAGGATGAAATCAATGCGTTATTCGGTTAGTTTTGATTCCATATACACCGCACCTCTAAAATGGGTGTCTATGAGCCAGAAGAGTACTTGCTACGTATATGCCGTTTTTGCCGCTTGCCTTTTCCTGTGGCCAGCTAATGTAAGGGCAGAGACGGATAAGGAGTGTCTCGCAATCTGGAAGAATCCGGACGTAAAAATTGAGGTTGTATCGAAAAAGCCACGGTTGGACCATGGCAAATCATCTCAGCAGATTGAACAAATTGCCAAGAAAAGTGGTTTTGCAAAGTCGCTACGTCATGCAAATCTTCTCGGTCTAACTCATTCATCAATAGGGCCAAGCCTGGGCGTTGCGACGAAATACAAGGCACTGGAAGCCGGACAAAACTGTCTGCGTCTTGACTGGGTTAAACTCACCTTCGGCGCCAGAAAAACAAATGTTTATATCGACCGAAAATACCGGAAAAGCAGCTGCGCCTATAAGGCAATTCTTAAGCATGAGATGGAGCATGTCCGAATAAACGAGCGTGTGATTGAAGAGTATCTTCCAATAATCACAAATGAGCTGGAAGAACGGGCCGCCGGGGTGAAACCATTTTATACGAAAAGCCCGAAAGATGCTGGACGCTCTATTGTCAATCGGTTGATGTTTGAACTCGATCCCGTGCTGGAGGAATTCAACAAGGCGCGAATGGCGGCAAATGATTTGATTGATACGCCTGCTGCTTATGCAGAGACTCAGGCGAAATGCACGGATTGGTAAGCATTGAATCTAGTTATTTGCGAATTATTAAGATTTTCTTGATTAAGTTACGCAGGGTCAGAAAACAGATTTGTTCCGGCTGAAAATCCAGCCTTCGGAAAACAGAGAACTGAGATGATCATTGCGAAAGATATCAAGAAAATGCTGAGAGCGCTTGAAGTCGAAAGCGATCACGTCAAGACAGGTAGCGCGAAAGACAGACGGTATCGCCGAGCCGATGTTCGATGGCCAGCGACGATCCGTGCGGAGCGCGGTCATGCCTGCCTTCACGAGGAAGAACGTGAAGTGAATGGGATTATCAAGGATATATCAGCCAACGGGGCACGGATAGACGTTGAAGGATTATTTTTTGAGAAAAACAATCTCTTACTGCAAGCGGATCAATTCGGTGCTCTTCGATGTGATCTCGTCTGGCGCCGAGGAAACAAGATTGGACTGCAGTTTTCAGAAGACCCGGCCAAAATTCTCGCGAAGTTACAGGAACTCATTCCCGGATTTGACAACACAGTTCCCTGATGACAGACCCTCAATTCCAGGCCGTCAAAGTACTCCTTTTTGATCCTGATCCGGCCATGAGACACAACACGCGAAGCGCGCTGTTGAATACCGGCTTTGGTGAAGTTGTTGCTTGTGCTGACCCCGTTGAATTTGAGGACAAGGCTGAGGCGGGAGAATTCGATCTGATCCTCGCGGAAACGGGTATAGCCGATTTAGCTACCCATCAGATCATCCACGAAATTCGAAGTCATAAGATTGGGCGGGACCCGTTTGTGAATGTCGTCTTGTCCCTTTGGAATTCTGAGCCTGACGTCGTCGACAGGGTGATGAAATCCGGTGCGGATGACTTGATTACCCGGCCGATGTCCCGAAGCCAGATTGTCTCGCGCATCCAGCGATTGGTCGCAACACGTAAGCCGTTTGTTGTCACCGCGGATTATATTGGCCCCGACAGGCGTCTTATGGCGAGGACTCCTGGCGCGATGCCCGCAATCATTGTTCCTAATTCCCTGAAGGCAAAAGCGGAAAACCGGCCGGAATTGTCGGCGACACCAGAAGCCATTCAGCTCGCGATGAAAGTTGTAAATGAGCGGAAGATCTCGATATACACTGAGCAGCTAATGCGGCTTTCCTCGGCTGTGGTTCTTTTGTTTGGCACAACCGGCTTGGCACGGGATCGGCGGGCGATTGTTGCTGCAATGCAGGACCGGAATGGGGGGCTCGCGGCAGTCGTCAAGGGAACGAGGTTTGAGCATGTGACGTCCCTCAGCGATGCATTGGATGATTTGTTGCAATCGATCGATGTCGAGGGGCGCGCTCTTTCTGATAAGGATCGCGAACTGCTGTCACAAATCCCCTACGCCATTCACAAGGCCTGTATGGAAGTACATCATACAGCAAGCTTGGCTTTTGATATCCGGGATGTTTCAAGTCAGTTGCGGAACAAACAAACCCGCCAAAATATTGGTGCTCCATTGGAAAATAAAATAAATAGTCCTCTTTTTGACTAGTTCTCACTTTGCTCCTGAAATTTGAGGACTATTATCAATACTAAAGCTTGGCCCAGAAAATCAGGAGGGTGAGATCATTTTTATCGCAAGACCGTCAACGCGTGCCGGGGTTTTCTTTTCTTTTCTCTTGGTCACTTGTCTCATATTTGGAACTGCCAGTGCGCAAAGTATCACTTTCCTGCGCATTGGCACAGGATCGACGGCGGGGACCTATTACCCCATAGGCACGCTGATCGCGTCTGTCATTTCGAACCCTCCGGGTAGCCGTCCTTGTGAGGCAGGTGGTTCCTGCGGCGTTCCGGGTCTAATCGCGACGGCCCAGACAACCCATGGCTCTGTATCCAATATTCATGGCGTCGCGAATGGAAGTTTTGACACGGCGCTGGCCCAGTCGGATATGGTGGCGGCGGCTTACAAGGGTCAGGGTATTTTCCACAAGAATGATCCGGTCACATCGATCAGGGTAATTGCTAATCTTTATCCGGAAGATATTCATCTGGTTGTCCGCAAAGGAGCCAACATCAAATCCGTTAGTGACTTGAAAGGCAAGCGGGTATCGATTGACGTTCCAGGGTCTGGTACGCGGGAGAATGCACAGCAGATATTAAAGGCCTATGGACTGTCAATAAAGGATATCGACGCTGTGACTGCGGATCCGGACAAGGCCGTAACTTTGATGCTAACGGATTCTCTGGATGCGTTCTTCTTTGTCGCGGGATACCCGGTAACAGCGGTTTCCGAGCTTGCGGATGCCGGAAAGATCGAACTTTTACCGATTGAAGGGGAGGTTGCGGAGAAATTCCTCTCCGAACATCCATACTATTCTGATTCTGAAATACCGGCGGACACCTATCGGGATTTGGGATCTGTGCCGACGCTCGCGGTTACTACCCAATGGATCGTAAACGCCGATATGCCGGAAGAGCTGGTGTATGAAATGACGCGGGCTCTATGGAATCCGGAGAACCGGCATCTATTGGACCGTGGGCATGAAAAGGGAAAGCTTATCGTACCCGAAACGGCCCTTAAAGGCGTCAGCACCCCAATACATCCCGGCGCGGAACGATATTATCGAGAAATAGGGGTTCTTACTGACTAGGAAGTCCGCGAGAAATTTTATAGGCTGCTTTCTTCATATTCATTAACGGCTGTTGCCGTCTCTTGATAGCCTTGTTAGGGTTGTCAAAAGCTACAGGAGTAGATCGTGCCCCCCTTTATTGTCACGACCCCGGAAACGACCCCGAAATCCATTATCGTTGTCGAAAAGACAGACTTTGATAGCTGGCTCGCATCGCAGCCGGACACATATAAAAACTGGATTGAAGCCCACGATTTTGAGCCCGAGGATGGAAAGTTTCTCCTTCTCCCGGGAACGGATGAAGGGATCGATGCGGTTGTCTACGTCAAAGACAGTGATTGGGATGTCTGGTCCCTGGCCGATTTGCCAGCTCAATTGCCAGTTGGCTTATACGCTCTTGATGCGGAACTCGATGCGAGAGAGGCTACAGATCTGGCGACAGGTTGGTCACTTGGAACCTATAATTTCGATCGCTATAAAAAGAATAAGAAAAATTACGCGACACTGGTGTTGCCGGACGCAGCGGATGAAAACAAGATTGACCGCACGGTAAAAGCCATGACGCTGGTGCGGGATCTTATCAACACGCCGGCGGGCGATCTGGGCCCCACCGCTCTCGAAGCGGCGGCCTCTCAGGTTGCTGGTGAGTTTGAGGCGGAACAGACCAACATTATCGGTGATGATCTCCTGACCTATCATTTTCCCATGGTTCATGCAGTAGGACGTGCGGCGGCGGATGCTCCGCGGTTGATCGATATCACATGGGGGGATAAGGACGCACCTAAAGTCACGCTGGTCGGCAAGGGTGTTTGTTTTGATAGCGGTGGTCTTGATATCAAATCAGCGGCGGGCATGCTGATGATGAAGAAGGATATGGGGGGCGCGGCAACGGTTCTGGGGCTGGCTTATATGATTATGGCCGCAAATCTTCCTGTCCGGTTGCGTGTGCTCATTCCGGCTGTGGAAAATGCGATATCCGGAAATGCGTTTCATCCGGGCGATGTCCTGATCAGCCGGAACGGGAAAACGGTTGAAATCGGTAACACGGACGCCGAAGGAAGGCTCATTCTGGCAGACGCGTTATCGGCGGCGGATGAAGAATCTCCTGACTTGCTGATCGATATGGCCACATTGACCGGCGCGGCGCGTGTGGCCGTTGGAACAGAAATCGCGGCGACCTTCACTGACGATGACGCGTTGTTTGAAGCAATTGAAGAAAGTGCGCGACGTGAAAAAGATCCCGTCTGGCGGATGCCTCTTTGGGACGAATACCGCCATCTTATCGATAGTAAAATTGCTGATATCAATAATTCAGGTTCTGGCGGCGGATATGCCGGGGCTATTACTGCGGGTCTGTTCCTGAAGGAATTTGTCGAAAATGCCGCAAGCTGGGTTCATTTCGACATCATGGCCTATAATGTCAGAAGTCGCCCCGGCCGCCCCATCGGCGGGGAGGCATTTGCCATGCGCGCATTGTTTTCCCTGATTGAAAAGCGATACTCCAGCTAATTCTCAGTACCCCTTTTCGACGTCAACCGCGTGAAGCAATTCCTCGCCTTTCTCAGTGCGAATGATGTTTTCCGCGACCAGTCTGGCGACGCTCGCCGGGTCGGAGATGCTCGCAACATGGGGAGTGATCCGGATTTTCGGATGATCCCAGAACGGGTGATCCTCAGCCATCGGTTCGACATGGAACACATCAAGTGTTGCTGCTGAGAGTTGTCCGCTGTCCAGTGCCGGGATGAGGTCTTCCTCCGCCAGATGCGGTCCGCGCCCGGCATTAATGATACCGGCTTCCTTAGGCAGTTTGGCGAACAGGTCGGCGTTCAGGATGTTTTTTGTATGCGGTGTCAAGGGCAGCAGGCAAACCAGAATTTCCGAACGCGCAAGAAACGCATCGAGCTGGTCATCGCCAAAGAAGCTTTCCACTCCGTCAATTTTCTTCTCGGAACGGCTCCATCCCGCGACATCGAATTTTAGGAAACTGAGCGCTTCCGCTGCACCCCCGCCGAGCTCTCCCATACCCAGGATGCCCACTTTGCGTTCGCTTGCGAAGGGGGCGAAATGTTCCTTCCAGACATGCGCGCGCTGTTGCGCATCATAGGCATGGCAGAAGCGGTGATGGTTCAAAACATGCTGCACAACATATTCCGTCATGCGTCCGGTCAGGTTTGGATCAACAACGCGGGAGAACGGTAAATGACGTGGAAAGTCCGGATCTGCGAGAAGGTGATCGACACCGGCCCCGAGGGAATAGACGGCGCGAAGGTTTTTCAGCTTGGCAAGCTCCCCATGCGGCATTTTCCAGCACAGCGCATATTTTATCTCGTCCGGATCGCCAATATCGGGCCAAATCCGGACCTCAAGATCCGGAATGTATTTCCCGAGTTCACTGCGCCACCAGTCAGCGCGGTCAATATTGCTCTTGAATAATAGGGCCATCTTCTTCTCCGATACCTTGTCCCGGTACCTTACTTGTTTACAACACCATCCGCGGCGGTCTCAAGGTCGAACGCCGCCTTCATAAGTGCCTTTGTATAGTCTGTTTCAGGATTGTCAAAGATTTGTGCGGACGGACCTTGCTCGACAATCTTACCATTGCGCATGACAACAACGCTGTCAGCAATGGCCCGGACTACTTTCAGGTCATGACTGATAAACAGATAGGTCAGATTATGCCGGTTTTGCAGATCTCGCAAAAGATCGACAATTTGCGCCTGAACCGACATATCCAATGCTGATGTCGGCTCATCCAGCACAATGAACTTCGGTTTCAGGATGAGGGCGCGGGCAATGGCAATGCGTTGCCGCTGTCCGCCGGAAAACTCGTGCGGATAACGGTCTTGCGCTTCAGGCGGAATACCGACTTCCTTCAGGATTTCCGAGATGCGCTCCCGTCGTTCCAGACGATCGCCGTGACCTTCATGAACGATGACACCTTCCTCGATAATCTGGCCGACCGAGAGGCGCGGACTGAGGCTGGAATAGGGGTCCTGGAAGACAATCTGCATTTCAGACCGCAAGGGGCGCAGTTCCTTCCAGGTGGCATGCTGGATGGGATTGCCGTTGAACAGAATGGTTCCGTCAGACGATGTGAGTTTTAGCAGGGCAAGACCGAGTGTTGATTTCCCCGATCCGCTCTCGCCGACGATTCCAACGGTATGGCCCTGTTTGACTGAAAGTGATATGTCGTCTACCGCACGGACATAATCAACGGTCCGTTTCAGCAGCCCTTTTTTAATAGGGAAGTATACTTTCAGGTTCTTGCATGACATAACGTCGGGCAGCGCATCGTTCTTGCGCAGTGGAAGCCCTTTCGGCTCGGCCTCAAGCAGCATTTTTGTATAATCATGGCGCGGGCGGCGAAATAATTCGGCGGCGGTGTTTGCTTCGACGATTTCACCATTCGTCATGACACAAACGTCCTTCGCCATTTTACGGACAATGCCAAGGTCGTGGGTAATCAGCAGTATTGCCATGCCAAGGCGCTTTTGCAGATCCATCAGGAGTTCAAGTATCTGGGCCTGGATTGTCACATCAAGCGCCGTCGTCGGCTCGTCCGCGATGAGCAGATCCGGTTCGTTGGCAAGCGCCATGGCGATCATGACGCGCTGACGCTGACCTCCGGATAGTTGATGCGGATAGGCATTGAGGCGCTCGTCAATCGCATCGAGGCCAACCATATCCAGCAGTTCCCGAACACGCGCCGACGCATCTTTCTGGCTCATGCCCTTGTGAACAAGCAGAGTCTCGTTAATCTGCTTCTCAATCGTATGCAGCGGGTTGAGTGATGTCATCGGTTCCTGAAAGATCATGGAGACATGATTTCCGCGGAAATTCCGCATTTCCTTTTGCGCCCGGCCGACAACCTCCTGCCCCTCGATTTTGATGGAGCCTTTCGGATGCTTGGCGAGCGGGTAGGGCAGAAGCTGAAGAATACTGAGCGCTGTCACGGATTTGCCTGACCCGCTCTCTCCGACGAGGGCAACCGTCTCGCCCTTTTCAATATTGAACGTGACACCTTTGACGGCCGGAACGTCTTTCGCGTCGGTCTTGAAGGTAACCCAAAGATCGTTAATCTCAACTAGCGCCATTACTGAAATGTCTTTCTCGGGTCAAACGCGTCTCTGATTCCCTCCTGCATGAAAAAGGCGAGGGTCAACATGATCGACAGCGTCAAAAAGGCAGTGATACCCAGCCATGGCGCCTGCAGGTTGGCCTTGCCCTGAGCCAGCAATTCCCCAAGCGAAGGGGAACCGGGTGGCAGGCCGAGGCCGAGAAAATCGAGCGAGGTCAGGCTGACGATGGAACCGGTCAGGATGAAGGGCAGGAAAGTGAGCGCGGAGACCATTGAATTTGGCAACAGATGCTTGAACATGATTACCCTGTCGCGCACACCCAGGGCGCGCGCGGCCCGGACATAATCGAAGTTGCGGGAACGCAGAAACTCGGCCCGCACTACACCTACAAGGCTTGGCCAGCTGAACAGGAGCAGCAATCCCAGAAGGATCAGGAAGCTCGGCTCGATGAGGGCAGCGAGAATGATCAGGATATAGAGGCTGGGCATGCCGCCCCATATTTCGAGAAAGCGCTGGAATATCAGATCAACCCAACCGCCAAAATACCCCTGAACAGCACCGGCTGAGACGCCGATAATGGAGCTGAAAATCGTCAATATGACGCCGAAGGCGACAGAAATGCGATACCCGTAAATTACTCTGGCCAGGACATCACGCCCCTGATCATCGGTCCCCAGCCAGTTTTCCGTATCCGGTGGAGAGGGCGCGGGGGTCCTAAGATCATAGTTGATGGTGGAATAGCTGTAGCGGATCAGGGGCCATATCTGCCAGCCATCCTGATTGATGAGATCGGCAACGAAAGGATCCCGATAATCGGCCTCGGTTTCAAAATCTCCGCCAAAGGCCGTTTCCGGATAAGCGACTAGAAAGGGAAAATACAGCTGGTCCTTGTAAGAGACAACGAGCGGCTTGTCATTGGCGATGACTTCCGCGAAGAGCGAAATCACGAAGAGAAGGACAAAAAGGATCATCGACCAATAACCACGGCGGTTGGCCTTGAAATTCTTCAGCCGGCGCTGATTGATGGCGGAAAGCTGCATGGATCAGGCCTCCCGCGCTTCGAAATCGATCCGCGGATCGACGAGCGTATAAGTCAGGTCACCGACAAGGTTCATGACAAGGCCGAGCAGGGCGAACACATAGACTGTGGCGAAAATGACGGGATAATCGCGATTGATCGCGGCTTCAAACCCGAGAAGGCCCAAACCATCAAGACTGAAAATCACCTCGATCAACAGCGAACCGGTAAACAGGATACCGATGAAGGCGCTTGGAAAACCGGCAATCACGATCAGCATGGCATTCCGGAAGACATGACCATAGAGGACCCGTCTTTCGCTGAGGCCCTTGGCACGCGCAGTAAGCACATATTGCTGACTTATCTGATCGAGGAACGAATTCTTCGTCAGCTGTGTCAGGGCCGCGAAGCCACCAATGACAAGCGCCGTCACGGGCAAGGCAATATGCCAGAGATAGTCGGTTATTTTTCCGAAAGCACTCAGCTGTTCCCAATTATCCGATGTCAGTCCCCGCAGCGGAAACCAATCCAGATAGGAGCCACCGGCAAATAGAACGATGAGGGCAACGGCAAACAGGAAACTTGGAATTGCGTTCCCGACGATGACCAGACTGCTGGTCCAGATATCAAATTTCGTCCCGTCACGAACCGCTTTGGCAATTCCGAGCGGGATGGATATGAGATAGACGAGAAGCGTTGTCCAAAGCCCGATGGAAATTGATACGGGAAGTTTCTCAATCACCAGATTGACGACCGTTTCATCCCGAAAATAGCTGCTGCCGAAATCGAACATCAGATAGTTTTTCATCATCAGGAAAAACCGTTCATACGCCGGTTTGTCAAAGCCGAACTGTACTTCAAGCTCCTTGATGAATGCGGGATCAAGCCCTTGCGCCCCGCGATAGGCGCTATCTGACCCCACACTCGATGAAGAAGAGCTGCCGCCTGAGGTATCACCGGCGCCACTCCCGCCGATGCGGGCCGTCGCGCCGACGGCTGTTCCCTGGATTTCCGCAATGATCTGCTCGATCGGACCGCCGGGGGCAAACTGGATAACTACGAAATTGAGAACCATGATGCCAAATAAAGTCGGTATCATGAGCAGGAGGCGTCTCAATATATAAGCAAACAACGACTACTCCTCTGTTCGTGGTAGCTGACTAATTACCCTGCTGGCGCGAAAGTTCCTCGGCTTTCGCTTCATCATACCACCAGCTATGCAAGACCGCACGATCAAAACCCGGCTTTTTTGCAGAAGGCTGTCCAAACTTGTCCCAATAGGCGACGAAATGGCTGCTATTGTACCATTGCGGGATAAAATAATAGCTCCACATCAGCACCCGGTCGAGGGCACTGGCCGCGGTGGTGAGTTCCTGTCGGGACTTTGCATCGATTATCTTTTCAACCAGGGCATCCACAGCTGCGTTTTTTACGCCTGCGATATTGAGCCCTCCCGTTACATCTGCGGACTTAGATCCCCACCAGTCCCGCTGCTCAACACCCGGGACTTGAGGTTGGGGGAAGCGGCGGACAACAATATCAAAATCGAATTCCCGGACGCGATTCTGCCAACTCGCGCTGTCCAAGATACGAATAGAAGCATCAATTCCGACCCGTTTCAGGTTCGCAACATAAGGGTTGATGATACGTGTAAAGGATTGCTCATAAAGCAAAAACTCCACCTTCATCTGCTCGCGGGCCTCATTGACGAGCCGCTTATTCTCAACTGTCCAGCCTGCCGCCTCGAACAATTTCAGCGCGGCCCGGATCTGCTCGCAGATATTGCCTGTGCCATCGGTTCTGGAAGGGGTGAACTCTTGAGTGAATACCGCGTCCGGCAGGCTCTCCCGGAATGGTGTCAGCAGATCGAGCTCCGCAGGCGAGGGGAGGCCGGTCGCTTTCATTTCGGAATTTTCAAACGCTGAGCCCAGGCGGTCATAAAGACCATAAAATAGATTCCGGTTCGTCCATTCAAAATCGAAAAGAAGTCCGAAAGCCTCCCTAACCTCGATGTTATCAAAGGGTGCGCGGCGACTGTTCATGAAGAAGGCCTGCAGGCCCGTCAGGGTTTCATCTTCGAGGACATCCTGCTTGATGTAGCCTTTCCTGACGGCAGGTTTGTTTTCATACTCGGTTGCCCAGCTTCGGGACGTAAATTCTTCCCGGAAGTCATATTCACCGGCGAAAAACGCCTCCAGGGCAATTGTTCTGTCGCGATAATAGTCAACCTGAATGACATCGAAATTAAACCGGCCTTTATGCACAGGCAGGTTTTCCGCCCAATGATCCTTGACGCGTTCATAGCGAAGGGTTCGTCCGGGGCTGACGCGCGCAAGTTTATAGGGGCCGGAGCCCAACAAAGGCTCCATAGTCGTGACCGCGAATTCCCGATTTTCAAATGAGGCCTTGGACAGGATCGGCATGACGGCAACCTGATATGGCAAGTCACGCGTCAAGGCGTCATCGCGGAACTCAAATCGGATTTTATGCGGGTCGAGAACGTTGGCGGAGATGATATCTTTGTAAAGTAGGCTGTATCTCGGATGGCCTTTCTCTTTCAGGGTATTGAAGGTAAAGGCGACATCTTCGGCGGTGATGGGGGTGTCATCATGAAACCGCGCGGTGGGCCGAAGGTTGAATTCCACCCATTGGCCCTGATCATCAATCGTGACGGTTTCTGCAAGCAGCCCGTAAACCGCATCCGGTTCGTCATAGGAGCGGGTCATCAATTGCGTAAAGTTGAAGAAGCTGTCGCCGCCCTTGTCGCCATTGATCAGTGCCGGATTGCCTTTCAGCAAGAAGGGATTGACGGTATCGAAGCTGTCAAGGTCACGCAGCTTGATCGTTCCACCTTTTGGAGCATTGGGATTAACATAGTCGAAATGCGTAAAATCTGGGCCGTATTTCAAATCTCCGAAGACGGATAGCCCGTAACTCGTCCGGGGTTCTGCTTCAGCATTTGTGGCCATCAATAAAAACGCGGCAAGGAATGGCGCAACCGTCCTGTTCATCTCAAATCTCCCTGATGGCGCTATTCGTTACTGCGATTGCTGCATTTTCTTCAGACCTTCTTGCAGTTGGCGTTCCTTCTCCGGGTCGACCCACCAGCTCAGGATGTCCGGACCCTGAGCCGGGTTTACGTCCGTGTGTCCGAATTTATTCCAATAGGCGATGCGGTCATAGGAAGCGTGAAACTGGGGAACTACAAAGAAATTCCATGTCAGCACACGGTCAAGCGCCCGAACAGCCGGAATAAGCTCTTCATATGTCGGGGCGGCAATGAGGTTTTCGATCAGGGCATCTATGACCGGATCGTTAATCCCCATGACATTTCGGCTGCCCGGGCGTTGTCCGGCGGCGCTACCCCAGAATTCACGCTGTTCGTTGCCGGGGCTGATGGACTGGCCGAACCCGGCAGTTGTCATATCGAAATCATAATTGCGTAGCCGTTCGGTGAACTGTGCCGAGTCGACGACGCGTGATGAGGCATCAATACCAAGTTTCTTGAGGTTCTTAATGTATGGCCCTGTGATCCGCAAACTGTTGGGGTCATACATCAGAAACTCGATGGTGAGCGGCTTGCCTGTATTGGGATCAATTAGCTTGCCGTTCTCTACCTTCCAGCCCGCGTCATTCAGGATTTTCTTTGCCTGACGGAGCGGTGCCCGATCCTGCCCGGATCCGTCTGTAACAGGGGCCTTGAAGGCCGGGCCGAAGACACGCGGGGGAAGCTGATCGCGATAGGGTTCCAGTATCGCCAGTTCCTCTTCCGTTGGCTCACCCGTTGCAGCCATAACGGAATTTTCAAAATAGCTGTTTGTGCGGCTGTATTGGTCATAAAAGATGTTGCGATTCAGCCATTCAAAATCGAAGGCATAAATAAGCGCCTCGCGCAAGGCCGGATCCTGAAATTTTTCCCGCCGCAAGTTGAACGCGTAACCCTGCATGCCTGCAGACCGTTCGTTTGGAATCTCTTCCAATATGACGAGGCCTTGCTTTACGGCCGGAAAATTATATCCGGTTGCCCAGTTTTTTGCGCTGTTCTCTGATCTATAGTCATATTCGCCGGCCTTGAATGCTTCCAACAGCACCGCCGTATCCCGATAAAAGTCGTAGCGGAGCGTGCCGAAGTTATTTCTGCCGACATTTATCGGCAGGTCCTTACCCCAGTAATCGGGCACCCGTTCATAGGTGATGTAACGGTTGGCCTCAAAATTCTTGATGCGGTATGGCCCTGATCCGAGTATCGGCGTGAGGGTTGTTTCCTCGAATTTATGGTTTTCAAAGTAATTTTTTGACAGGATGGGTAATAGCTGCCCGACGATCTGCGGGAGTTCCCGGTTCGGCGGGCCGGAGAAATTGAACTTGATCCTGTGATCATTCAGTTTTTCCGCTGATTCTACATTAGCGTAATAGTAGCGAAATAGCGGTGTGCCGCTCTCCTTTACCGCAGCCAGGCTGAAGATCACATCATCCGCGGTGATCGGACTGCCATCGTGAAAGCGCGCCTCAGGTCGCATATTGAAAATCGCAAAAGACAAATCTTCCGCTACCTCGACACTTTCGGCGACCAGGCCATATTCCGCGCTCGGATCATCATAGGACTGGGTAAGCAACGTCTCGAATGTGAGGCCCAGACCGTTTGCTGCCTGTCCCTTTGAAATGTAGGGGTTCAGGTTATCGAAACCGCCAACGGCGGACAATTTGACATCCCCTCCTTTGGGAGCGTTCGGATTGACATAATCAAGATGCGTGAAGTCCGGTCCGTATTTCAGAGGTCCTGCCAGAGACAGCCCATGGCTTTTGATCGTTTTAACTTCCTCAGCGCCGACGGAAAATGGCAGGCTGATTAAAAGAATAGCGGCGACGGCTGATCTGACGAATCCCATAGATGTCCTCACTTGATTGCGCGTGTCTCGGCATGTTTTCAAAGATGGGAGGTTAACCCGGAGACATCAAGGAGAAAAGGCGTTTCAAATCTCGCTGGAGTTATTCAAGTATTTTAACGGCTTGAGAGTGAAGGCCAATATCGCCGGCGGCAAGAACATAGCCGGGATTAGACAGTGTCAGGGAATTCCCGCTCCAGTCCGTTATCCGTCCCCCTGCATTTTCGACGATCGGCACAAGGGCGCAATAGTCAAAGGGCTTCATATCGCAATCGGCGATGATGTCGACAAAGCCCAGGGACAGCAGGCCATATGCATAGCAATCATATCCGAAGCGCTTCCTTTTTACGGCGCCATATAAATTCCGAAACCGCTGTTCATGGTTTCCTTCCATCAACTCGGCCCCCCAGGCAAACAATGTCGCCTCCGAGAGTTGCGTGCAGTTTCGTGTCGAAATCGGGGTGCCGTTGAGGGTTGTCGTGCCGTTTGCACCAACCCAGCGTTCATTGGAAACAGGCTGGTTGAGAATTCCCATAATGGGAACGCCGTTTCGGGTAAGCGCGATCAGTGTTCCGAATGTCGGACTTCCGGAAATAAAAGAGAGCGTGCCATCGATCGGATCAAGAACCCAGACATACTCAGCGTCAGTCCTGACATCCCCATGCTCTTCGCCAATAATGCCATGATCCGGAAAGGTTGCCTCGATGAGGTTTCGCATTGCCATTTCGGCATCGCGATCCGCAATCGTGACAGGGCTGCTGTCCGATTTACCGATAATATCGATCTTCTGACGGAAATAGGGCCGGATGACGTTGCCAGCGGCATCAGCCATCCGATGTGCAAGATCAATGAATTCTGGCGGACAATCCTTGTTCACGAAAGCCGCGCGCTGAGTTATTCAGCAGGCGGCAGAGGAACGTCGCTCTTTCCGAGAGTTCTGAGATAGGCGATAAGGTCAGCTCGGTCTTCGTCTTTCTTGATGCCGGCAAATGACATTTTCGTCCCCTTGATGAAATCGCGGGGTCTGGTCAGGAAGACGTTGAGGTCCTCATATCCCCAGTTGCCGCCCTTCTCAACCAAGGCATCTGAATAGCTGAATCCCTCATGTGCGCCTTTGGGGTTGTTCAGGACACCATAAAGATTTGGACCGATTTTGTTGGGGCCGCCTTGTTCAACGGTGTGGCAGGCTGCACATTTCTTGAAGACGTCTTCGCCCTTGGCGGGATCTGCGGAGGCAAGTAAGACACCAATTGACGGGCCGACAACTTCATCATTTGAGGCAACTTCCGAGCTTGCAACATTACCTGTATCAATGGCGTAAGCGGGTTCTTCCGGGTATGTCGGACTAACCGCAAGTGTCGCAACTTCATTGATAACCATAATAATTAAGACGCCCGCAAGAACGGCGGCGGCGATTTTGTTGAACTCAAAAGTATTCATTGCTGACCTCAGCTATCAAACCTGCCGGTACATTTACCAGCCGCGATAAAAAAAAGCGAGGGGAAATTAACCGCTTTCTCATGTCGAGCGCAAGACGTATATATGCTCTTTACGGCTAAAATTGACGTTTGGAACTTACTTCATGAGTACTGCAACGCTAAAACCACTGATTGTCATTCCGGCGCGAATGGCATCCACTCGATTGCCGGGAAAGCCGCTTGCAGATATTGCCGGGCTGCCGATGATAGTCCAGGTGTTGCGTCGAGCGGAGGAAGCTGGCATCGGCCCGGCTGTTGTAGCCTGCGGGGAAGAGGAGATCGCCAGCGCTGTCGAAGCTGCTGGTGGAGACGCCATCCTGACACGACCTGATCATCCTTCAGGATCGGATAGAGTATTCGAGGCGGTTGAAAAGTTCGATCCCGAGGGTAAATATGATGCCATTGTCAACTTACAGGGCGATCTTCCCGCGCTGGATCCCAACACCATTGCCGCAGTGTTCCAGCCGCTACAAAATGTCGCAGTCGATATTGCCACTCTCGTCGCTGAAATCACGGATCCGGAGGAGCTGGAGGATGAAAATGCGGTAAAGGCAGTTGTCTCGCTGAAGGAAGGCGAGGGAATCGGTCGCGCCTTGTGGTTCAGCCGTCTGAAGTCGCCATGGGGGGCGGGGCCGCATTATCATCACATAGGCCTGTATGCCTATCGCCGGGCGGCGTTGGAGCGGTTTGTCGCATTGCCGCCTGCACCTCTTGAACAGAGAGAACGGCTCGAACAATTGCGGGCGCTTGAAAATGGAATGCGGATTGATGCCGCCGTCGTTGACACAGTTCCCCTTGGTGTTGATACTCCCGAAGACTTGGCGCGTATTCGCCATATGTTTGTTTCCTGAACATTTGAGAATATTAAGATGTCTGAAATCGAGCCTGACAATCGTATTACCTTTCAAGGTGTTCCCGGGGCTTATGGCCACCTATCCTGCAGTACGGTCTTTCCGGATATGGAAGCCATCGCCTGTGATACCTTTGCGGACGCCTTGACGGTCGTCCGGGAAGGGGAGGCGTTACTTGCCATGATTCCCATTGAAAATTCATTGGGAGGCCGGGTCGCCGACATTCACCATTTGCTCCCAGATTCAGGCCTTTATATCATTGGGGAGCATTTTCAGCCTGTCATGCATCAGCTTCTCGGTGTCCCAGGTGCAACACTCTCTGACGTGAAGGCTGTGCACAGCCATGAGCAGGCCCTTTCCCAATGCCGTGGTTTGATCCGTGATCTCGGAATTGAGCCGATCATCCATGCAGACACGGCGGGATCTGCGAAAATGATCGCAGAGCTGGGGGACAAGTCGCAGGCGTCCATTGCTTCCAGCCTGGCCGGTGAAATATACGGTCTTGATGTATTACGGGATCGTGTTGAGGATCGTATCGGAAACACGACGCGCTTTATTATCATGTCGCGACAGCGGCAGGACCCCGACCCGAAGGAAGGAAGCTGCATGACCAGCTTCGTATTCCAGGTTCGAAGCCAACCTGCGGCTCTCTATAAGGCTTTGGGCGGGTTCGCGACAAACGGCGTTAATGTGACAAAGCTGGAGAGCTATATCACCGACGCGAGTTTCGAGGCGGCACAGTTTTATATCGATATCGAAGGACATCCCGAAGAGGCGCGGGTGGCCAGGGCTATTGAAGAATTGCAGTTTTTCTCGGCAAAACTTAAAATCCTCGGTGTATATCCCGCAAATCCGTATCGACGGCAGTATGGTTCCTGATTCGCCTTGATCGCAAAGGCAGATTTGAATATAAGCAGGCGCAACTTCTTTAGGCCTTGATCGGGGCCGCGCTCCAGAATTGGATAGAAACAGAAATGCTAAAGAAATATATGGCTGAAATGACCCGTCTCAACACGGGGCAAAGGATTTTTCTGCTGACCGGCATTCTCTCCATGACGGCTGTCGTTACTGCCTCCAATATTCTTGTGGAGTATCCGGTCAATGACTGGTTTACCTGGGGCGCGCTCTCCTATCCGGTGGCTTTTCTGGTGACCGATATCACGAACCGCACTCTTGGAGTTAGATTGGCGCGGGAAGTCGTTTTTATCGGCTTTATTGCCGCAGTTGTCATGTCAATCCTTGTTGCCAATCCGCGTATTGCGATTGCCTCCGGAACGGCTTTTCTGATCGCTCAGCTGCTGGATGTGGTGATTTTCGATCGGCTCCGGCGTCAGACATGGTGGAAGGCTCCGGTCGCCTCGTCCATCATCGCTTCCTTTGTTGATACCGTGATTTTCTTTGTACTTGCCTTTGCTGGAACCGGTCTTCCATGGCATACATGGGCGATTGGCGACTACGGTGCGAAACTGATAATGGTCGCTGTCCTGATTTTGCCGTTCCGTGGCCTTATCCGAATTACCGACCCGCTTACGCTTGCCCCGGTATCCCGTTAGTACGGCATCAAAGACTTAGTCTACCCAGGCTTTTGCCAATTGATGGGCGAGTGCAATCGGGCCACCCATGCGTAATCCGGTTGGCTTGGTGCTTTGCTCCAGCATTCCGAGTACCTCTTCGCGCGTGAACCACCGGGCATCGTGCAGTTCTGTTTTATCCACGACTATCTCGTCATTGAGCGCCTCGCCGAAACAGCCGATCATCAATGAGGATGGAAATGGCCAGGGCTGTGACTGGTGATAGCGAACATCCCCGACTTTGATACCGGCCTCCTCGAAGACTTCCCGCCGAACTCCTTGCTCAATGGTCTCACCGGGTTCAATGAAACCCGCCAGGCAGGAATAAAAATCGGACGGAAAGTGTATCCCCTGTCCCAATAGACATTTGTCGCCACGGGTTACCATCATGATGGCAACGGGGTCCGTTCTCGGGAAATGGGCCGCCTTGCAGGCGGGGTCTTCGCATATGCGGGAATATCCCGCTTCCTGCGAACGGGTCTTGGCACCGCACACCGCGCAAAAGCCATGCCGGATATGCCAGTCGATCATGGAGCGCGCCTGCGCCAGGGCGCCGGCCTCACCAGAGCTGAGCTGCGGGGCAATTGAGCGTACGTCGATAAATTTGCCCCAGTCGGGATTGGGCAGTTGTTTGGGGTTTTCAATTGCCGAAACATCTATCGCGAAATGGCACGCTCCCTCCTCGATCCCGAGAAATATAAATGGCGCACCGGCATCGATGAATTCACGGACATCTTCGACACCGCGCCAGTCAATGGCCGCGTTCCTGGCAAGGTTAACCAGGGCTTTCAACTGATGCATTGGCAAGAACCGACTGCTCGGGTCTTTTAGCTTTTCGGTGACCCAGTTCGGATCAGTTCGGAGGTGGGAGGCGCGGTCAAGACGGCCGCCAGCGAAGACAATCGGATTTTTCATGATCGGCAGATTGTCACAAGTTTTTCGTTCCCGCAATCGCCAAGATGCTGGTTTTTGAATGATTGTTCTATTTTCTAATGGAAAAAAGCGGCAAAAAGGGCTTGCTAAATGACGGCATCTGCATGATATAGGCGGTGGAAGGCTGGCGATGGGCGTGCCCCTCGCGAACCCGGTCAGGTCCGGAAGGAAGCAGCCGTAACGAGTTTCGGTGCGGGTCGTTGTCAGTCTTCTTTATTATGCCGGTCGATCCCGCATTTCTCTCACAAAACCGCTTCCTTTAACTGGCATTGTGAAGATGAACTCTGCTATGATTGCGCCATGACTAGCGATCAACCCAAAAGCCCTTATCGTGTCCTCGCCCGGAAGTACCGCCCCTCAACATTTGATGAGTTGATCGGTCATGAAGCGATGGTAAAGACGCTCTCCAACGCGCTGGAGGCGGGACGCCTTGCCCATGCTTTTGTGCTCACCGGGACCCGGGGTATTGGAAAGACGACGACCGCCCGCATTATCGCGCGCGGTCTCAATTGCACCGGAGCCGATGGGAATGGCGGGCCAACGATTGCGCCCTGCGGTGTTTGCCAGAATTGCGTTGCCATTGCCGAAGATCGCCATCAGGACGTCCTGGAAATGGACGCCGCCAGCCGCACCGGTGTTGATGATATTCGCGAACTGATCGATGGTGTGCGGTATCTGCCGGTCGCCGCGCGTTTCAAGATCTATATTATCGACGAAGTACATATGCTCTCCAAAAATGCGTTTAATGCGCTGCTGAAAACGCTGGAAGAGCCGCCGGAACATGTAAAATTCATTTTCGCAACGACAGAGATTCGCAAAATCCCTGTCACTGTGCTGTCCCGCTGTCAGCGCTTCGATTTGAAGCGGGTGGATGGGGAGACGCTCGCAGCCTACTTCGCAACGATTGCCAAGAAGGAAGAGGCCGAGATTGAGGATGATGCCCTTGCCCTGATCGCCCGCGCCGCAGAAGGATCGGTGCGGGACGGGTTGTCGTTGCTGGATCAAGCGATTGCCCATGGTGATGGCAAGGTTACGTCGATCCAGGTGCGTGACATGCTCGGTCTGGCGGACCGAACCAGAATTCTTGATCTGCTGGGACTGTTGATGGAAGGGGACATCAAGGCAGCTCTGGCTCTGTTGCGAAGTCAGTATGACAGCGGAGCAGACCCGGTCGTGATTATACAGGACCTCCTGGAACTTACCCATTGGCTCACGTCCCTGAAGGTTACACCGGAAGCGGCAAACAATATCGCCATGGCGGGAGGTGAGGTCACGCGCGGCGAGGAAATGGCGGCGAAGCTGACAATGCCCGTTCTCGCACGCTGCTGGCAAATGTTGCTGAAAGGGTTGAACGAAGTCAGTCACGCGCCGATGCCGCTTGCGGCGGCAGAAATGCTCCTTGTGCGGCTTGCCTATGTAAGCGAATTGCCAACACCGCATGATCTGGCGCGTCAAAACGTTGATAACCCGCAGGAAACTAATACGCCGCGGCAAAGTAATGGTGGCGGCTCGGGCTCAGGAACACGTTCCTCAACCGCGGTGCCCACTTTGGGCGGACGGGCAGCTGCGGTGGCGCTGGCAGAATCGCCGACGCAGCACTCTGAGTCAGATCCCCGGGCCCATCTCTCGCTGGTGGCAAAAAATGATGAGGTGCCGGAGCCGGTTATTGAACCGCCTGCCGAGGAAAAGAACTCTCCTAAATCCCTTGAGGACGTCATTGAGCTGCTGGTTGAACGGGAAGATATCAAACTGAAGGCAGAAGTGCTAAATTTTGTCTGCCCGGTGACCTTCAAGCAGGGTCTGATCGAGTTTAGTCCGGCTCTTGGGGCGAAGGCGGATCTTGCAACACGACTGGGCAAGCGCCTGCGGGATATAACCGGTGAGCAATGGGAAGTCCGGATAACGGCGCAAGCTGAAGGCGCCGCGACGGTTGCAGAGCAACGCCAAAGTGACAAGGCGGCAGAGATCGCCGTGCTTGAAAATCACCCGCTTGTCCAGAATATCAAGTCGCTGTTTCCGGCGGCCTCAATCCGGGAGGTCCGGCACCTCGGGCCTTCACTTGACATAGCACTTCCCGATGACATATCCGGTGAAGACGAATTCGATGATGGAGAGACACTCTGATGAAGAACCTTGGCAACCTGATGAAGCAGGCCAAAGAAATGCAAACCAAAATGGCGGAGATGCAGGCCGAGCTGGAGCATCACGAGGTAACAGGGCAATCGGGTGCCGGGATGGTCAGTGTCACGCTGAACTGCAAGGGCGAAATGCGAAAGCTCCAGATTGATCCTTCGCTCGTTGATCCGGAAGACAAGGAAGTCATGGAAGACCTCATCGTCGCGGCGCATGCGGATGCACGCAGCAAGGCAGACGCCTATTCGGCGGAAAAGATGAAGGAAATGACAGGCGGTCTGGACCTTCCTCCCGGCATGCAGTTGCCGTTCTGATATCCGGGCGGTCTTCATTCCGTATGAGCCAATCTGAAATAGAGCATCTGATACAGTTACTCTCTAAGTTGCCGGGGCTGGGGCCGCGGTCGGCGCGCCGCGCGACGCTGTATCTGATTAGCCGCCGTGAGAGTCTGTTGACACCTCTTGCAAGCGCAATGCAGGCGGCGGCAGAAAATGTGAAAGTCTGTGGTCAATGTGGCAATCTCGATGTGACCGATCCCTGTGCGATCTGCCGCGATACGCGCCGCGATGCGAGTCTTCTGTGCGTGGTCGAGGATGTGTCGGACCTCTGGGCGCTGGAACGGTCAGATGCCTTTCGCGGCACATATCATGTGTTGGGAGGCACGCTCTCTGCGCTGGACGGCATCGGTCCGGATGAGCTCAATATTGAACCGTTGATCCGCCGGGCAGGCGATGGGGTTATCAGTGAGGTTATACTGGCGCTGAATGCGACGGTGGACGGTCAGACGACGGCTCATTATCTCTCTGACCGATTGGATGAAATGGGCGTGCGCGTAACACGTCTTGCTCATGGGGTGCCGGTAGGCGGAGAGCTGGATTATCTCGATGATGGTACGCTTTCTGCGGCGCTCAAATCCCGCCGGTCAATGGATTAGGGTGCCTCTTCCGGATCTGGTGCTTTGTCGGGCGGCCCTGAGAGAAGATCTTCACTTTCCTCTCCCAGCTGTAACTCTTCGATTTTTTCGGCCCGGCTGCTGATTTTCCGGCTGGAAGTTTCGATCAGTTCAATATCCTTGCTCGCCTGCTGGAAATGCTTGCCGAGATTTTCCACGCGCGCATCAAGACGCTCAACATCCTTCAAAAGCACGCCAACCTCTTTCTGGATGACACCCGCCTGCGCGCGCATCTGGCTGTCTTTCAGAACCGCCCGCACCGTATTGAGCGTCGCCATCAGGGTCGTAGGGGAGACAATCCAGACCCGCGCCTTGTAGGAACGGTCCAGAATGGCAGGAAAATTGGCGTGAAGCTCTGCATACACCGCTTCGGACGGCAGGAACAAGAGTGCCGATTCGGCCGTTTCACCATCCAGAATATATTTATCACTGATATCCGCGATATGTTTCTGCATTGCGCCGGTGAAAGCACGTGTCGCAACGGCTCTATCGCCTTCCGTTTCGGCCTGTCGTAACAGGTGATAGCTTTCTAGCGGGAATTTCGCATCGACGACAATCGATCCCGGCGGATTGGGGAGCTTGATCAGGCAGTCGGCCCGTCGCCCATTGCCGAGGGTCACCTGAAACTCATAGGCAGAGGGCGGCAGGGCTGATTTGACGAGATCATTGAGCTGTATTTCCCCGAACGCCCCGCGCGCCTGCTTGTTTGCAAGAATGTCCTGCAGCCCGACAACCTGATTGGAAAGCTCGGTCAGGTTTGATTGGGCTTTGTCGATAACGACAAGACGCGTTTGCAACTCGGAAAGGCTTTGCCCGGTTTTCTCCGCTGACTGGCTCAGGCTGTCACCAAGACGTTTTGAAACGGAATCCAGGCGGTCGCTCAATGTCTGGTTTATCTCCTGCCGACTTGCCGCTGTGTCGGCGGAGACCTGTTTGAGCTGGCCTTCCAGTTGAGCCTGCTGATTGACGAGGCTTTCCGTCAGGCGCGTAAGAGTCTCGCTATTGACGGAGGCTGCCGTCGCCAGTTTCTCTGCCTTTGACATCTTGACGAACAGGAAGAGAATCCCAATCAGCAAAAGCACGATCACAGCAATGAGGGCAATTTCCATTAATATACTCCCGAATGCCCGGTTTCGCGTGGGTCAACAGCCTTGACGAACGCGAACAGGCATAATACCTAGACTGTGATATATCGTAATGTGAATGACAACGGAAGACCATGGCCCTTTTGCCCATATATACGGCGCCGGACCCGCTTTTGAAAACAGTCTCGAAACCCGTGGATGCGGTCGATGCGGAAATCCGCAAGCTGGTTGATGATATGTTTGAGACAATGTACGCGGCACCCGGTATCGGCCTTGCCGCCATACAGGTTGGTGTGCAAAAGCGTCTGCTTGTCGTTGATGTTGTTGGCAAGGGAAACCAGGACGGTGCGCCACAGCCGATGGCCCTTATAAACCCTGAAATCACTTGGGTTTCGGATCATGATGCCACTTATGAGGAAGGTTGTCTTTCTGTGCCGGATCATTATGCCGATGTAGTGCGTCCGGCTGAAGTTGAGGTGAGTTATCTTGATGTGGATGGGGAGGAGCATATCCTTCGGGCGGACGGTCTTCTCGCCACCTGTATTCAGCATGAGATGGACCATCTTGACGGTATTCTCTTCCTGGACCATCTCTCTGCTCTCAAACGTAATATGATCCTGCGAAAACTGCTTAAACAGAAAAAACTGGCGAGCTGAAGGAGCCGATATGGCGGGACTGCGACTTGCCTTTATGGGGACGCCGGCGTTCTCCGCCCATATTCTGAAAGCCTTGATCGGTTCGTCGCATGATGTGGTTTGTGTTTATTCCCAACCACCACGTCGGGCGGGTCGCGGGAAAAAAATGCTACCCTCTGCCGTTCAACAACTGGCGGAGAGCGAAGGAATTCCGGTCCGGACGCCGGTATCGCTCAAGACCCCGGATATTCAAGCAGATTTTGCAAACTTACGGCTGGAGGCTGCTATTGTGGTCGCCTACGGGCTGATCCTGCCGAAACCGATCCTTGAGGCGCCAAAATACGGATGCCTCAATCTGCATGCGTCCTTGCTGCCGCGGTGGCGCGGGGCAGCGCCGATCCAGCGGGCCATTATGGCAGGTGATCAGGAGACGGGAATTGCCTTAATGCAGATGGAAGCAGGATTGGATACCGGGCCTGTTCTGAGCGAGACAAAGGTTCCGATAACCGCCAAGGCGACTGCTGGCTCACTTCATGATACCCTCGCAGAGGAGGGGGCAAAGTTGCTGCTCGAAACGCTTGGGCATCTTGGGGATGAAAGTCGGGTGGCTAGGCCACAGAGCGAAGAAGGGATCACCTATGCCGAGAAAATCTCGAAGTCCGAGGCGAAAATTGACTGGACAAAAAGTGCCGTCGAACTTGACCGGCTGATACGCGGACTTAACCCTGCTCCCGGTGCGTTCTTTGAACATGACGGGCTGCGAATTAAGGTACTTTCCGCTGTCCCAATTGATGTTTCCGGGACGCCAGGTGAAGTTCTTGATGGACAGCTGACCATCGCTTGTGGTGAGGGCGCGCTGGCGCTTGAGACGGTCCAGCCTGCCGGAAAAGGTCGGATGAGCGCAGCGGCATTCCTCAATGGTCACCTCATTCGCCAAGGGGAGGTTCTTCCCTGATGCCGTCATATCGCATCACCATAGAATATGACGGGAGAGAACTGGTTGGCTGGCAGCGACAGAAGAACGGTCCGTCGGTACAACAGCATATCGAAGAAGCGATACACCGTTTTTGCGGTGAGGAGGTGCGTATCCAGGGCGCGGGCCGCACCGATGCGGGTGTCCATGCGTTGGGGCAGGTGGCAAATTTCAAGCTGGCCTCCGTTCGAAAACCTCAAGTTGTCATGAATGCCCTTAACCAGCATCTGAAACCGGCACCGATCGCGATCCTCGAATGTGAGGAGGTGGATCAGGAGTTCAACGCCCGGTTTGACGCCACCAAAAGGCATTATCTCTACCGGATCATCAATCGTCGGGCGCCGCTTACCGTGGATACGGGACTCGCATGGCAGGTTAAGCGGGAGCTTGATAGCGACGCCATGGCAGATGCGGCAAAAATTCTTCTGGGGCGTCACGATTTTACTAGCTTCCGGGCGGCGGCATGTCAGGCCAAGTCCCCGATCCGCACGTTGGATGAACTAAAGGTTACGCGGCATGGAGAGGAAATCCGTATAAGGGCGTCCGCGCTTTCCTTCCTGCATAATCAGGTACGATCCATGGTCGGCAGTTTGTCGCTTGTCGGGACGGGGCAGTGGTCCAAGAATGATCTGGCGGCTGCGCTGGAAGCGCGCGACCGGCAACGCGCCGGACCAAACGCACCGCCCTATGGTCTTTATCTCACAAAGGTAGAATATAGTTAGGATGCGGCGGTAAACAGCCAATCAGCAAAAGTAGCCTGTATCAGGATCACCACTAGAAATTCGATGAAGGCGAAGCCAACGGCTATACCGCCAGTCACATTCAGAGTAACCCGTATAATATACCAAAGATATGCGTAGGTTATGACTATAAAGACGAGATTTATCCCCGAGGCCAGCTCCACCGGCAGGATGCCGCTTGCAATGATAGAAAGTGGAAACCAGACAATAATCAGGGCAAGCTGAACCCAGTTATAGACGATTACGAATACGCTGTATCGGTCCGAAAACCCCATGAAGCGCGCCAAAATGGCCATGACCGCAAGATAAGCTCCCCAGCTGATCCAGAGTGCAAAGCACAATAGGAAGAGAAACGAGATCAGTGATGTTTCTGTGCCAATTGACTTATAGTCGATCGCATTCTCGAAAATGAACAGCGGAACGGCAAGCAGCATTGCGGCAAAGGAATGATAAAATCCTTCCGTCGAAATGTTGAAATAGCTGAGAGCATCGGGGTTACGACGCGCAAGCATATAGGCACCGTAAAGGGAGCTCGTGATTTCACGGAGGCTTACCATCCGTTTTTCCGGAAATAGCTTCTCAATATATCCGTGTAGATATCTGCCAGGGCTTCAACATCCGCAACACTGGCGCGCTCATCAATTTTATGCATGGTCTGGCTGATCAGCCCAAACTCGACCACCGGGCAGTGGTCCTTGATGAAGCGCGCATCGGAGGTGCCGCCGGTGGTGGAAAGTTCCGGCTTCCGCCCGAGACGCTTCTCAATTGCCGCGACGACAAGAGCACTGAAATCCCCTTCAGGTGTCAGGAATGGTGATGAATTTTTACTACACTCCAGTTCATAGCTGCATCCAAGGGCTTCAGCGGTCTTGTCCAGCACCGCACGCACCGTTTTCTCAAGGGAATCAAGGCTATGATGGGTGTTGAAACGGATATTGAAGGTCGTCTTCGCAGCCTTTGGAATGACGTTGGTTGCCGTATTGCCGACATCAATCGTCGTGAATTCCAAGTTGCTGGGCTGAAAATGCTCTGTCCCATCGTCAAGGGTGAGGGCGTCAAGTGCCCCGACCATCGCCGCAAGATGCGGAACGGGATTGTTCGCGAGATGCGGATAGGCCACATGACCTTCCGTACCGGTAACTGTCAGATACCCCGTAAAAGAACCCCGCCGTCCGATCTTGACCATATCTCCAAGCTCGGCCGGATTGGTCGGTTCCCCGACGATGCAATGATTTATTTTCTCATCATTGGCGGTCATCCAGTCGAGAACCTTGCGCGTGCCGTTAATGGCAGGGCCTTCTTCATCCCCGGTAATCAGCAGGCTTATGGAACCATCAAACTGTCCATCGGTTTCCTTGATGAAACGCTGCGACGCGACGGCAAATGAGGCGACAGCGGCTTTCATATCGGCTGCGCCGCGGCCAACGATCATTCCGTCCCGGATGGTGCCATCGAAGGGATCGACACTCCATGTGTCGGGGTCGCCGACAGGAACCACATCCGTATGACCGGCAAAACAGAAATTGGGTGCACCGGTTCCATAGCGGGCGTAGAGATTTTGGACGTCTGGCGTATCTGTATCGCTGAACGTCAGGCGATGACAGGTAAAGCCCGATTTCTCAAGTGCTTCCTGAAGAACATCAAGTGCTCCCGCGTCCTTGGGGGTAACACTCGGGCATCGCATCAGGGACTGAGTGAGCGAGATAACATCCATATCGTCAGCAATTTTATTCATAGATGTCCTTTACCGTTCGCCGGGGGCAATGGTCAATGGGGAAGGTTGTGCCGGTTATAAATATATATGATCTCTTGTTGCGGTTTCATGATTCCCGGGATAAGACAGCCGGGCGAAAATAGAAAGAAATGTGATGTTGCCCGATACGGCCATAAATTCCAGAAATATTCGGGCGATCCTTTTCATGGTTGTCGCCATCTTCTTCATGAGCACGATGGATGCTGTGGCGAAGCTGCTTGTCCAGGCCGATTACTCCGTCCTCCAGATACTGGCAATTCGCGGTCTCGTTCTGATGCCCGCACTATGTTTCTGGCTATTTACCCATGGTGGACTGGGTTCCATCAGGACACGGCAATATAAAGGTCATGCGCTTCGAATTATTTTGGGTGTGCTGGCTCCGCTATTGTTTTTCCTGTCACTGAAAAAGCTGCCACTCGCGGATGCGACGGTGATTTTCTTTGTCTCTCCCTTTGTGATGACGGCGCTTTCGGTTCCACTATTCAAAGAGAAGGTCGGTATCCATCGCTGGAGCGCGATTGTTGTCGGCTTCATGGGGGTTCTGTTCGTCATGCAGCCGACGTCGGGGCTGCTGGAGGTCGAAGCATTCATGGTTCTAGGCGGAAGTCTCTGCTATTGCGGGATCATGCTGACGGGACGTGTTCTAAGCCGGACCGAAACGACCTTTACAATTATTTTCTACAGCAATGTCGGACTTATGCTGATTACGGGTGCTATGGCGTTCTTCACTTGGGAGCCAATGCCGCTTAAGGACATCGGACTTGTCGCCCTGATGGCGCTCTTGTCGCTCGCGGGAAATATTTGTCTGATCAAATCATTCGCATTGGGAGAAGTCGGGGTGATTGCGCCGTTTGAATATACTGGGCTGCTTTGGGCCGTTTTGCTGGGCTTTTTCGTCTTCGGTGATTTTCCGGCGGTCAATGTCTGGATCGGCGTCGTCATCATCGCCGGAAGCGGACTATATATGATTTACCGCGAAAATTTAAAGCACGGAATCGACCGGCAGGGGTAGCCCTGCCGGTTCAGAATTCATTAATCGCGCAGCAAATCATTGATGGACGTTTTCGATCTCGTTTGCGCATCGACGGTTTTTACAATCACAGCGCAATAGAGGTTTGGTCCGGGAGATCCGTCAGGAAGCGGTTTGCCCGGCAGGCTGCCCGGCACGACAACGGAATAGGCCGGGACACGGCCAATATGCACTTCACCGGTGTTGCGATCGACAATCTTCGTCGACGCACTGATGAAGACACCCATTGAAAGAACGGAACCTTCTTCGACGATCACCCCTTCGACGATCTCGGAACGGGCACCAATGAAACAGTTGTCCTCAATGATAACCGGATCGGCCTGAAGTGGCTCCAGGACGCCGCCAATCCCCACGCCGCCGGACAGATGAACGTTTTTGCCGATCTGGGCACAGGAGCCGACGGTCACCCAGGTATCAACCATCGTACCGCTGTCCACATATGCGCCGAGATTGACAAAGCTAGGCATCAGCACAGCCCCGGGTGCGATATAGGCACTCTTGCGGACAACACAGTTCGGCACAGCGCGAAAACCGGCTTCGCGGAACCTGTTATCTCCCCAACCTTCAAACTTGCTCGGGACCTTGTCCCACCAGTGAGAATTGCTGCCAGGGCCGCCGGAGATCATTTCCATGTCATTGAGGCGGAAGGAGAGCAGCACTGCTTTCTTTGCCCACTGATTGACGACCCAGCCGTCACTTCCCTTTTCTGCAATCCGAAGCTCACCATTATCAAGGGCATTCAGGGTTGCTTCGACGGCGTCGCGCACCTCTCCCGTCGTGGTAGTGGAAATCTTGTCCCTGTTGTCCCAGGCGGCGTCAACGAACGGTTGCAGTTCGGCTAATGTCATGGTTTGTTCCTGAATTCTGGTTAATATTCGCTCGCGAGAACATACCCGCCCCCCGTCAGAAGTCAATTGGCCGAAACCGGATTTTTCATATGATGTTATTTCGATCCGCAAGCAGCTCGGTCAGCCATCGTGCAAGATCATCCGTCTGATAGTGAATATGGTCTCCTGCTGCGCCTGTGGTTGACCAATGGGCATCGTTCGGTATCCAGACGGTTGTCATTCCCATTTCGTGAGCCGGTGCGAGATTGATGGCCATATCTTCAAACAGAACCGCTTTTCCCGGATCGATATCAAGCTCCAGTACGAGTTTCTCATAAACCGGTTTGTGTGGCTTTGGTTTGTAGTCCGCCGCCACGATATCGAAAATATGCTCGAAATGATGATCGATCCCGAGCTGGGACGACACATTTGTAGCGTGATAATGTGAGCCATTGGTGAAAATGATTTTCCGCCCCGGTAACTGTTCAAGCGCGGAAGCCAGCTCCGGCGAGGCCGAGAGGTCGGAGACATCAATATCATGAACATAGGTCAGGAAATCCGTGGGGTCGATATCATGATTCTGCATTAATCCGTTGAGCGTCGTGCCATGCTCATTGAAGTACTGCTTCTGGACGTTTTTTGCCTCAACGAGATCGACATTGAGGAACTCCGAGATGAACTCTCCCATCTTCACATCTATTTTTGCGAAAAGGTTGGATTTTGAAGGATAGAGTGTGTTGTCGAGATCGAAAATCCAGCAATCAATATGCTCGAAATTTTTCCAGAGGGGAAGTTTTGTCATGAGAAGACTTTGCCGTCCTTTGCCAGTCACGACAAGCCCTAATGCGGCCTCCGGAACAATTTTATCACCGAAAGCCCGGACAATCGCTTTAAGGTCCCGTTAAGCAAAACTTCCTATAATCGTGCCTTATGAGATGGGTCATGATTTACCAGCGGAGACCGGGCCTGTGAATATGCAAGCCAGGCCAAAAAAGCCCGCGTCTGCGAGCTATGAAGACAACAAGGCGCGCGCCTTGAGCACGGATGTTGCCGTGCGCGCTGATCTTGCCGCGCGGGAAGACGCAGAGCCGGAAATACTCTATTACCTGACAGATGACGAATCCGGTGTGGTTCGAAAAAACCTTGCCATCAATCCCTGCACGCCGGTCAAGGCAAACCTGATCCTGGCGCAGGATGACGAAGACGATGTCCGCATCGAGCTTGCGCGGAAAATCTGCCGCCTATTGCCCGACCTGTCAGGCGAGCAAACAGCCATGCTTCTTGAGAAAACGATTGAGGTGCTGGATATCCTTGCGCGCGACCAGGAGGCGGCAGTAAGGGCCATCATCGCCGAAAGTCTCAAGGACAGTGTCGATGCGCCAAAGAACATTGTGATGACGCTCGCGCAGGATATCGAGGAAGTTGTCTCAAGCCCGATTTTGGAATACTCGCCGCTGCTATCGGATAACGATTTACTGGAGATCATGGCAAGCGGGATTGCCGCAGGCGCACTGCCTGCAATTGCACGGCGTCAGGGGATAGGCGAAGATGTTTCCGAGGCGGTTGTCGCACAGCTGGAAGTACCTGTGGTATCGGCCCTGCTGGCAAATCCGTTGGCCAAAATCCGGGAGGAAACTCTGGACGAGATAATGGATCAGGCAGAGGGAATTGAACCACTTCATGAACCGCTTGCAATGCGTCTAAATCTCTCCCTTCGCGCGATGCGGCGAATTGCCGGTTTCGTCGGGGCGTCACTCGTTGAAAAGCTGGTAAGCCGTCACAACCTCCCCGCCACAACGGAGAAAGAGCTAAAAAATATTGTCCGGCGCCGGATCGATCAAACTAAGACATTCTCGGAACAGCCGGAGGAATCCGGCAAAACCTTTGCGGAGAGGTTGTTCGTAGACGGGGCGCTCAATGAAGAGAAGGTGGCAGAGGCCGTCGATCTCAAGGATCAGGACTTTGTCGCCACCGCATTGTCGCTGCTTTGCAAGTACAGCCAGAAGCGGGTGAAAGCGATGTTGGCATCGCGCAACGGCAAGGTGGTTACCTCGCTGTGCTGGAAAGCAGGGCTGTCCATGCGCCTCGCTTTCAAGATTCAGACTGTTATCGCCCAGGTTTCGCGAAGGGAAATCGTCAACGCCCGCAATGGCATTGAATATCCCTTTACAGAAGAGGAAATGGACTGGCAGTTATCTTTTTACGAAAGCTAGGGCCTAGATCTGTTCATCCGTGATCATGGTGCCGACGCCATGCTCGGTAAAGGTTTCAAGCAACAATACATGTGGAATGCGGCCATCCAGAATGGTGGCGGCATCGACCCCTTCTTCCAGAGCGAAAAGGCAGGTTTCCAGCTTCGGAATCATGCCACCGACAATAGTGCCATCTTTTTGCAGTTTCCTGACTTCCGCCGGGCTGAGGCGGTTGATCAGCTTCTTGTTCTTGTCCAGTACGCCCTCAACATCCGTCATCATGATCAGTTTTGAGGCCCCGATTGCGGCGGCGATATGCCCGGCCGCTGTATCCGCATTGATGTTGAACGTTTGCCCGTTTGCGCCAACGCCGATGGGGGCGATAACCGGAATCAGGTTGTTCTCTTCGAAGCTTTCCAGAATCTCGGGGTTGATGCGGGACGGTTCACCGACAAATCCCAAATCGAGAATCCGCTCGATATTACTGTCCGGATCGCGCATTGTCCGGGTCAGCTTCTGTGCCTCGATCAAATTGCCGTCCTTACCGGAAAGCCCGATTGCGAGCCCCCCGGCGGAATTAATAGAGGTGACGATTTTTTTGTTGAGAGAACCCGACAGGACCATCTCGGCGATTTCCACCGTTTCCTTGTCTGTTACTCGTAAGCCGTCGATGAAGGAACTTTTGATTTTCAGCCGTTCCAGCATGCTGCCAATCTGGGGGCCGCCGCCATGGACAATGACCGGGTTGATGCCGACCTGCTTCATCAGGGCAACGTCGCGCGCAAAATCCTGCGACAGCTTTTCATCGCCCATGGCGTGGCCGCCATATTTGATAACGAAGGTTTGCCCGCTAAACCGGTGCATATAGGGAAGGGCCTCGGACAGGGTTCGAGCTTTTGCGAGCTGTTCCTCGACGGTCAGGGGTTTATCACTCATATTCTTCTACCCAATCTCTTCTGCCATCGCGGCCAGCTCTGCCCGGAGCTCCTCGATCCCGATCCCCTTCATGGAACTGGTGAGCATAATTTGCGGATGGGCGGCCGGACGCCGGGCGAGTTCCAATTCTATTTTTTGTGTGAGCGATTTCACGTCACTTTGATTGCTTTTGTCAACCTTTGTCAGAATGATCTGATAGCTGACGGCGACGACATCCAGCATGTCCATGACTTCCCGGTCTGTCACCTTAAGGCCATGTCGTGCGTCAACCAGAAGCAGGACCCGGCGCAAGGTCGAACGGCCCCTCAGATAGCTGTTCACCAAATCTGTCCAGATGTCGATTTTTTCCTTGGAAGCCTTGGCATAGCCATGACCCGGAAGATCGACCAGATGCAGGCGTCCGCCGAGTTCAAAGAAGTTGATCTGCTGGGTGCGTCCCGGAGTGTTGGAGGTGCGCGCAAGAGTGTTCCGGTTGGTCAGCGCATTGATCAGGCTGGATTTTCCGACATTTGAGCGACCGGCGAAGGCAACTTCCGTCAGATCGAGTTCCGGCAGCATTTCCTCTTTCGCGGCGCCGGCGACGAACTTGCATTCCTGTGCGAAAAGGTGCCGCCCGGCCTCGATGCGTTCTGCAGAGATGTCATCGCTGTTCGGTTCCGTCCCGCTTGTCATGGGCGCGACCGGTTCAGCTTTTCTCACCAGGATGAGTTACGGAAACACCCATACGCTTCATGATCAGCCATTGCTGGGCCATGCTGAGAATATTGTTCCATGTCCAGTATATCACCAGGCCAGCCGGGAAACTTGCCAGCAGGTAAGTGAAGAATATGGGCATGAACAGAAAGATTTTTGCCTGTACCGGATCAGCGGGCTGCGGGTTGAGCTTTTGTTGTAAAAACATGCTTAGGCCCATCAGGAGCGGCAAGAAGCCAACCATCAGGACCTGTGGCGGATCCCAGGGAATAAGGCCAAACAGGTTGAAAACGGTTGTTGGGTCTGGCGCGGACAAGTCCTTGATGTAGCCATAGAAAGGCTGATGCCGCATCAGCAGAGTCACGAACAGGACCTTGTAAAGGGCAAAGAAAATGGGAATTTGCAGCAGAATAGGCAAACAACCCGCCGCCGGGTTGGCTTTCTCCCGTTTGTAAAGCGCCATCATCTCCTGATTGAGCTTTTGTTTATCGTCGCCGTATTTCTCGCGGAGCTTGACCATTTCCGGCTGCAGACGCTTCATCTTGCTCATCGAGACATAAGACTTGTGTGCAAGGGGCAACAGGATTGTCTTGATGATGACGGTCAATGCCATGATGGCGAGACCGAGATTGCCGATCCAGCTGTTGAGAAATGCCAGGGCGAAATAGATTGGTTTCGTAAGGAAGTAGAACCATCCCCAGTCAATCGCGAGATCGAAACGGTTGATCTTGTATTCTTCTTCATAAGTATCCAGGACCTCAACGACCTTTGCGCCGGCGAAAAGATGGTTGGTAATACCGACTGTTTCCCCATTTGGGACGTTAATGCCCTCCTGGTTCAGGAAATCCGTCTGATATCGGGCGCCCTTTTGTGCGTATGAAAAACGCGCCTTGATGCTCGTATTCTGATCCGGAATCAGTGCCGTCAGCCAGAACTTGTCGGTAATTCCAAGCCAGCCGCCGGTGGAGCTGAAGTTCTCGCCATTGCCTTCCTGAAGGTCGTCGTAATCGATTTCTTCAAGCGTATCGTTCAGAACGCCAATCGGTCCTTCATGAAGGATGTAGAAGTTCGTTGTTTCGGGCGTTCCATGACGGGATATAAGGCCGTAAGGATAAAGCGTAACTGGTTCGCCGGTGTTGTTCTCAATCATCTGCTCGATTGAAAACATATAATGTTCATCAATCGAAATTGTCCGATGGAAAATCAGGCCTTCGCCGTTTTCCCAAGTCAGCTTGAGCGGCTTTTCCGGTGTAAGCTCGGTCGCATCAGTACTCCAGATCGTTTGCGAATTCGGGAGATTTATGCTGGCCCCGGGCGCCGGGCTCCAACCGAATTCCGCATAGTAGGGGCGCGGGCTTCCTGCAGGGGAAAGCAATTTGATTTCCGGGCTGTTCGGATCAATTGTCTCACGATAATCGATTAGTGTGAGATCGTCCATTCGCGCGCCCGTCAGAGAAACCGAGCCATGAAGGGCCGGGGTGTTAATCTTGACGCGATCCGCCTTTTCAAGGCTTTGGGCACGGGACAGCGAATCCTGTTCAGCTGAGCCAGGTGCGGTTGGTATGCTGGCTCCTTCGGTGGCTGACGGAACCTGGGATGAGGTGCCGTCGCTGGAGGTGGCCGTTTGCTGCTGTTGTTGCTGTTGCTCTAGTTGCGGACCTTCAACGAAGTACTGAAACCCGAAGATAATCAGGAAACAAAGAACGATCGCAATGACCAGGTTTTTCTGATCTGACATTATTACAGCCCTAACGTTTTAATCAATGCGGGCACGATGGAGACTGCCTCGCGCGCCATGGTGACAACTTTTATGTTTATGCGGTACCGGATCATACCCTTCGCCGCCGAACGGATGGCATCGGCCCAGGCGGCGCAATGCCAGCCAGCTTCCCTTGACAGGGCCGTGAACAGCAAGAGCTTCAATAGCATAGGACGAACAGCTGGGATAGTAGCGGCAGTTTGCCGGAATCAAGGGAGAGATAAAATAGCGATATGCCCGGATCGGGGCACTCATCAATGCTATCAGAAGAGCCTTTATCATTTGCTCCCCCGTTGCCCGTTCGAGCGCGCGCCGACCTTGCCGAGTGACTTGCGAAGATCCTGCCGCAAGTCGTCATATTTCCGGTCCTTGGTTGCAAAGCGCCCAATCAGAACCAAATCCCAACCGTTATCGGCATATTCAGGAATGACTTCCTGAGCAACGGCCCGCAGGCGTCGCTTGATACGATTGCGAACAACCGCATTCCCGACCTTTTTTGTCACGGTAAAGCCTACGCGGACACCATCAGTGCTCGGCGCGTCATGATGCCGTGCGGCCTGCAGCACCATTCCCGGTGCGGCCCATTTGCGACGAACAGATGCCACGCGGAGAAAATCCGCGCGTTTTTTCAGTCGTTCGACGCCAACCGGCATGGATTAAGCTGAAAGGCTCTTGCGGCCTTTAGAACGGCGGTTGGCAAGAACCCGGCGACCGCCGACAGTTGCCCGGCGGGCACGAAAACCATGGCGGCGTGCGCGAACAAGTTTGCTCGGCTGATATGTACGTTTCAAGAGACTTCTCCGTCGATCATCCGCGCCCACGCGCGCGAAGGGAAAACAAGCCCCGCTGTATAAGGTTTCTCCCACATGAAGTCAATGCAGGAGATGAATTTTGAGCGTTTCCGGCAGATCAGGGTTCACTTCGGCTCACTTTTGGGTGAAAGGGACTTTCGAATCTATCGATGATCCATAAGTTTCGATAAGTTTTATTGTTGAAAAAGCATGTAAAAGGGATATGCCATTGTACGCTTCATTTTATCGCAGGGATGCGGCCTGTGCTAGGTTCGGACAAATGGAAGCTCGCATCGCTGGCAAGGGTCGAATCATCAATGGATAAGTCAGCTGACCAAAAACACGCGACTGGGAAAGGGTTTTCGATAAGAAGACTGGCCCCAATCCTACTTATTCTGCTGGCAATCGGCGCATTTTTTATCTTGGACCTGGATGAATATCTGACTTTTCGGATGTTGAGTGAAAACCGGGACCGGCTGATAAATTTCGTGACGGACAACTACGTAGTGGCGGGCCTACTTTATGTCGGGCTCTATATTGTCGTTGTTGCGTTGTCCCTGCCGGGAGGGCTGTTGATGACGGTGACAGGCGGCTTCTTGTTCGGATGGGTGGCGGCCGGGTTCATGACGGTGTTTGCCGCCACTGTTGGGGGCACCCTTCTATTCGTGATCGCGGCAACGTCGCTGGGGGAGCCTTTGCGAAAGAAGGCGGGCCCCGCCTTAAAAAAGCTGGAGGCGGGATTCGCCGAAAATGCGTTAAATTATCTTCTGTTTCTAAGATTGGTTCCCATATTTCCCTTCTGGCTGGTCAATATCGCCCCGGCCTTTCTTGGTGTAAAGCTTCGTACCTATATTGTCGGCACGGTGATCGGTATTATTCCTGGGACATTCGTTTTCGCCTATCTCGGGGGCGGACTGGACAGTATCATCCGGGAGCAACAGGCCGTTTACCAGGCATGTGTCGATTCCGGCCGAACCGATTGCGTTCTTGATTTTCAGATAACATCCTTGGTGACGCCGGAGATCATTCTCTCCTTCTGTGCATTGGGGGTCATTGCCCTTCTGCCGGTTGTTATAAAGAAGCTTCGCAGGCAAAAGACATAACGAACAGGAACTCGCCGAATGGTAAAACAGATAAAGACGGATATTTGTGTCATAGGAGGTGGGTCCGGCGGCCTTTCCGTTGCGGCGGGCGCAAGCCAGATGGGGGCGAAAACGGTCCTCGTTGAAGGCGGTAAGATGGGCGGGGATTGCCTCAACTACGGCTGTGTCCCGTCAAAGGCGCTCATTGCCGCTGCAAAAAAAGCGGCGAGTTTGAAAGATGCAGCGGACTTTGGTGTCAGTGGTGCAGCGCCGGAGGTCGATTTTCCGAGAGTCATGGATCATGTACAGGATGTTATCGCGTCAATTGCGCCGCATGATTCGGTTGAGCGGTTTGAGGGACTAGGCGTTGAGGTACTACAAGGATTTGGACGTTTTATCTCTGAATTTGAACTGGAAGTCGATGATGTTCGTGTGAAGGCACGGCGTTTTGTCATCGCGACGGGATCTCGCGCCACGGCACCGCCCATTCCGGGGCTGGAGGAAGCAGGCTATCTCACCAACGAAACAATATTCGAGAATCGCATAAAGCCGGATCATCTGATCATTATCGGCGGCGGACCAATCGGTCTTGAAATGGCGCAGGCACATGCCCGGCTAGGCTCCCGTGTCACCGTGCTTGAGGCATTCAAGGCATTCGGGCGGGATGATCCTGATTTAAGCAAAATTGTTCTGGCAGAACTCGGCCGCGACGGCATCGATATTCGAGAAAATGTTAAAATCGCGAATGTCATGAGGGATGAGGCGGGGACCTATCAAGTCTCTCTGGGTGAAGGAGAGACAGTAGAGAAACTATCCGGGTCTCATTTGCTGGTGGCGGCGGGCCGCAAGGCGAATGTGGAGAATCTCAACCTTGAGGCGGCCGGTGTCGAGTATACACCAAAAGGCATTACGGTTGATTCCAGGCTTCGCACGTCAAACAAGAAGATATCCGCCGTCGGCGATGTCGCGGGGGGCTATCAATTCACCCATGTCGCCAACTATCATGCAGGAATCTTTATCCGGAATGCATTGTTCCGGCTGCCGGCAAAAGTAAATTACAGTGCCGTGCCCTGGGTAACCTTTACGGATCCCGAGCTTGCCAATGTCGGCCTGAATGAGGCGGCGGCACGGGAACAATATGGGGACAAGATCAAGGTTCTCACATTTCCGTTCTCGGATGTTGATCGCGCCCGGGCCGAGCGGCAAACTGGCGGCATGATCAAGGCGATCACAACAGACAAAGGGCAAATACTGGGCGCGGGGATAGTCGGCCCTAATGCCGGGGAATTGATCCATCCCTGGGGCCTCGCTATCTCGGGGAAACTGAAAATCGGCGCCATGGCGAGCTATATCGCGCCCTATCCGACTTACGGTGAGATAAGCAAGCGGGTCGCGGGAAGCTATTACACACCGAGCCTCTTCAGTTCTAGAACCCGGGCGATTGTCAAGTTTCTCTCCGTCTTTGGCTAACACGAAACGATAACGCGTTCGTTATCGCAGTTGATTCGGATTTTACCCAATTCAAGCGCATTCTCCCCTGAAGCAATCGATTGCTTTTGGAAGTCAACAAGTCAAAACAGGAGAGAATTATGTTTAAGGAAGTTTTAACGGCTGCGGCGATTGCCTCAATGGCGTCAACTGCCGTCATTCCGGGTGCTGTCGCGTCTTGCGCCCCGAAGAAAGCCTGTAATGCCTGCGCGGCAAAGAAGGCATGCAACCCTTGTAACCCATGTGCGGCCAAAAAGGCATGCAACCCCTGTAATCCATGTGCGGCCAAAAAGACCTGTAATCCCTGCAACCCTTGCAAGGCCAATCCCTGCGCAGCCAAGAAAAGCTGATAATCGGAGCATTAACGGATCTGGCGTCACGGGCGCCAAATTTGAAAAGCGGGTGGGTATCATTAAGTTGATACCGGCCCGTTTTTTTGATCTATTCTAACATATGGCTCTTATTGGAAAAATGGTCGCGCCCTTTCGAAGTCTATCGGCAAGATTGCTGATACTGACGCTTCTTTTTGTCATGCTGGCGGAAGTTCTTATTTTCGTTCCGTCCGTTGCCTTTTTCCGGTTGAACTATCTGGTTAAGAAGACGGAGTTTGCCCATTTGGCCACCCTCTCTCTTCTGGCATCGCCGGACAACATGGTATCCGATGAACTTCGGGAGGAATTGCTGTTTCGGGTGGGAGCGCGCAGTGTCGTCCTGCATGGCGCAAACTCCCGGCTGTTGATCCTGAATGAGAAAATGCCTCATAGCATTGACGCGGAATTCAACCTCGCGGACCAGAATCCGGCGCTGCTGATCGAACATGCCATCATGAGTTTGATGGTAGGGCCTGACCGGATCATCCGTATCATCAGTCCGATTGAGAATGAGCCGAACTCATCGCTTGAAGTGGTCATTGATGAGGCACCGTTGATTGATGCCATGTATGACTATGCCTGGAATATTTTCTGGCTCTCGCTGATAATTTCCACGCTGACGGCCGTACTTGTTTATCTGGCGCTGCACTGGCTGATGGTGCGCCCGATGCGGCGCTTGAGTGAAAGTATGATTGCCTTTCGCCGGGCGCCCGAAGACGTCAGTACCGCGCTTGTCCCGTCGCGGCGGCGCGATGAAATCGGTGTCGCCGAGCGGGAGCTTGAAATTATGCAGACGCGCCTTCGTTCGGCCCTGACACAGAAGCAGCATCTGGTCGCCCTCGGGATTGCCGTCACCAAGATCAGTCACGATTTGCGTAACATTCTCTCTACTTCACAAATCGTGAGTGACAGCCTTTCCGAGATAAAGGATCCCAAGGTTCAAAAGGTTGTGCCGCGGCTGATGACAAGTATCGACCGCGCGATCGACCTGTGTACGCAAACGCTCAAATATGGACGGGCGGATGAGCGGGAACCCAAAAAGGAACGCTTTCTTCTGGAGCCATTGGTGAATGAAGTTAAAACCTCCGTCGGCTTGCGGGAAAACAACGGTATTACATGGCAGAATCGTATTCCGGCGGGGCTCATGCTCAATGCGGACCGTGATCAGTTCTACCGGATATTGCTGAACCTTACCCGCAACGCCGTACAGGCAATGGAGGGGGAGGGAACAATAGAGATTCATGCCATGCGTGCCGGCACGCGAACCCTTATCCGCATCTGTGACAGTGGGCCAGGGCTTCCCGTTAAGGCGAAGGAACATCTTTTTGAGCCATTTTCCGGCTCCGCGAGGGCGGAAGGGACGGGCCTCGGCTTGTCGATCTCCCGCGAGTTGATTGTCGCTCATGGGGGGCGCATCACACTCGAGCGCACGGGGGCATCCGGAACGGTCTTCTGCATAGAAATGCCTGATTAACGCTATTTAAACTGTCCATCCGTTACTTTTCATCCCGGTAATCCATCCGTTCGGGGTGACAGTAAATCAGGATGATCTGCATGCGGGAAATGCGGTGTTTGACGATGAGCCTTCTCTTTGGGGCTGCCCTTGTGATGGGCGGCTGTTCCAGTGATGTGTTCAAGAAAGTCGATAAAAAGGTCGCCGGCTTGTTCGGCGAGTCCTGCTCCTTCACCAATCTTTCAAGCGGAAATGATTTTTGCATGACCGAACAGGAAGTTCACGTGCAGCCCGAGGTGTACTGCTACAGAACGCTTGGTTCTGTGAATTGCTATGCAGAGGAAAATCCCTACAACACGGAACGCTCCCTGCGTGTCAGAAAGGTACCGGCCCTGGCCTCGTCAATCGGGAATCCCAATGCGACGATTGGTGAGGCTCTTGTTCAATCCGCCAAGACAGACCCGACGATTAAGGAATAGCCCGCCCTTATCCGGGTTTCTCAAAATGGCCTGTTTATTTACCGGATAAAGTTGCTACCTTGTCATGATAACCTGGTAGGGAGGCAAGGCTGGCTATGACATGGAATCCTGAACAATATTCTCTTTTTACCGATCACCGGTTGCGTCCGGCCATTGACCTTCTGTCTCAGGTTCCATTGCACGCACCATCTGTGATTTATGATTTGGGATGTGGCACCGGCAATGTCACGGCGATCCTGTCGCAGCATTGGAATGAGGCAGTTGTCATCGGTATCGACAATTCAGAGGATATGCTCGCCAAGGCAAAACGAGACCACCCCTCCATTGAGTGGAAGACTGGGGATATCGCTGACTTCGCGCCCACAAGTAAGGGAAACCTGATTTTCAGCAATGCGGCGCTGCATTGGCTGGATGATCATGAAAAGCTGTTTCCAAAACTTCTGAAGCAGCTCCGTCCGGGCGGCATTATGGCGGTCCAGATGCCGAATAATTTTTCTGCCCCGTCCCATGAAACACTATACGACATAGCGCAGTCTGCGGAATGGATTGATCGGTTGGGCTCTCTCGTCCGCCCTGCGCCGGTTCATAATATCAACTGGTATTTCGATCTGCTTTCGCCGCTGGTTGAAAAAATCAATATCTGGGAGACAACCTATTTTCAGGTACTCAATGGCAAGGACGCGGTCCTTGAATGGACACGTGGTACGGCTTTGAGGCCATTTCTTGCCGCGCTTGACGGGGACGATGTTGATGCCTTCGAAAGTCAGTATGCCGAGCGTCTGCTGGAGGCATATCCGGTCCGCCGGGATGGATCGACCCTGTATCCGTTTTCCCGGCTTTTCATTGTCGTGCAATTACCTGAGGGTTGAGGTTGCTGACCAGGTGCTTATTGTGAAAGAACAACACCTTCCCGCCGGGGGTCTGCGCCTCCCTCAATACCTTCCGGTGTCATCAGGATGCCATGCAGGCCGCTGTTGAGACTGCGGACATTCACCTTGTATCCCATTTCCTCCAGTGTTTCCTGATGATCCGCAATTGCTGTATCCGCTTCAAGATCAAGGGCTCCGTTCCGGTTGACGAAATGCGGAAAATCAATTGCCTCCTGCATTCCCATATTCCAGTCAAGCGCGGCGATCACCGTTTTCAGAACATAGCCGATGATCCGGCTGCCACCGGGCGAGCCAATCACCATCTTTAAATTGCCCTCTGCATCGAACACCATTGTGGGCGACATGGAACTGCGGGGGCGCTTGTTCGGTTGAGCGCGATTGGCAACCGGGCCGTCCTCTGTTTCCGGGCTAAAGGAAAAGTCTGTCAGCTGGTTATTGAGGATAAAGCCGCCAACCATCAACCGGGACCCGAATACATTTTCAACCGACGTGGTCATCGATACCGCATTCCCGGCACTGTCCAGAATGCTGAAATGGCTGGTCGATGGAAGTTCGATGGCATTATCAAGGCCGAGCGATCCCTGCTTCTGCTGCGGTGTGCCGGGCTCGAATGGCAACTGTGATTCGCGTTGTATGATAAGATTCGACCGGCTCTGCGTATATTCAGGACTTAATAAGCCATTGATTGGAATATCAATAAAGTCTCCGTCCGCGAGATATTTCCCCCGGTCTGCGAAGGCAAGCGCACTTGCCTGCGAGATGAGGTCAATCGCCTCGGCACTTCCCGGTTTAAGTGTAGGAACATCCCAGTTCTCCAGTATTCGCAATGTTTGCAATAGCGTGATGCCGCCTGAGGTGGGCGGACCCATCCCGCACACTCTATGTGATCGGTAAGGGGCACACACCGGTTCCCGCTTGATCGCCTTATAATTTGCCATATCCGAGATAGACATGACGCCGGGGTTCTCATTATCACTGCGTACCGTTTGGACAATTTCCTCAGCAAGCGCTCCTTCGTAGAATGCGCCCGGTCCTTCATTCGCGATGCGCATCAATGTTTTTGCCAAAGCCGGGTTTCTAAGCCGGGCCCCGGTTGCTTTTGCCGATCCGTCGGCTTCGTAAAAGTAGGCCGCAGCGACGGATTTGGTTTTCAAATATTTGTCGCGATCCAGAAGATAATGGAGGCGTGGCGAAATCAGGAATCCCTCTGTCGCATGCGTAATGGCAGGCGTAAAAAGATCCTTCCACGGCAAGATACCATGATCCTTGTGGGCCTTTGCCATCATCGCGATGACACCCGGGACACCCACCGATCCGCCGCCGACAACGGCTTCATAGAAATCTTTCTTGTTGCCATCGGCCTTCAGGAAATGAGTTTCTTTTATCGCGGCAGGGGCCGTTTCCCGGCCATCATAGGTTTCGAGTAGCTTCGTCCCGTTGTCAAAATACAGCAGGAACGCCCCGCCGCCGATACCGGAGGACTGCGGCTCGACCAGTGTCAGCACCATCTGCGTTGCAATGGCTGCGTCAATTGCGCTGCCACCCCGGGCAAGCATGTCGCGTCCCGCTTCCGCAGCCAGCGGGTTTGCTGCGGAAATCATGAACTTTGCGTCTTGCTGCGCCCGGGCCGGTCCGCCGTGGTAAAGGAATGTCAGGATCGTCAGCAGAACGGGAAGGTATGACCGGTTCAGGAAGGGCAGGGCAGTGAGCATGTTTCAGGCTTTCTTTATTGACGCCGGATGGGGCGCGAAGATCAGTTGACCCTCGCCATGGCCAAGGCTAACGTTGTGTAAGTAAAAACAAAAGTTGGTACATATGAACAAACCCGGCACCAGAAATCTTATCACAGATGTCGACGGTATAAAAATAGGCAATGCCGAGGATGCAGAGGCCATGACCGGCGTAACGGCGATTGTTCCCGATCAGGCGGCGGTTGCCGGGGTTGATGTTCGCGGTGGTGGTCCGGGCACTCGGGAGACCGAGGTTTTAAATCCGGACTGCCTGGTTGAAAGGGTGGATGCGATTGTCCTGAGCGGAGGGTCAGTCTATGGGCTGGAGGCAGCCTCCGGCGCCATTATGGCACTCGCGAAGCAGGGGCGTGGATTCGATGTCAGAGGGACACATGTTCCCATCATTCCTTCAGCCATTCTTTTTGATCTTGCGAATGCGGGAGACAAGGGTTGGGGAGATATGCCGCCCTATCGCAGCCTTGGAATGGCCGCGGCCGAAAATGTGGGGGAAGACTTCCTGCTTGGAAATATCGGGGCCGGATATGGTGCCGCGGCCGGCCGTATGAAAGGCGGCCTTGGAAGCGCGTCGCTGCTAAGTGACGATGGCATACAGGTAGGCGCTGTTTTCGCCGTTAATCCGGTCGGTAGCGTTGTCATGCCGGGAACGCGTCATTTCTGGGCATGGGCCCTTGAACAGAATAAGGAATTTGGCGGGCTTGGCCCGCCTGAATTGACCTCGGGCATTTCTCTCGATATGCCGATGGAGTCGCGCCTTGCGGAGAATACTACCATTGGTGTTGTCGCAACGAACGTCACGCTTACAAAATCGGAAGCACGTCGCGTCGCCATCATGGCGCATGATGGTCTGGCGCGTGCAATTAGGCCTGTACATACCCCATTCGACGGCGATAGTATTTTCGCATTATCGACGGAAAAGAAAGAGCTGTCGGGTGCCAGGCCGATGGGTGTGGCCAGGATAGGTGCGATGGCTTCGGATTGTGTCGCAAGGTCCATTGCCCGGGCCGTCTACAACGCCACAAGTTTAGGCGGGATACCGGGTTATTTGTCGTAGTATTTAGCTTTTTTACTAGGGAGCAAATCAAATGAAGAGATTAATTATTGCTACAGCCCTTGCCGGCGCCATTTTGGCCCCGACAATGGCTTTGGCGGCGAAAGACAGCGTAACTTTCGCCCAGCGGCTGGAACCGCCAGGGCTGGACCCGAGGACCGGTGCTGCAGCGGCTATTTCGCTTACGACCCTTTATAATGTTTATGAAGGCCTGACACGTATTGATGAGTCTGGCGCGGTGCAACCAGCTCTAGCAGAGAGCTGGACAATCAGTGATGACGGTCTGACATACACGTTCAAACTGCTTGAAGATGTGAAATTTCACGATGGCGCCGATTTTGACAGCTCTGATGTCAAATATACTTTCGAGGCCAATGCTGCAGAAGACAGCCAGAACAAGCGGAAAGACCGTTTTGAAGTCATGGAAAGCATCGAAACGCCTGATGCCAATACCATTGTTATCAAGCTGAAGGAACGGCGTCCCGACTTGTTGGAGCAACTCGGCGAATCAACGGCTGTTATCGTCGACCCGGCATCGGATGCAACGAACGCCACCCAGCCTGTTGGGACCGGCCCGTATAAACTGGATAGCTGGACGAAGGGCGATAGCCTAAAGCTCTCTGCTGCCGATACCTATCGGGATAAGGACAGCATTGCCATCAAGAATGTTACTATCCGCTTCATCGGCGATGGGACTGCGCGTCTTGCCGCATTGCTTTCCGGCGATGTCGATGCAACGGATGTCCCGACGGAGCTTCTTTCCAGTGACTCCCTCAAAGAGGATTTCAATATCATTGTCGGTAATACCAATGGTGAGGTTATCCTGAGCACGAACAATGCCAATGAAGCTCTTTCAAAGTTGAAAGTACGTCAGGCAATTGCGCATGCGATCAACCGGCAGGAAATTATTGACGGCGCCATGTTCGGTTACGGGACACCCATCGGTTCGCATTTCGCGCCCCATCATCCAGATTACGTCGATCTGACGAATACCTATCCCTATGATCCGGAACTGTCGAAAAAACTGCTGGCGGAAGCGGGCTATCCGGATGGGCTTGAGTTGTCATTGAAGCTGCCTCCGGTCGATAACTATGCACGCCAAGGCGGTCAGATTGTAGCCTCGCAGCTTGAGAAAGCGGGCTTCAAGATCAATATCGAGAATGTCGATTGGCCAAAATGGCTGGATGAGGTTTACAAGAAGAAAAACTATGATCTCTCGATCGTGGCTCATGTTGAACCCATGGATATCGGCATTTACGCCCGTGAAAATTATTACTTCAATTACAATAATGAGAAGTTTAATGAGGTCGTAGCGGCGGCTGAATCTGCGGCAACGCCAGCAGAACGGACTGAGCTGTTGCAGACGGCGCAAAAGATCCTCGCAGAGGATGCGGTCAATGGATATCTTTTCCAGTTCCCGCGGATTTATGTTGTTCGCAAGGGACTGAATGGCGTCTGGGAAGACTTGCCGCTTTTCGCAACGGATGTCGCGCGGATGTCCTGGAGCGAGTAATTTTCGCTTCATGATTAAAAAAAACCCGCTGGCTCATACCAGCGGGTTTCTTTTTTGAAGAAGGCAAGCAAAAAACCTTCTTCGCGGTATTAGGTTAATTACGCAGCTGCTGACTGTGCGGATCCGAGATAGCTCTCCAGTTCGTCAGCGCCGCCGATTTTCTTGCCATCAATAAAGATCTGCGGTGTGGTCAAGGCACCGGATACTGCCCGCAGGGAGCGCATGGTTGCGTCCGTTCCAAGAACAATTTCCTCATAACCGAGACCTGCTTTATCAAGGGCGGACTTAGCTCTTGCACAGTGACCGCAACCGGGCTTTGTGAAAACGGTTATCGCCTGCGGCTTTTTCGCTGACGGGTCGAGATATTCGAGCATCGTGTCTGCATCGGAGACCTCGAACGGATCGCCTTCGACCTCCGGCTCAACGAACATTTTCTCTACGATGCCGTCATCTACAATCATGGAATAGCGCCATGACCGTTTACCAAAGCCGAGGTTTTCCTTGTCTACAAGCATACCCATTCCTTCTGAGAACGTGCCGCAACCGTCCGGAATAAAGGTAATGTTCTCTGCGTTCTGATTCTTTTTCCATTCGTTCATGACGAATGTATCATTCACCGACAGGCAGAGGACATCATCGATGCCGCATTTCGCCAAGGTCGGTGCGAGTTCATTGTACCGCGGCAGATGTGAGGAGGAGCATGTCGGCGTAAACGCTCCCGGTAGAGCGAATAAGGCGACCTTCTTGCCCTTGAACAGCTCATCAGTCGTAACATCCTGCCAGCTATCGCCGACACGGGTCTTAAAGGTGACGTTCGGGACTTTCTGGCCTTCCATATTTTTCATCTCTATCAACTCCAATGTTTCTGTAATTCTGAAGACCTCCTTCATATAATCTACCGTCGATTATTTGCAAGTCATTTTTAGAATTATTTTAATATAATGGAAGGGGTGTTAATTTCCGGATTTGACCAATATTCTCTATCTACTTTCTGTTGGCTCTGCGGGAGGTCCCTGATAAAATCCTCATCATGTCGCCAAACCCAGTTTACGGGAGGTTAGTCCGATATATAAATCGAGAAAATGCAATGTAAATCCGGGACAGACCCTGCGACAATAACCATTATTATGCCGAGAATATGATCAAGGGAGAAAGGCATGCGAAACTTTTTAACGGTGATGACGGGGCTTTCTGTGGTATCTGTACCGGGAATGGCGATGGCCCATCATCCCATGGGCGGAATGACGCCTGGCAATTTCATGGACGGCCTTCTCTCTGGTCTGGGCCATCCCGTCATCGGGATTGACCATCTTGCCTTTATCGTTCTGGTCGGCCTCGCCGCTGTATTCCTGAGAGGAAAATATTCAGCTCCACTTGTCTTTATCGGCGGAACGTTGGCGGGATGCCTTTTGATTGCGAGCGGCACGGTACTACCCTATGCCGAACTGATCATTACTGGCTCGGTTATTCTGCTTGGCGCACTGGTGATGTCGGGCCGGAAAATCCCGACCGCTGTCTATCTGGTTATTTTTGCGATTGCCGGTATTTTTCATGGCGGCGCATACGGAGAAGCAATTATTGGCGCCGAGACGACCCCGCTTGTTTCCTATCTGGCCGGCTTTGCAATCATTCAGTATCTAGTCGCCATCGGTACTGGTCTGGTGGCCGAGAAGATGTGGCATGCTTCTGAAGCGGCCGCGACAAAACCGCGTATTGCCGGGGCTGTTGCTGCGGGTGTTGGGGTTGCCTTTTTTGTTGAGAATGTCGAAGGCATGCTTTTTTGATGTAACGAGAACCCTAGCTGCGGTGTCGGTTCGCCAACAAAAAAGCGACGGAGGATCATACCGTCGCTTTTTATTTGTCCGATGGCGCGTGTTTTACCGAACGTAAACATGCACCTCGTTTGACGCCACATTCGCATTTGATGTGCTTGAGAGATTAACCCGAGAGGCGGGCATGCCCATATCCGTGAGGGAACGTAAAACCCGTTCCGCATTTCGAACGGATGTCGCCTGATTGTTGGCAAGATTTCCCTGAAGCGGCGCAATGGAGACGATATCGAAATTTGCCTGCGGGCGTTCCTGCATTGCCTGGCTAACAGCATCATAAAGCGCCTGTTCATAGGCGACATCTTCGCGGTCAAAACGAATGATGACGAGCGCCTGACGCTCACCGGTTGCCGTATCGGCTTTGGCTGTTTCGAGATAATTCCGTGTTCCAGCGCTTGTACCGAGGAAGCCACCATTTTTAATGGCAATCGAGGTATTGGTGAGGTTCATCCGCTCAGTGCCGACATAGGCTGTCTGGCGGTTGATATCGTTGGTCAGCTGCGACAACAGACGATTTGTAAGCACAGACGTCCGGCTGGTTTCATCTTCAAGCACGGTCAGCTGGCGATGATCTTCCTCAATTGCACCGCTCAGCTCAAATGCGGATTGTACCGATTCGAGCAGAAATCCAACTTCACCGGCATCCCCGGCGACGGAATTGGCCAGATTGTTCATGCGGGATACATCCGCTGCGATTTCTTCCAGGTCGCCTTGTGCTTCATTCCACTGGCCGATCAGGATGGGATTTCCCTTTGTGGTCCCGATCTGAAGACGCGCGTTAATGGCGGCCATGGTGCCGTGATAGCGCTGCGATGTCGCTGTGGTAGAGGCTTCCATTTCCTCAAACTGCGCGCTGTTCTGGTTTACGCGCGCTTGCAGGGCTCGTAAGTTCTCTCTCAGGGTTTCAACTCTCTGGCCGACGACTGTCCCCGTGCTCGGAGCCGAGGTCACGTCAGGGAGTGTAAATCGACCAGCAGGCGCTGTAACGGCTGGCGCCGGGGCTGCTGCAGGTTGCGATGCTGCCTGATCAACGCCCATCGCGGCTTTATCCTCGGCGGACAGTTCCGTCTTCTCCGCTTTCGCGGGCGCCGGATCTCCAGTCAGAGGGGGAAGCAGTGTTTCATCGACGAAAGAGCAGCTTGCGACGAACAACACGGCGCTTAGTGCAATGGGACGGGTAAGGTTGAATACCATGATTATACAACACTCTTTATTTCTGTGCGCGCAAGAACCCGGCAGCGGGAAACAAAAAGGCTTTACCATACCGAGCGGTTTTTGTAACCGGAAAACAGTGCAAGATAGTATCTAATGAAAAGCGTGGCGACAAGAACCGATTTCGAAACAACTTTTTGCAGAAATCTGGTTTAATCGCTTGCAATGCCCCCCCCTTTTGATTAATTTCCCGATCCTCAGGCGG
>PAKP01000014.1 GCA_002706985.1 Sneathiella sp. | reverse complement strand
AATCTGATCGTCGCGCTTCTTGATTTCTAGGTCCAGCTTACGCATCCAGTCTTTCACCCGCGCCTCATTAACCCCAAAATCACGATATCCGTAATGGGCTCGGCTGAAGACGGCCAGAGTAGAGTTCCCCTCCCCCAGATCAATAAAGCGAGCCGTAATTGTATCCGGATAGCCGATAAGTTTGGAGTATTGCACATAATCAACCTGTAAATCCGTCCCCAATCCACGACTGGTGAGCTTTTCAGTTCGCGGTTCTGCCAGTGCCACTCCCTCGAATGTTGCGGCTAAATCCTGCACCGGGACATTAAAAATCGGACTGATTGTCTTGGGTGGATATTCGCAATAGTCCGGAGGAGACATGAGATAGGTATTCGGCTTACGCGGCTTTTTCAGGGTTGGAAAATCCAACTCTGGCCTCTGGACATTTTTCAAAAGATTCTTCAACATTGTTATGGTCGACCTCGAAATATGCCTTGCTTTTCCAAATTGAAATTACAGATTAGCGAATTATCGCAAACAAGTTAAAATAAAAGTCATGTTGATACGCGAAGAAATTAATCGAGAACGAATAGACAACCTAATTCGCGAAGCCAAACGTCATGGACCTTTTCACGCCTTGACCCATGAGGAGCGGGACGAGACAAGACGGGAGTTTCTTGCGAACGCAAAACTGGACGAAGGCCTTTGGGTTTTTGGCTATGGCTCACTCCTCTGGAACCCCGCTTTCCATTACACGGACTGGCAACCAGCGCGTCTTTACGGCTTTCGCCGACGCTTTTGCCTTGAGGCGTCGATAGGGCGAGGAAGCCCGGAAAAACCGGGTCTGATGCTGGCCCTCGATCATGGCGGCTCCTGTAACGGGCGCGCCTTTCATATTGCGCCTGAGAAAATCGAAAGTGAAACGGATATCCTCTGGATGCGGGAGATGATTTCCGGATCCTACAATGCACAACATGTCCGTATTCGCCTACCGGAGAAGACCGTGGATGGCCTGACATTTGTCATTAACCGGAAACACCCCCGCTATATCGCCCAAATGGACATGCAGGAAACAGCGCGGCTGCTTGCTTCCGGTGAAGGGCATCTTGGTACCTGCCGTGAGTATCTAAATAATACGATCGCGCATCTGGATGAGATGAATGTCCGTGATCGCTATCTCCATGAGCTTCAACAGAAATTGCGTGAGCTCGACAGTCAGGAATATCTCAATAGGCTTTCGCACGGGGGAATAAAGAACCGAAATACGCAATCAACTTGATCCCGCACCTTACATCGCTTAACAATCCGCCTGTAACAATCCAAAAGCGGTGAATATACTTGCAGCCTTCGACTCCAGACACTCTGCCCCCTGTCTTCGTTATCAACAGGCTAAAAGACGATCACCGACGCGCAGATATGACAGACCGGCTCGTCATTGTCGGGCTCAGCCCGACTTTTATCGAAGCCGTCGATGGTTATCAGCTCGATATAGATAATCTTCCCGAATATGATCGCGAGAAGCGGCGACGTTATTTCGGTAAAGACTTGAAAGCCGGAGAAATCGGCTGCCTGCTCTCTCACAGGAAAATATATGAGAAGATGGTAGCCGAAAAAATCCCGAGCGCCCTGATCCTCGAAGACGATGTCTTTCTCGCAGAGGATTTCAAAGACGTTCTTGAAGACATCCAGAGTGCCTCCCTTCACTGGGACCTGATCCGCTTTGTCGGACATGGCAAGGTATTTGACATCGGCTTTCGTCGACTTGCAGCCCTGCGCCACGACTACAGCATCACCCGGGTCCCGACTTCTCCAAGCGGGGCCTATGCTTATCTGCTAACAATTGAAGGTGCCAAAAGACTCCTAAAATTCATGCAGAAAAACTGGGTCCCGGTGGATATTATTCACAGCCGTGCCTGGCAGACCGGGCTTGAAACGCTCCTCATACACCCCTCCCCTGCAACCCCTGACCTCGACGGCCCCTCCACGATCGGAGATGAACGTTTCGAAAAGGCGAAGCAAATAACAGGGATGACCAAGTTCCTGCACCCCTTCTATCGGTTCTGGTACAAGCTCAGTAACGGCGCTGGAAAACGGTTACTATATCTTTTGACCTGGTTTAAAGATCGAAAGTCTTTGCTACGCTAACCCCCTGGCGTATTCCCGATCAACGGGACAAAATAAACAAATAAGTCCCTAGTTCTAAGTTGCCACGTTGCTTTATAACGGCAAGAGACCAGTCACCAGCAAGGCGGTACTTGAAATTACCCCCAGGACCGGAACCCAGATCGGCACGACAAATACATTCCCCGTCGGTTCATCACTGGTCATTTTCAGCCGGATCAGTGATAGGTTCACCAGGAAAAACACAGTTAGAACAATTGACGACGTGGCCTGTGCAAGTCTGTCTATTGGCAAAAGCGTGGCAAAGATCAGTACAAGCGCAACGATGACAGCGGTCGCGATCAGCGGCGTCCTTGTTACCGGATGAACCGTCGCAAGGAAGGATGGTAGATTCTTTTGCTTGGCCAGACCATATATTACGCGTGACGCCATGATAATCTGAATCAAAACGCCGTTGGTTGTGGCAACGATAGCGATCAGATGAAAAATTCCGCCTGTCGCATTTCCGGATTTTTCAAAGACGAGGGCAAGAGGCGCGGCGGAACCTGCGAGTTCTGCCATGGGAACTATAAGAACAACGACCGAAACAACTAGAAAATAGGCAATCGTCGCAACAAGAAGCGTAAGAATAATCCCCCATGGCAGCGTTTTATGGGGTTCGACAACTTCTTCCGCCACATTCGCAATATCCTCAAAACCGACAAATGCGAAAAAAGCCAACAGGCTGGCGGAGAGTATACCGCCCCAGACAGAAATCTCGAACGGCGGGACGAGATCACCCAGTTCAGTCAGGATGGCGGGATCGGAACTGATCCCGTAATAAATCACCAGGCTCAGCCCCCCTAGCTCTATGACTGTGAAGATAGCGGCAATAAATACGGATTCCAATATGCCCCATACCGCCAAGGCCCCGACAATCAGAATAATGGCCGTCGTCAGAAAAACCGGAGGCAGCGATATAATTTCGCCGACATACGCCGCGGCCCCAATTGAGACGGCAGCAGAAGACACAATCCCTGACGCAGCCACGAGCAACCCAACGATCAACGTCAGGGTTCTTGAATTCAAGCCAGCGCGGACATAAGCGGCTTCCCCTGCACTTACCGGATATCGTGTCGACATTTCCGCATACGTAAATCCGGTAAAAGAAACAACTGCGGCCGCAATAAGAAATGAAATTGGCGCATACAAACCTGCCTGTGCCGCAGTTGCCCCAACAAGCACATATATGCCGGCACCAACAGTGACACCCAACCCATAGAGCGTAAGCAGCGGGAGGGTCAGCTTTCTTTTAAGTTCGACCTGATTTTCCGTTATATCAGCGTTTGTCATACAAATCTCTTACAGACAGTGCGAGTTAAACAAGAGGGGCCAGACCTGCCATCTTTATTGAATACATAACAACGGGTGACGGCTGACAAAAAGAGGCTCCAAATTCATGGGATCTCCTAGAAACGGACCCCCAACCGTTATCACAACAATACACTCTACAGGCGCCAGATTTTCAACAAGTCCCCTGCCATCAGTTACCACAGATTGAACCTCGCAGACATTTTTAGGAGCATCTCCGGCCAAATCTTTATTTATATTTTCGGCAATGCCTGATAGCTCCCTCTGCTCTTGGGCATTGAGGTTAAATGGAACAAGTGCGATATGTTCCGGTGCCCTGCTAAGAAGGTTGGTTGCAGCCACCACACCCCGCTCGGCGGCATCGGGGGTATCGCATACCACGGCCACTTCAGGAGCCAGCCTCTTGCTCCCTTTCAGAAAAAGCGTCGGACGAACGAGCCCTATCAGGGAGAGGCGGGTTGTAAGATGTCCCCTGAAATTACGGGAATGCAGACGCCCCGTACTCTCAACAATGACCAGGTCGGCATCCCGAATCTCTTCTTCCTCCGTTTGTGCGTCACTGCTGATTGCGCGGAATCCCACTGTCATCTTGCGACGCACCGCTTCCCGCTCCAGCTGACGTTGAACACTGCGCGCCATGGCCCGCAACTGGGCTTCAACGGTAAGAGTCTCCAGGCTATGACCTGCTGGAGAAGAAAGCCGGATTTCGCGAACGAAGCCAAGAGTGCCAGCCACGGCGAGATTGCGATCTTGGATAAATACTCCCTTCACCTCCCCATTCAGCCGCGCCGCAATATCCATCGCCGTTCCTATCGTGTCGCGGCAATGCGTCGCCGCATCGATCTGAAGCAATATACGGCGATATCTGTGAGTCATTTGTTCAGCCATCATCGCCCGCCTCCGATTTCGTCGCATCGTTGCCCGGCCTGCTGTATTTTCGCGCTGCATTAGCAAAGGCTTCAAGCCGTGTCTTGACCCGGCCATTAACAGTTTCCAACGGATAACCGCCAGACTCATCCGGCTGACCTGCGGTCACACCCGTCAAAATTTCAATTCCTTCATCAATGCTTCGAACAGGATAAATATGAAATTTTCCCTTTTCCGCAGCTTCGAGAACGCCGTCTTTCAGCATCAGATTTTTGACGTTTGATTCTGGGATCATCACTCCTTGTTCTCCGGTCAGCCCGCGAAATTTACAGAGATCAAAAAAACCCTCGATTTTTTCATTGACGCCTCCAATGGCCTGCACTTCGCCAAACTGGTTCACCGATCCGGTCACTGCCAGCGACTGCTTTATCGGAATATCGGCAAGTGCGGACAACAGGGCATACAACTCCGCCGACGAGGCGCTATCGCCATCCACGCCACCATAAGACTGCTCGAACACCAGACTCGCATTCAGCGACAGCGGCTTATCCTCGCTATAGCGAGCGGCAATAAAGTTCGACAGGATCAAGACGCCTTTGGAATGAAGCGGACCTCCGAGTTCAACTTCCCGCTCAATATCTATAACCCGGCCTCGACCGAGATGTATCCGCGCCGTAATCCGGCTGGGGCGGCCAAAGGCAAAATCTCCGAGTTGCAGAACAGATAGACCATTGATCTGGCCGACCTTCGCGCCGGACGTATCAAGCATCATCGTCCCGCGCTGGAACTGCTCTTGTGTTCGTTCCCGCATCCGGTCAGAGCGATATATATGAGCCTTTATTGCCTGTTTAACGTCTTGTGCATCAATCTGCGAGGCACCGCGAGAGGTCGCCCAATGATCCGCTTCCGACAATAAATCAGAAAGAGATCGTACGTGATTGGAAAGACGTTCCGAATCTCCTGTCAGCCGTGTCATTCTCTCCATTACCGTTTCCAACGCATCTCGTGTCAACGGCAACAACTTGTGCTTTCGTGCTTCAGTCGCGATGTATCTTGCATAAAGACCAACGGCATCATGGGAGATTTCTAGGCGGTCATCAAAATCAACCGGCACTTTGAAGAGGTTATGGAAATCGGGGTCATTCTGGCTCAACATATAATACAACAATGGGTCGCCGATCAGAATAACCTTAACGTCCAGCGGGATGGTCTCCGGCTGCAAGCTGGCAATGTTCCCAAGCGACATCATTTGCGTCAGCGATTCAATTCGGATTTCACAACTGCGCAGTTCCCGTTTAAGTGTTTCCCACGCGTAGGGTTGCAATAGCAACCGGCGCGCATCCAGGATAAGGTAACCGCCATTCGCCCTATGGAGGGCTCCCGGTTTTATGAGACGGAAATCAGTTACAAGCGAGCCAAATTCCGAACGATGCTCGATCCGGCCTAGCAAATTCTCAACTGTCGGATTGTCTTCATAAACAACCGGCGCACCACCATGCGCATCATGACTGACAAGCACATTAACTTGGCAATTGCTTATGACACGATCCTGCTGCCTGACAAAATCCGCAACCATTTTGGCCGGAATGGCCTCTACCGCTTCATCCCGACTGAGACGAAAAACGTCGCTATGCTCAATAACGTAATTCTGCACTTCGTCCAGGAACGTGACAACCTCCTCGCAATCCTCCCATCGCTCCCGGGTTTCATCAATCAGGTGATCGACCGCGAAACTGGTGACTTCCCGATTTAATTTCTTGATCTCCTGACGCTGCTTTCGTTCCAACTCCGGTAGCATCCGAACGGCCGCTTGGAGTTCCCCTTCCAATTCACTAATCTCTTTCTTAATGCGCTCCTGTTCCGTCGCTGGAAGTTTGGAAAAGACTTCCGGGTCAATAACCTTGCCATCCCGTGACGGCGCCAATGCCAGCCCCATTGGCGTGCGTACAATTGCAATATTCTTTGCGGTCGCCTTTTTCTGCAGGTCCTCAAACGCCTCTTCCTGCTGCAGCTTGAACTGCTCGGTAATCACATCAAGTCTGGTCCGGTAATCTTCACTTTCATAGGCGGCGGAAATCACAACCCGGACCTCTTCCGTAAGGTTTTCCATTTGCTGTGCGAGTTCGCGCCCCTTCCCCGCCGGAAGACGCAATACTTTTGGATGATCAGGTGCCGTAAAATTGTTCACATAACACCAATCCTCCGGAACCTGCAGGGATGACGCTTCGGGCTCAAGATATCGATGAATAATTTCAGTTTTTCCTGACCCGGGAGGACCAAACGCGAAGAGATTAAAACCCTGATGGCGTATGCCGATACCAAAGCGGATAGCCTGAATAGCGCGATCCTGCCCCAGGGGCTCATGCAAGTCTTCAAGCTCTGACGTTTCTTTAAAACCAAGCGCTGTCAGATCATATTTACGGCATAGTTTCGAAGCAGGTAATGCTTTGCCTTCCGCCATTAACCAAGTCCTTTGTGTCTTTTATCGGGATAATTCTAGCCTATTATTTATCGCGTAAAATGAGCCAAATCAAATGTGCAGCAAAATCGTAAGACAGACGCTTTAGGCCAGGTTTTCCCCGAATATATCAAATACCGGCGTGAATTCTCGCTCGACAGCCAACTCGTAAAGTGCGAACCTTTTTCTCTATGATAAAGGCCTTAATGAAAATAAGAAACACCACCAAGGTCGAAGAAACAAACGCTATTTCTTAACGGCAGAGAGGTTTGTTCCATGAAAAAATTACAGAAATTTGCATTGAGTGCAGTATTTGGCGTGTTTATAGGAACGATGGCCATTCCGGCAACCCCGGTGGTTGCGGAAACACCCGCGGATATGCTGGTTATCGCCAACCGTATCGACGATATCACGACGCTGGACCCCGCGGAATCATTCGAATTTGCCGGCAGTGACGTCATTCGGAACGTCTATGGCCGTCTGGTCAATTTTGATCCGCTAAACCTTGATAAAGGATATGAAGCGGACCTTGCAGAAAGTTGGACGGTATCAGAGGACGGCCGCACCATTACTTTCAATATCCGGGAAGGCGTGAACTTTCATTCCGGCAATCCGGTAACAGCAGAGGATGTTGAGTTTTCCTTGCGCCGGGTCGTCACTTTAGCGAAAACGCCGTCTTTTATCCTGACGCAATTCGGCTTCACCCCTGAAAATATAACCGAAACGATTGTTGCCGATGGCAATACGCTCAAAATCACGACCGACAAGAAATACGCCACATCCTTTGTTCTTAATTGCCTGACCGCAACCGTCGGCGCCATTGTCGATAAAAAGCTGGTTATGGAGAATGAAAAGGACGGTGATCTCGGGAATGAATGGCTGAAAACCAATTCCGCCGGATCCGGTGCCTATAAAGTTGTCAGCTGGAAGCCAAGCGAATCCGTTACACTGCAGTCAAATGAAGATTTTTATCTTGGCGCGCCTGCCATGAAGCGGGTTATCGTCCGCCACATTCAGGAAAGCGCGACACAGCGCTTGCTGCTGGAAAAAGGCGATATTGATGTTGCACGTAACCTGAATCCGGAAGATGTGGCCGGCGTTACCGGTAAAGAGGGAATTTCCATTGACAGTGAACTGCGTGGACGCCTCATGTATATCTCGCTCAATCAGAACCACCCCGAACTTTCCAAGCCCAAAGTTGTCGAGGCAATCAAATATCTTATCGACTACAAAGGTATGCAGGACAGTTTCCTGAATGGGCAGTATCGGATCCATCAGTCCTTCTTGCCGAAAACCTATCTCGGGGCCATTGATGATCAGCCATATACGCTTGACGTCGAAAAAGCCAAAGCTCTGTTGAAGGAAGCCGGTGTCGAGAATCTGGAAGTCGAAGCCGGTGTTCGTGAAGCGCAGGAGCGTGTGGAAATTGCGCAGTCGTTACAAAATACCTTTGCACAGGCAGGCATTAAGCTCAACATTACAATCGGAACAGGTAAGCAGACATTGACGCGCTATCGCGCGCGCGATCTCGATGTTTATGTCGGTGCCTGGGGACCGGACTATCCTGATCCGCAGACGAACGCCGGAACATTCGCCTATAACCCCGATAATTCGGAAGAAGCAAAAGCAACAGGCCTGCTGGCCTGGCGAAACGCCTGGGATCCCGGCGATCTAACGGCAAAGACGGAAGCCGCAGTTATTGAGGGCGATCGTGATGTGCGAAAGAAAATGTATGAAGATATCCAACGTGAATTTCAGGCACGAGCGCCCTTCGCCATCATGTTCCAGAAGGATGAGCAAACCGGTCGCAGGAGCAATGTGAAAAACCTCAATTTGGGTGGCGCCATTACAGCCGTTGCCTACTGGCCGGTCACCAAGTAACGCAGGATAAATGACCGTAGCTACAGACCCGGAACGAGGGCGGCGGAAGTCGCCCTTGTCCAAAGCCCTGCTTCCCGTGTTGCGGACAGTCGGGACTATAGTCGCGACAATGATTGGCCTGCTGTTCGTAACTTTCATCATCGGCCGGGTAATGCCGATTGATCCTGTTATCTCCGTTGTAGGAGAACGCGCAAGCAAGGAAGCATATGAAGCCGCCTATCGGGCAATGGGGCTGGACCAGCCGGTCATAGTCCAGTTTTTCTATTACATCGGCGATATCCTGCAAGGCGACTTCGGACAATCGCTCCTGAACGCCCGACCGGTCGCCGAGGATATCCGTCGCGTCTTCCCGGCGACGTTGGAACTCGCGACGCTTGGAACATTCATCGGCGTTTTGATCGGTGTGCCACTCGGCGTTCTTGCTGCCGTCCGGCGTGGCAGCTGGATAGACCAGATTGCCCGCTTTGTCGCCCTGATTGGTTATTCCATGCCCATATTCTGGCTTGGCCTTGTTGGCCTCCTGATCTTTTACGGCATTCTCGGGTGGGTCGGAGGCCCCGGTCGTGTCGGCATTTTTTATGTCGATATTGTTCCATCGGTGACAGGCATGATACTGGTTGATAGCCTTCTGGACGGAAACTGGACCGTATTAAAGGATGCCATGAGCCATATCATCCTGCCGGCATCTCTGCTCGGCTATTACAGTCTTGCCTATATCAGCCGGATGACCCGTTCCTTTATGCTGGAACAGCTGAGTTCGGAGTATGTCATAACAGCCCGGGTCAAAGGCCTTCCTGAATGGACGGTGATCTGGCGGCATGCCTTTCGCAACATAAAGGTTCAATTGATTACCGTTATTGCGTTGAGCTACGCTGGCCTGCTCGAAGGATCTGTTCTGACCGAGATCATTTTCGCCTGGCCAGGCATTGGCTCCTATATCACAACGGCTCTGCTCTCCGCTGACATGAATGCTGTCCTTGGGGGCACAGTGGTCGTCGGCCTAGTTTTTGTCTGTCTGAATGTATTTTCAGACCTGATGTATAAATTCTTTGACCCGAGGGCAAGATGAGCGTGTCTGGCCTGCCCTCAGGAAACCACCCAAAATGGCGCAGCTGGCTGCTGACCGATACACCCACGTCACGACATCACGCCCGCATTGCATCGCTGTATCAGGGTTGGTTATCGTTTCGGTCCAATCCAATGGCGATGTTTGGACTGGTCATACTGCTGATGATGGGTCTGATCGCCGTATTTGCTCCCCTGCTTGCCCCTCACGACCCATTTGTTCAGGACCTAAGTAATCGCCTCGCCCCATTGGGGGCGGACGATCATCTTCTTGGAACCGATTCCTTAGGCCGGGATATCCTGAGCCGATTAATATACGGCGCCAGAATTACGCTCTATATCGTCATTCTCGTTGCCCTGATCGCGCCTGTCGCCGGGCTTTTCGTCGGCACCGTCGCAGGATATGCAGGCGGATGGATAGATACAATTCTGATGCGGATAACGGATATATTCCTCGCCTTTCCGCGCCTCGTTCTTGCGCTTGCATTTGTTGCCGCCCTTGGCGCCGGCATTGAAAATGCGGTGATCGCCATCTCCCTGACAGCCTGGCCGCCTTATGCACGCATTGCCCGCGCCGAGACCCTCACCATCCGAAAATCGGATTACATCAGTGCTGTAAAATTACAAGGGGCTGGTCCCTTTCGGATCATTACCCGGCATATCTGGCCCCTTTGCATTTCTTCGCTGATCGTACGGGTAACATTGGATATGGCCGGAATAATACTGGCGGCGGCCGGGCTCGGCTTTCTCGGTCTCGGCGCCCAGCCGCCGTCACCGGAATGGGGGGCGATGATATCGGAAGGACGGAAATTCATTCTTGATCACTGGTGGGTGGCAACGGTTCCCGGTCTTGCTATCTTTCTTGTAAGCCTTGCCTTTAATCTGCTGGGCGACGGCTTGCGGGATGTACTTGATCCCAAGGATAGCGGCTCATGACATGGCTTGAAGTTGACAATCTCTGGGTAAAATTTCCAACACGGAACGGCATTTTTGAAGCAGTCCGCGGAATATCCTTCTCCCTTGGGGAAGAGCGGCTTGGCATCGTTGGCGAAAGCGGGGCGGGCAAATCAATGACAGGCAGAGCAATCCTACAACTTATTCGAAAGCCGGGGCAGGTAAGCGCAAACCATATCTCTCTTGACGGCGACGATCTCCTAAAAATGAGCAAACAGGAAATACGCAAGATACGCGGCCAGCGTATCTCCATGGTTATGCAGGACCCAAAATTCTCCCTTAATCCAGTGATGACAGTGGGAGAGCAGATGATGGAATCCTATATGCTGCTTGGAAAAAAATCCCGATCCGAAGTCAGAAACAAGGTTGTTGAGGCATTGGAAGCCGTTGCGATCCGGGATCCGTCACGGGTTTTTAACGCCTACCCCCACGAGCTATCCGGCGGTATGGGGCAGCGTGTTATGATTGCCATGATGTTGATCCCGGATCCGGATATCCTGATTGCAGATGAACCAACCTCTGCTCTGGATGTCTCCGTGCAAATGCAGGTACTCGGTATCCTCGATAAGCTCGTGCAGGAACGCGGTATGGGGCTTATCTTTATCAGCCACGATCTTAGTCTTGTTTCGTCCTTTTGCGATCGGGTTTTGATCATGTATGCGGGACGTATTGTCGAAGTCTGCGTTGCGGACAAGTTACATGAAGCGACGCATCCCTATACCCGCGGTCTTCTGAAATCGTTACCGCGGCTTGATACGCCGCAAGAACGACTGGCGGTACTCACCCGTGACCCGGAATGGGCCCGTGCAGAAAGCGTGAGCGGCGTTAAATGAGCGGTATCGTCATAAAGAATCTGAATGTCTGGTTTGATGGCGCGGAAGAACGCGTCAACGCCGTGAAAAACACCAATCTTAAGATCGTACAGGGAGAGAGTTTTGGCCTTGTTGGGGAGAGCGGGTCGGGGAAATCGACTATTCTTCGGGCGCTGACCGGTTTGATTCCCACATGGTCCGGGGAAATGAACGTTACCGGTGAAAGGCTTGGCCGTCATCGGACCCGGCAATTCTACAAGAAGGTCCAGATGGTCTTTCAGGACCCATATGCTGCCCTGCATCCCCGTCATTCAGTAGATCAGCTTTTAAGTGAAACGCTCCGGCTACACGGTTTTTCCAATGTTGACAGGCGCATCGAAAAACTCCTAGACAATGTTGGACTTGGGCCCACGTTCCGTTTTCGATACCCGCATCAGCTTTCCGGCGGCCAGCGCCAGCGCGTTGCAATTGCCCGCGCCCTCGCACCGGAGCCTGAAATATTGCTGCTGGATGAGCCAACCTCAGCGCTGGATGTGTCTGTGCAGGCGGAAATCCTGAACCTTCTGGATGACTTACGCCGCGCGCACAAGCTCACCTATCTGATGGTATCACATGATCTGGCCGTCGTCGGACATATGTGCAAGCGGATTGCGGTGATGCAGATGGGGGAAATTGTCGAAATCATGACCATTGAACAAATGCGAGACCTTAATCCGCAGCATCCTTATTCCCGACACTTACTGGAAAGCTCGCTCGGCTACAAGCGCCAGAAAGAACAGGTTCCGCAGAAGCCATAGCCTTCATTCTTCTTTCGGCGCCGCCTTATCAAGATTATTAGGGGCAAAGACATCGCCAAAAGCGCCCTTTCCGGGACTTTGCGCCGGTTTATCTGCCTTTGGCTCGGTAGTGGATCTATCCAGATTGCCCGGTTTGAAAACATTCCCGAAAGCCCCCTGACCCGGACTTTGCGTTGCCGAGGGAGCAGTTGTACTTCCACCGGATGCGCCCGATCCCTGCTGCTGCTTCTGCTGCAATTCAAGCTGACGCTGTTCCCGGATGGCCCGGATACGCTCTTCCTGTATAAGGCGCTTTTGTTCCCGGACATCCATTTTGCACACATCCGGACTATAAGTCTGGGCAAACCAGATGGTGGAAAATCCGCCCAAGGCCAGAAGAATAAGAATGATGGCCGCCGGATTGCCACGCAGCATTCTTGGCAGTTGAAGCCCGCCGGACACGGCCGATACCGGCGCGCCATTAGCCAGCGCCAGCTGCTGACGGCGGCGATAAACTTCATGAATAAGGGCGCCGAAAATAGTCAGGGCAATGATAATGAATGCGAGCGAAGAGATGGACGGGTTAATGCCATAGCGCACTTTCTGCGCAAGTTCGATTGTTAAAGTAGGAAATTTTCCGAAGGTAAAGGTCGTCGTATTGTAATTTTCAAAAGACGCAAGGAATGCAAGCACCGCGGCGGAACCAATCGCCGGTTTCATGAACGGCAACAGAATTTTCCAGAAAGCCTGTACATGGGTCGCACCGAGATCCAGTGCCGCCTCGGTCAGACCTGTATCAAACCGTTGAAGCCGCGCAACAAACACCAGCATGCAATAGGACGCGATAAATGTGGATTGCCCGAGGATCGTCAGAAATATTCCGTTATGCAGAATGCTGCCCGTGCTCATGCCCAGCATCACACTGATGCGATCCCAGAAAACGAGCGTCGAAATACCGAGAACAACGCCGGGAATAAGGATCGGAGCAATAACAACAGTGTAATATGTTGCCCGAAGTTTCGGCCATATCTGCGTGAGCAACAAGGCGGCGGCGAGCCCCATTATTACAGAGAGAATAACCGTTCCGACGCCGATGATCAGACTGTTCTCAATGCCGTTCAGTATCCGGGTATCATTAGCAAGAACATCAAACCACTCGAACGTCAGGCATTCCCACGGCGTCATTTTAGGGAACGAAGGCGAGTTGAACGCCGTGATGCTCATGACAATCAGCGGCCCCAAGAGGTAGCCAAAAAAAATGACGAGATACGCCCAAAGCATGATTTTCAGGAAGACATTTTCGGCTCTCATTTGCCAATATCTCCTATCCTGACCTTGAACAATTTCATCATCGTTAGAACGATAATGATACAGGACACCAAAAGAACAATGGCAAAGGCAGCTCCTCGTGGCCAATTGCCGCCTTGGTTAAACCACTGATAAATAATTTGCGTGAACCAGAGGCTGGACGGGCCGCCAAGAATTTGCGGTGCGGCAAGCGCACCGGCCGTCAGCATGAACACCATCGTGCAGCCCGACGAAATGCCGGGCTTGGCATACGGGATGACGACGCGCCAGTGAATACGCCACCATGGCGCCCCCATATCGCGGGCGGCTTCAATCTGGTTGCGATCCAAACTCTCGATGACGTTATAAATCGGGAAGATCATCAGCAGGATATAGGCATAGCCCAGCCCCGCATAGAGCGCGACGTTCGCCCTGATAAAGTCTATGGGACTGTCAATTAGCCCCATCGTCATCAACATTTCATTGATAAGACCGCTATCACCAAAAATAATCCGGAAGGCAAAAGCACGCAGGATCTCGTTAATCCAGTACGGAATAATCAGCAGCAGGACCAGCACACGAATGAATCCACCGCCTTTTGACTGGCCAAGATAATAGGCAAGCGGATAGCAAAGCACGAGATCAAGGATTGTCACAAAAAAAGCGGCGAGTAGGGTTCTGCCGAATACGCCAAGATCGACCACATTATAGGATGTATCCGCACCCGGCGCCCCCAGCACCAGATATTTGTAGTGCTCCAGCGTATAGGTATCCTTTGGCCCGCCCATTTCCGGCGGCGGAAGGTGGTGGCGAAACGAAAAATCCAGCATGGATAGCTGTGGCAGAATGATCAAGACAACCACCCAGAAGAATACCGCGACCAACAGGAAGGTCCCGAGGCCGATCCCGTTCCTGACAAAATAATTTCTGAATAGCTGCGCTATCTTCATCTGGCGGTCCTATTCACTGGCCAGCTCACCGGCAGGCAAGACCACAGCTTGTTTTGCTTCGTATTCCAGCGTCAGGTTGCTGCCTTCTGCCGAAGCTCGTTGCTTGCCGATATTAACGAGGGACATCTTGATTTCCTTGCCTTCAGATCCCTCCAGGAACACGTTATAGATCTGACCCTCAAACTCCTCATGCTTGACCATGGCAGAAAACCGGTTGGCAGCGGGTGAAACATCTTCAGCTATATTGCAGGCTTCGGGACGAATGAACATCATCGCGGAATCCCCGACGTTCAGCTTTCCTCTCGCTGATGTTGCAATACGTGACAGCAACTCCCCGGTGCGATTTGTGCTGACAAGGGCCATATCACCATCAATTGACTTGATGGTTCCCCGAAATACATTGTTCTCGCCCACAAATGACGCAACGAAAGGTGTCGCCGGATCATTATAAACCGTGTGCCCGCTTGCGATCTGATCTATGACCCCGGCCCGCATCACGGCAACATTGTCAGACATCGTCAGAGCCTCACCCTGGTCATGGGTGATATAAATGAATGTAATTCCGACGCGCTGTTGAATTTCGCGAAGTTCAGTCCTCATATGTTGACGGAGCTTCAGATCGAGCGCTGAAAGCGGCTCGTCAAGTAACAGGACATCGGGTTCCGCACAAAGGGCGCGGGCAATGGCAACGCGTTGCTTCTGACCACCGGATAACTCTGATGGAAGCTTATCTCCCTGATCAGACAAGGCGATCATATCGAGCAGTTCATCCGCACGTTTTCGCCGCTCTGCTTTGCCAACCCCTTTAACCTCAAGGGAAAACGTAATATTTTCCCACACTTTCATGAGCGGGAACAAAGCGAGGTTCTGGAAAATAAGGGCAGTTGGCCGCTTATTGGGGCCAATCCCCGCCATATCTTTGCCGCCGATCTTTACCCTGCCTTGGCTTGGCTCCAAAAAGCCAGAGACGGAGCGCAGGATTGTTGTCTTGCCACAACCGGACGGGCCCAGGAACGAGAAAAATTCACCCCCCTTGATGTTAACATTGGCTTCACGTACGGCAACAAAGTCACCAAACCGGATCCAGACATCTTCCAGATCAACGTCTACCCCTTTGGTCATAAATCATTTCCTGACTGGCACTCTTTTCCCATCAAGACCCCCTCGGTCCAGAAGAAACAAATTAGGGATGCCGGCCCACCCGATCGACGACCGGCACCCCGTTATTAAGCCTATGAGCTCTTGAACTTGTTGACATACTCGGTACGAATAGCGGCATACCAAGGAGCCTGAGGTGGCCACGGATTGAGATTGCTCAGGGAATCGCCCGGATATGCATCCGCAAAATTCTTCTTATAGGCATCTCCGGCAAACTGATCCGCGCCCAGGACAGGCGAATTATAGCCATGGGAGTCGATGGCTTTACCGGCATTTTTCGGATTGTACGAGAATTTGATAAATTCGTAGATCTGGTCGATATTCTTAGCGCCAATCGGCATGGACATGCCGTCAACCCAGGCCATCGCCCCTTCAACCGGCGCCTGATACATGATCGGATCACCCGCAGTCTTCAGCGCCATTGGCGGACCATCCCATGTCTGGCCAACAATTACACCTTCGTTCAGCAGACCGTTTTTCTGAGTATCTGCATCATTCCAGAGAAGTTTGATGTTGTTTTTACGGGCAATACACCAATCCGTCACCTTTTCCCAGATCGGGCGCATGGTCTCTTCAGATTCGTATGCTTTCCACATATCGCCGGGGTTCAATTCACCAATCGTCTCCATGTAAAGACCCGCGCAGAGCATCATTGAATGCGGGCGTCCCATGGTCTTTCCGGCGTTTTCCTCGGACCAGACATCCCCATAGCTCGGGGCCGCCCCAGCCGGTGCCCATTTGTCGGTCCGCCAGGCGATCCCCTCTGTTCCCCAAATATGCGGAAGCCAATGAGATCCTTTTCCACCGAAATCCCAATCCTTATTGCCGATAGCCGACATCGCCGGATTGACCGCATCAAGCGGCACACGGCTTAAATCCCATGGCTGCAGCAATTCAAGCGGTCCCCATTCCAGACCCTGATTGTTCGTCGGCGAAACAATGTCAAACCCCTGACCCTTGTTCGCCTTCATCTTGTTGATGATTTCCTCGTTTGAGCCGATGCCCGTGTAGTTGATCTTGATACCTGTTTCATTTTCAAAATCGGCCAGAAATGGCTCCGGCAGATAATCGGACCACATCAGAATATTGAGTTCGCCAGATGCAGAGAGAGCATTTTTCACAATCGCCGGTCCGACCGCCGTAAAGGCGCCAACAGCCGTTGCTGTTTTCAGGACATTCCGTCTGCTAAAAGTCTTTGCCGATTTTACGTCAGCAGGGGCAGATTTCTGAGATTTTTCGATCATTTTTCATTTCCTTCTTATGAGCATTGAAATCACTAATAAATGCACGGTTTCAAAGACGCTTTTATTACAAACGGGCTACGGCAGGAACCAACTCAATGGTTAATCTGAATATCATGATAGCCTATCTGCCAATAAATCAAAGTATATTTGTTGCAGCGCCACAAAATTGTCCTTGGTGCGACAAAAGGGAATTTATTCTTTGTGCTTCAATGCTTTAAATTCGAAAAATATTATATGGCGTCATCTAGAATATGCCGGACAACCATCCAGCGGGGTCATTAGGAATTGACTGGCTTCGCCAGCATTTCCATTGCTTCGGCTGCTATTTCGAACGCATGGAGACGAGCTCGATGATCGAAAATCTGGGCCGTCAGAATGATCTCGTCTGTGTCCGTTTCAGACTGAAATTCCCGCAACCTCTCTTTGACGTCCTGTGCATCACCCAGAGCCGTATATGTCATAAACCGGGAGATCGCCGCTTTCTCATGAAGCCCCAGTTTTTCCGAAAACCCTTCGACTGGCGGCGGCAGTTTGATCGGCATCCCCCTTGCCAAGCCAAGGACACTTTGCATCAGGGAGGTGACAATAAACTCTGCTTCATCACGCGTATCCGCCGCCTGGAGATTCATTGCCGCCATAACATATGGTTGCTCCAGTTGCTTCGAAGGTTTGAAGTTTTGCCTGTAAATATGAAGGGCCAGCCTCAGGTCCGTCGGCGCAAAATGCGACGCAAAAGCATATGGCAGCCCGAAATGAGCGGCCAGCTCCGCGCCATAGAGGCTGGATCCCAATATCCATAGCGGGACTTTCAGGCCGGCACCAGGAACAGCCTGCACCCGCTGACCTGGTTCAGGGTCCGCAAAATATTGCTGTAATTCCAGCACATCCCGCGGAAAATTATCGACGCTTCCGTTCAACGACCGCCTCAGCGCCTGTGCCGTGAGCCCATCCGTGCCGGGCGCACGGCCCAGCCCCAGATCTATCCGTCCGGGATATAGGGAAGCGAGCGTGCCGAACTGCTCCGCTATGATCAGGGGTGCGTGATTTGGCAACATGACTCCGCCGGAGCCGATACGGATTTTCGTCGTTTGGGCTCCGACATGCGCGAGCAGAACGGAGGTCGCAGCGCTTGCTATGCCGGGAATATTATGATGCTCCGCCAGCCAATAGCGATGATACCCCAGCTTTTCAGCGAGCTGAGCAATTTCAACAGAATTTTTGAAGGATTGTCCGGCCGTGCTGCCTTCCGTAATGGGGGCAAGGTCGAGAACAGATAATCGGGTCATTTTTTTATCACCGTTTTATTTTTTAAATAACCCCACAACCCGGTTGCTGCGATGGGTCGTCAGGTAAAGATTGGTTTCACTCGCATTAATGCCATCTATTAACCGCATCTGTCGCAACACCTTGTCGAGATCCGCCAGTGTTTCTGCCCCGAATTCAACGATAAGGTCCCAACAGCCATTTGTCGAATGAATAGCCTGAATTTCCGGAAATCCCCGCAAGCGCGTAATGATCCGCTCGTTCCCCTTTCCCTCGATTTCGATCAGGATAATACCGCGGACTGGCATATCCGCCATGTCCTCTTTCAGCACAACCGTGAAGCCGAGGATTTCCTCATCCGCCAGCAACCGGTCAATCCGCGTTCGAACAGTAGCGCGGGACAGCCCGAGGGACAGGGCAAGCTCCGAAACCGAAGCTCGCGCATTCTGCCGCAAGGCGCTCACCAGCTGTCGATCAATATTGTCCATAATGATCAATATTCCTATTCATATTGGTCATATTGTATCCAGTTTTTGACATTTATCGGGATTGATACTGCCACCTGATAATTTCAAATTATCAATATGAAAATTACAGCATTCGGAGAAAATAGCAAATGAGCAACAAGACAATGTTGTTGGTTGGTGTTCCTGCCGATCAGGGTAGTCGGCGAAGGGGTTGTCTGATGGGGCCCGACGCCCTTAGAACTGCTGGGATTTCGGATATGCTGGAACGCCTTGGATATGAGGTGACGGACAGCGGAAATATCGTGTCTGAACCATCCGCGGATATTCACCATTCGAATCCGCAGGTCCATCATCTCAGCGACTATGCAGCCCTGATTTCAAATCTGGATGAGTTTTGCCAAACGGAAATCAATGACTGGCATCTGCCGATTTTCATCGGCGGCGATCATTGCATTGCAGCCGGCATTCTTCCTGCGCTTGCCCGCAACAGCGAAAAGGAAGGGCGAGAGCAATTCGTTCTCTGGCTAGACGCCCATACGGATTTTCAGACTCTGGAAAATACGGATACGGGAAACCTGCACGGCACGCCCGTAACCTACATGATTGGCGATGCGAGTTTTGACGGTTTTATTCCAGCGCCCGCAAAAGCGATCAAGCCGGAAAATATCTGCATGATGGGTATCCGTTCCGTTGACCCGGCGGAGCGGGAGCGCATCGCATGTACTGGCATCGACGTTCACGATATGCGCGCCATTGATGAATTCGGCATTGCGCCACCCCTGCGCCGTTTCATCGACCGGGTCCGGCGCGCCAACGGAGCCGTGCATGTCAGCCTGGATATAGATTTTTTGGATCCCGAAATCGCCCCGGCTGTCGGCACGACGGTTGCGGGCGGCGTCAACTTTAGAGAAGCCCATCTGATGATGGAAATTCTATATGACAGTGGCCTGGTAACATCGCTCGATATCGCCGAGTTGAACCCGTTTCTCGACGTTCGCGGGCGTACCAGCAAGCTAGTCGTTGACCTTGTCGCAAGCCTTTTTGGCCAACGCGTTCTTGATACCCAGACGAGGAGCATCTGATCATGACCATCCATCCCCCGAAAGACATCAATATCGTCCCCTTTGTCAGCGTCGATAACATGATGAAGCTTGTATTGAATGTCGGTATCGAAACGTTTCTGGCTGAGCTAGCCGACTTCATCGAAGCGGATTTCCGCCGCTGGGAATTGTTCGACAAGACACCCCGCGTTGCCTCCCATTCACCGGAGGGGGTGATCGAGTTGATGCCAACGAGCGATGGCGACGTCTACGGGTTTAAATATGTCAACGGTCATCCGAAGAACACGCGAACAGGACTTCAAACCGTCACCGGCTTCGGCGTTCTCTCGAATGTGGACAATGGATATCCGGTTCTTCTCTCGGAAATGACGATCCTGACGGCCCTTCGAACAGCGGCGACTTCCGCCGTTGCGGCAAAATATCTGGCACCGGATGATGCAGAATGTATGGCAATTATCGGCAACGGAGCACAGGCAGAATTTCAGGCACTGGCTTTCAAGGCCCTTCTCGATACCAGGAAATTTCGGCTTTATGATATTGACGCCCGCGCGACGGAAAAATGTATTAGAAATCTCGCCGGGCGAGGATTTGAGATCGTGCCATGCAAAAGCGCAGAAGAAGCTGTCGAAGGGGCGCAGATTATCACCACGGTCACGGCGGACAAACAATATGCCACAATCCTGACCGACAACATGGTGGGCGCGGGCCTTCATATTAATGCGGTTGGCGGTGACTGCCCTGGAAAAACGGAGTTACATCGGGACATTCTTCTTCGCTCGGATATTTTTGTTGAATATCCCCCACAAACAAGGATTGAAGGGGAAATCCAGCAACTGGCCGAGGATCATCCGGTCACTGAGCTTTGGCAGGTTATATCCGGAGATATTCCCGGACGGCACAGTCAAAACCAAACGACACTGTTTGATTCTGTCGGGTTTGCTACGGAGGATTTCTCCGCATTACGCTATGTGAAGAGCAAACTACCAGGGACGCCATTTTTCGACAGCCTCGATATGGTGGCCGATCCGGATGATCCACGAGATCTGTTTGGCATGCTACTACGTGCTGAAAAATCTTCTTAGGCGCCGAATTCTGCTGTATTTTTAAAATCTTTCATCCTGTATCTTGAAATTAGATGCATATGCAGATAAATAGTCTGCATGATCGATAACTCCAAGACTGAGATGAAACCTGACTGTATCTGCCTCCGATTCCGCAAGGCCGCGCGGCGGGTAAGCCAGATTTATGACCAGCATCTTGAGCCCTATGGGCTTACCATCACCCAATATGGTCTGCTCGGTCATATACGTCGGTATAAAGGGATCGGCGTTGGCGCTCTCGCGGAAAAGCTGGTGATGGATCCCACAACTCTCACCCGAAATCTGCGACCGCTGGAACGCAAAGGGTTTGTCCTTATGGTACCTGACGAGAAAGATCGTCGGAGCCGCAACCTCAGCCTGACGACCTCCGGACAGGAAATACTGAACACCGCCCGCCCGGGATGGAATGCCGCTCAAGAAAAGATCAGAACTGTGCTTGGGTCGGATACCAATAAAATGATGATCGATACCATTGATCAAATGATCGAAGATCTCAGGGAGTAATTTTTTTGCTCAATTATCTGCATATACAGCTAAAAATCAGAAATTCCCTATGACACAGGAGAGCATGATCAGCGCGAAGACAATAGTTCAACAGGGCAATCCGCTCCTTAACGCACCAATTCTTAGAACGCTGGCTCGGCTCAGTATTCCTAACGTCATCGCCATGCTCGCAACGTCTCTTGTCGCGATGGCGGAGACAGCCTATGCCGGACAGCTCGGCACTCCCGCATTGGCGGGATTGGCACTGGTTTTTCCGATGGTCATGCTGCAGCAAATGCTGTCTGCCGGTGCCATGGGAGGTGGTGTCTCCTCTGCAATCAGTCGGGCACTCGGCGCCGGAAACGATGGTCGTGCCGCCCGTCTTGCCCTTCATGCCATAATCATCGGCGGGTTGGCAGGGCTATTCTTCTGTGCACTCTTTCTCCTGTTTGGAATGCCCATTTACAGCACGCTGGGTGGGCATGGAGTCGTGCTGACGGAAGCGCTGGCATACTCGAATATCGTATTTTTCGGCGCCATCGGAGTTTGGATGACTAACACGCTTGCCTCTATCGTTCGCGGAGCCGGAGACATGAAAACACCCTCGATTACCTTGCTGATCGTCGCGGTGTCGCAATTTCTGCTGGCCGGCGCCTTCAGTCTCGGATGGGGACCTTTCCCAGCCCTTGGCATGGCCGGAATCGGCATTGGCTTAGTGATTGCGTTCAGCGCCTCAACGGTGTTCCTGTTCTGGTATCTTCTGTCCGGCCGGGCCCGTATCACGCTCTCATTCAATAATTTCCAACTGCAGGCCGAGATGTTTCGCGATATCCTGAAAGTCGGAGCAGTCTCCTGCATTTCCCCGCTTCAAACCGTTCTGACCATCTTAATCCTCACCCGCCTCATCTCCGAATTCGGGCTGGAGGCATTGGCCGGATACGGAATTGGCGCGCGGCTGGAATTTCTTGTTGTTCCTATCGCTTTTGCCATTGGTGTTGCCTGTGTTCCCATGGTCGGCATGGCCATAGGTGCGGGTAATATTGCCAGAGCCCGGCAAGTCGCCTGGACGGGCGGCATATGTGCGGGACTGTCTATCGGGCTGATCGGGATTGTCGTCGCGATTTTCCCGAATATCTGGTCCGGCATGTTTACGAACGTGCCCGCGATATTAGACTCCGCTGGATTATACTTCGCCTGGGCTGGACCCTTTTATGGCCTCCTCGGCCTTGGCCTCTGTCTTTATTTTTCGTCACAAGGGGCGGGTAAAGTTATTGGCCCCGTCGTCGCGGGAACTGTTCGTCTGTTGATCGTCGCAATCGGAGGTATCCTTCTAGCGACAGGCAATGCGCCTGACTGGTCTATTTTCGCTTTGATTGGCGCCGCGATGGCAATTTATGGTGCAGGAACAGCATTCTCTGTATATCGTGCCCGTTGGTGACCGGTAAAAACATTCGGTGCCACAGTCTGCCTATTCCGGTCAGACGGACCAAGCGGAGCCTTATGTATGATTACCTTTGCCTTTGCCATCCTGTTTCTGATTATCACGCCCGGACCCGGTGTCTTATCAACAGCCGGAGTTGGTTCCGCGTTCGGACGGACGGCGGGCATTCGCTATGTAACCGGACTATTTATCGGAAATAACCTTGTCGCCATTGCTGTAGTCTCCGGGCTGGCCGCAGTGGTTTTGGCCATTCCAATGGTCCGAAATATCCTGTTTGCCCTCTCCGCGCTCTATCTATTGTATCTTGCCTTTAGGATTGCGACTGCGGGCGCAAAGATTGCCTTTATAGAGTCAAGCCGCGAACCAGGCATATGGGCCGGTATTACTCTCCAGATGATCAATCCGAAAGCCTATGCCGTCAACACGGCAATCTTCAGTGGCTTCCCTTTCATGCCCGATGCCCTATTCCTAGAGACAGTGCTAAAGTTTACTATCCTGAATGTAATCTGGATCCCGATCCATCTGCTTTGGCTCGCGGCCGGGATTCTCATCAAACGGCTGGAACTTGCGCCGCATATCCAATTTCGCATCAACCTTCTGATGGCAGGGGCAATGCTATTGGTGGTCGCTCTTGCTGTTTACGCTCAATTCTGAACGCAGACCCCGGCTAGACCATTTTGGCTATTCCTCTCTCTCGATTGCATCCTGAAAATTAATCGTCCCGTCCTCATTCTTCGTAAACGCCTTTTCAAAGGCATTCGAAAAGATACTGATGAATGCCGACCATGAATCACTTTCCGGATCATTAAGATTCCCCTCGATCGGAACACGGAGAGCAAACTGTTCTTTAGGCTGGTTCTCGAACAGCTCCACAAAACCCGACACCAACGCTTCCCATAGCGCATTGAAAGGATTTTCATCCCGTTCAACCCCCACCATTTTCACATCCGTTGCAACCAGCAATACCGCGATCACAATCACGACTATGATGGCTATCTTTTGCTTAGGGCGGGATTTGAACATAGCGCGCCTTTTCACCGCCTCTGACCGGCAATACCGCCGGTTCGGCTCTCGCGAGCTTCATGTTCTTCCGTATAAGTCCGGGAAAATTCGGCGCCAATCAACAAAATTAGACAGGAATAGGAAACCCAAAGCATCACCAGAATTATCGAACCAGCAGCCCCGAAGCTGGATGCGGGCTCTGCTATCTTGAAATAGAAATTCAAGGCATATTCACCAATAGAGAAAAGTATCGCAGATATTACTCCGCCATAGAATGCGACATTCCATTTCACATGCGCGTCCGGCAGTATTTTGAAAATGAGAGCGAAAAGGGTGACAATGATACAAAACGAAAAAGCAGTATTGAAGATGAGAAGTCCCTGCGCCCAGTCCGGGGAAAACTGTGCTGCGAACCAGTCACTGAAAATCGTGAAAAAGGCGGTAAAGGACAGGGAAATGAGCAATAGAAACCCGACGATCAGAATGAGGCCAAAGGAAATGAGGCGACTTTTCAGGAACACCCACCAACCTGCTTTCTCACTTAATTCTACATCCCAAATGAAATTCAGGGATCGTTGCAACTGAGCAAACAGTCCCGTAGCACCAAATATCAGTGTCGCAACGCCCGCAATCATGGCCCAGAGATCACGATCTCTTTGCTGGGTTTCCTCAACAATTTGCTTGATGCTCAGGGAAACATCCCGACCCAGTATGTTGCCGATATATCCAAGAATTTCCGTCTCCACCCGTTGCTGGTCAAAGAAAACGGCAGCCACCGCCATCACAATGATCAAAAGGCCCGGCAGCGAGAAAATAGCGTAATAGGCTGCAGCGGCACTTTGTGTAAACGGATCATCGCTCAGCCAGTTCTGAATGGACTTGTAAAGGGTGGTGATAAAGAACAATAGTCTGCTCCACTATCGCGGTTAGGTCTGAGCCCCCGGCTTAGTTCGAAAAATTTTAAATCCCAACGGATGAAACTGAAACTTGCGCAGTCCAGAGTTCAGAATTATTGCCGCGCCCATCATTATCTAGTGGCAATGATGTACACGGCATGGATGATGCCGGGTATATAGCCGAAAATTGTCAGCAGCACATTTATCCAAAAATGTTTGCCTAACCCGACTTCAAAAAAGACGCCGAGCGGCGGCAAGATCACAGCTAGAATGATCTTAAGCACGTCGCTCAGCAGGCTGTCACTTGTTCTAGCTAGAGGCATGTTTCACGATCTCAAGATGAAAGTCTTTGATTAAGTAGCATCATCAATTTCGTCTGTTACTTCCTCGACTGCTTCTTCTACAGGGCCCTCATCCTCGCAGGCACTAAGAGCCAAGGGGGCGGCCACAAGAACGAAACCCATCAGCATCATTTTCAAGACTTTCATAACTTTTCTCCTCTCATCGAAAATAACTCATAACAAACGCCGGCAATCAACTTTGGTTCCCAGATTTAATTGTTCATAGGTAACGCGTTGAAATTATATGGACAATTCGAAGATCCTAAAAACAGCACAACAACCCTCTGAGCCCAAATTTCCTTTAAAGGGAACCATCGAAAGGTTCGGTTGTTGGTTAGCCATTTAATGAATGAAAGGAACATGATATGAGCGAATTACGTCCATCTCTGGAGGAAATCTTGAAGGATCCTTCCGCTGTGTTTGATTCACCCCAGGATGTCGTTGATGATCCCCATCTTAGCGACAGGGATAAGAGCGAAATCCTGGAAATCTGGAAGGAAGACGCGGAAGCCCTCATTCGCGCTGAATCCGAGAATATGGAAAGTGCAAACCGCACTTCCCCTGCGGCCGAGCTACTCGCCGAGATTTCGAATATCCAGATCAGATTCGAGGAAAAACTAAAGAATGGAAATGTTAGCTGAACTGACGAGCGAACTTGAATATCTATCCTGGCAGGAGCTTTTGCTGCGTGTCGGGATGGCGATGGTTTTCGGATTGCTCCTCGGGCTCGAGCGCGATACGAAGAACAAGCCGATAGATTTCAGGGCTTATATGATTGTCGCTGTCACAACATGCATTCTCGCCATTCTCGGGCAAGAGATCTATTCCGACTTCTCCGATGCCAGCAAGATTATGAGGGTCGATATCGCCAATATAATTGCCGGTGTCATGACGGGCATTGGTTTCCTGGGCGCCGGGGCCATTATACGTCGCGAGAATAGCCGGGTTATCGGAACAGCAACCGGAGCCAGCATCTGGGCAGCAGGTGGGATAGGCCTTACGATTGGCTTCGGATTTTATAGTCTGGGTATCGTCTCATTTGTTGCAATCGGGATTATCATGCTCGCTGGTGGCATCGTGAGAGCCAAATTTTCCGGAATAGAGGATAAGGAAGAAGTGAGGCGCGGTGAAAGGGAAGACAGTAAGAAGTAAACCGATTTCCGGCATTAAAAGTATTTCACTTGAACAAAAAAGCGCCGCAGTTATATGCGGCGCTTCTTTTCTGGGTACCTCTTAAGAGGCAATATCCCTTTCGAATTTATTCAGCATGTCCTCCGCTTCTTCGCGGGCCACACCGTATTTTTCCTGTAGACGACCGAGGAAAACTTCCCGGTCGCCGTCTATCTGATCCAGATCATCGTCGGTCAGCTTGCCCCAGGTTTTCTGGGCTTCACCTTTGATCTGCTTCCATTTTCCTTTAAGGATATCTTCATTTAACATAGCGCATCCTTTCCTTGTAATAGACGGTTCTAGTTTGTGGGCGAGGACTTATAGTTGGAAATCAGTGACGCTTTCTTGGCCGTCAGCTGATATTCATAATCGTCTTCAACCTGCACAACTTTTGCCGTGTCGTAGGGAAGGCTCAGCTCTTCACCACCAAGGCCAAGAATTTTATCGACACCAACAATGAGCTGGCTCGCTTTACCGTCCTTGAAGGTAATATCTTCGACATCACCCATGGATTCGCCTTCGATATTTACGAGCTTGGCATCGAGAAGCTTCTCAACGCTATAACCTGATGCTGGAATCATCCGCACCTGATCATTTGAGGCGTCCTTCTCATAGGTGAATTCAGTTGCCCGCTCGATCGCATCTTCTGAGATCGGCATGATAACATCACCCTCCGCATTCATGCGAACCATACTGTCGTAATCAAATGCCGCGAGCTTACCCATACCAAAGAAGTCGCCATCACCAATAACAACCAAAACAGCCTTGCCATCCTGATCCAGAATTACGTCCTGAATAACGCCAACTCGCTCCTCTGCGGAATTATAGGCAGGCTCACCAATGATGCCCGTCGCCATTGTACGCGGATCAAGCTTTACATCCTTGATGTCGAGCATGTCGTCTTTTTCATTGAAGACAAACTCCTTCATTTCCCGGTAAGCCTCTTTCGTGGCCTCAGTGGTCTCTTCAGCTGTTTCCTTCACAGCTTCCTTGGTTTTGTCCCAGCCTTCTTTGACTTCCTGTGTCACTTCCTTAGTCGTGCTGTCTTCGGTTTTTGCCGTCTCGGCAAAGGCCGGGGCAGCGCTCATAAGCGCAATCATAGAAGCAGTTGCTAAAATCTTCGTTTTCATAATTCGCTCCTTTAGTGGTCTCGAAAAGTAACCTTGCACAGGACGAACGAGCGGCTTGGCAAAAGGTTCCTCATATTTCGGAACCTTTTATTTTTATCTGTGTTGGTAATTTCGCAGGCACTTGAAAAACTGGGAAAGGAGACGGGTGACCATGCAGAAACGTACAATCAAGATGCTCAACGGTCTCGTAAATCGTTGTGAGGACGCACGTGACTTCTATACCAGCGCTGCGCGCCAAACAAAAAATGAAGAATTGAGAGATATTTTTCGGAAAATGGCATCAACGCGCGAAAGTATTATTATAAATTTAAAAACTCATGCGAATTCACTGGCCAGTGAACTTAACGACGGCGGTACCCTCTCCGGCCAGGCGTCAACGATATTCAAGCTCCTGAAAGCGAAGGTTGGGGATACGGACATCTCACTCGTCAAGGAATTGGAAGCCGCAGAGAACAGAACTCTGGAAGATTTTCAGAAGGCGCTTGAGAGCAATCCACCCGAAGCGACTCGCAGTCTGATAGAACGGCAGATGCGCATCCTGACCAAAACGCACAATCACATGAAGTATATGAAAGAAAAACTAAAGAAAGCCGCCTGAATTTTTGAAAATGTATTTGTTTGATTTTATTAAGAAAATCGGTCCCGGATTAAGAAAATAACGGAAATTAACTCTCGCTGAATATTAGAAACCACCGCAAAGAATAACGTTGGCGTACGCTTAGGATTAAAATAAAGTCGGGTATATTAATCTGACTCTCTCATGCGAACCGGCTTGTTTTAAAGGTTGTCCTTATGACATGTTTTTTATTGGGTAGTCTCGCCACGCTTTGCCTCGTGGCCAGTCTGATGCCCTTTGTGCCGGTAGCGCATGGCATTTTCCGGATTTTTGACTTCTGCCGGCTGCAAATTGCCGCAATCGCTGCAGTGCCCCTAATTCTCACGCCTGTAATACTACCTTTAAATATATACTCTTATGCATTCATGGGGATGTCGCTGGTTACGATAGTCATCCAGCTTTGGTATATCATTCGATTTACGCCGTTATGGCGCAAGCAATCTGCTAATTACAATCCGGATCGTCGAAATGCTACTACTTTCAGTTTGCTGGTATGCAACGTCAAACAGGGGAATGAAGATCATTCCCGCCTGGCCAGACTGATAGAAAAACATGATCCCGATATCGTTGTTCTCATGGAAACCGATCAAGCCTGGCTCAACTCCCTGGCCTCGGTTCTTGATCGATATGAATTTGATTTAAGCTGTCCGCAAGATAATAGCTATGGCATGCATTTGGCGTCACGGCTGAAAATGCTGAAAGGGGATATTAAATTTCTCCTGAACGAAAAAATCCCGAGCTTTCATTGTCTGCTTGAAATTGAAAACGGTCATACTTTTGAGATGATCTCTATTCATCCCGATCCACCAATACCGCACGAAGATACAATTGGTCGGGATGCGGAGATCTTGCTCGCTGGTAAGCTGGCAGCCAAAAGGCGCCATCCGATGATTATTACCGGCGATCTGAATGATGTCGCTTGGTCAGAGACCACTCGACGTTTTCTCAGGATTTCCAGATTACTGGATCCACGGCAAGGGCGTGGCATGTATAACACCTTTGATGCCCGCGTCCCTTTCCTAAGATGGCCGCTAGACCATATTTTCCACTCAGAAGAATTCGAGCTTGTATCAATCAGTCGCGAACCGTCCGTCGGTTCAGATCACTTTCCGATGTTTTATAAATTTTCCCTAGTGTATGAAAATGGCAACTCACTGCCCGAAAAACCCACTGAAGAGGATTTTGAGGATGCAGAATCGTTAATCAGCACCGAAAAAAACCGGCCTCGAAACCCGATCGGAGAAGATTGGGAAGACTGATAAACCTTATTTCCCTTCCGGAACACTTGCTTCGGCAACACGCTTTGCAACTTCTATGTCATTTGACACACCGCTTGCGACAATCGTTCCATGGTAAACAACTGCCCATTTCCATGCATCGACCGGCTGATCGCACTCCCAATCCTGCTTTTGCTTTTCAACCATTAGCTCGTAGTCGCCAGCATCCGCGCAGATCTTTTGAGCTTCCCATTGCATTATTCAGCTACCTCAACATAATTTATTCACGATCAGAAATGGCGAATGCGTCAACAATAAGTATGGCGGAACCACTGCCTGAACAGATGTATGCCAAATTGCATCGATGGGATGAAACTCATCTGTAAATCCGAAGCAGGGCAGCATATATCTAATTATTAATTGTCTGTTCAGGCAAGGAAAAACCGCCTTAAAAGGCGGTTTTATCATTCGAATTCTGCATCTCCGAAGAAGAGGTCCTTCCAGAAATATTATTCAGATTTCATGTTTAGTCATCTGCTTCTTCTTGAATGGCTTTACCAGCCTTTTCAATATCCTCACCGGCCCCCTCCATTGTCTCACAGGCCGTCAGCGACAGCGCGGACATCGTAAAGAGCGCCAAAACGAGATATCGGAAATGTTTTTGAATCGTAAGCATTTATCTGTCCTTTCAATAGGTCCCGGTTATCGAAATTACCAACAAAAAACCGGCAGAAAAGTTCCCTATTTGTTGAGATATTTGGCCGTAGCGAATCCTGCTATTCCGGCGAGGAGCAACGTCGTTTTCGGGTTGCTATTGATTGATTTTTCGAATTCTTCACCTGCAACGGAGGCCGCAACCGCCATCATTTGCGAAACTTCATCCGCCTGAGGCTGCTCTTTGGGTTTTGATCTCACCGCAAAATAGGCAATCACGGCAATTATCAGGCATACCAAAATGACGGTACCGGCGGTTGCCAAAGCTGCAAGATGCAGTGATGTGTGAAGGCTCATCCAGCTATAGAATGACAATGCCAGGAAGAACAGCGCGATAAACGACAATGCGACAGTCAGCGCAATTACTGTTATCCCGATTGCCCCGCGCTGTAAAATTTCAGATTTTCGCGGCAGCAAACTGTCAGAGATAACTTGCTGCAAAATTTGGAATAAAGGGTGCACGGTTTAGCTCCGGTTACGAAGCAACATACTCGCGAGAAAGCCGACTGCAAAAGCAATCGCAATGCTTTGTCCTGGCTTTTCTCTCACATGGTCCTCAATATGGTGAATGCCATCTTGGCCGCGATCTTTCAATTCGCCCAGCTTCTCTTTGGTTCTTGCACTGAGCTTTTCCGCCCCTTCGGCGCCGTCTTTCTTCAGACTGGCCGTTAGCTCAGACATATGAGCTTTTAAAGAAGCGAGATCTTCTTTGAGTTCATCGATTTCCGGATATGAATCAGCTGATTTGGTCATTATAAAACTCCATTTTGATATTGCTTGTCTTGCGACAAACGAACAGACCAAAAAAGAGTTCCAAGATTAGTCAGGCGGAGAGAACATATAACCGACACCGCGCATGGTTTTTATAAGGCGCGGCCCGTCATCTCCAAGTTTCTTGCGGATACGGCCTATCTGTATATCGATCGCGCGGTCGTAAGCATCATATTCGCCGTCCCGCGTCAATTCAAACAGCCGCTCCCGGCTAAGTGTCCGGTTTGGCGCCATGACCAACGCCTCCAATAACTGGAATTCCCCGATTGTCATATCCAGGGAATTGCGATTGCCATCGAAAACCTGAAACTGATCGCGATCCAGTGTAAACTCACCGAAATTGAGATTTTCCGTTGTATCGGGCTTCTGCTCTTTTGGCTGTGCAGACGAAGCAGATATTTTCTCTTCGACACGCCTCAAGGACGCCTTGATGCGTGCCTTAAGTTCTCGCAACTCAAAAGGTTTGGTCAGATAATCATCTGCCCCCATCTCCAAGCATATGACTTTTTCCGTTGTATCATTTTTCCCGCTAACAACAATTACGGGAGCCTGAGTATGCTGGCGGATTACGGGAATCAGGCTGGTGCCGTCGGTATCAGAGAGGACGAGATCCAGCAAAATGATATCAGGTTGTTCTTTTGATAACTTTTCCGGCAGTTCAGAACCATCCTTCATTGAAATAAAAGAATAACCCTCCCCCTGAAGGTAGACTTCCAAAACGACCTGAAGTCCTGCGTCATCATCAACTGACAGCACAACCCCCTTACTCATCACATTAATTCCTTATTACGTTGTTCAAAACACTTATAGGGCCAGTTACGAAATTGATACAAACTTTTTCAAAAATATTACAAAGCCGAAAAACCAACGATACAGATGCCGCATACCTTTATTGCAAGTTCAATGACGTAACAGCAATAAGGAAGACAGCAAATGTTCAACAATCAGGATCTGACAATCGAAATGCCCGGTCTGAGAAATTTTGCGCGCCGCCTAACGAAAAATCATCATGAGGCGGATGATCTTCTCCAGTATACCCTTTTGCGGGCAATGGAAAAGAAACATTTGTTTCAGGAAAATACAGACTTGTTCAAGTGGACGTCAAAAATCATGTACAACCACTTTGCGTCTGATTATCGACGCAAGGTCAAATATGAAACAAAGTACGATCCCGAAAGCTATCTTGAGAATGAATCAATCGATGCACCTCAGGAAAAGCAGATCGAGTTGAGCTCAGTAAGTGAGGCGATGAAAAAGCTGTCATTTACCCATCAGGAAATCCTCGTCATGATCTGTGTTCAGGGAATGAGCTATCAAGAGGTTGCCGATTGCCTGGACATCGCAGTAGGCACCGTTCGCTCCCGCCTTTCAAGGGCACGGGAACATCTACAGGAACTTTTGGATCCTATTGTTGACTAAACATGCATACCTTGAAGCCCGGATCAAAGACTCGGGCTTCTTGTTTCTGCAAGATTGTCGCCGCTCATATACTTAACAACAGTTGCTTTCAATTCGATTTCATCAATCGGCTTGGGCAAATATGTATCCATTCCCGCAGCCAAGCATTTAGCCTTATCCCCCACCATGGCATGAGCCGTCATGCCGACAATCGGTGTACGGTCTGTATCCGTCTCTTCCTCAATACTCCTGATGAGCCGGGTGCTGGAAAAGCCATCCATTTCCGGCATCTGAATATCCATCAGAATCAAACCGTAATGGTTTTCCTTCCATTGATTAACCGCTTCTAGTCCGGTTCTCGCGACATCAAATTCTATGTCCATATCTTCCAGAATATGACCCAGTACTGTGATATTCCCCTCATAGTCTTCGACAAGCAGTGCCTTTGGTGAGCCCTCGATTTGAGCTTTCAGTTCATCAATTCGCTTTTTCCTGAGAGCGTCATTCTGGGCTTCATCTCTGGATAATTCATCTTTGGGAGCGACGAACGGAACGATCAGGGAGAAGACAGAACCTTTTTCGGCCTCACTTTTCACTTCGATACTCCCACCCATTAGTCCCGCAAGTTTCTTGGATATTGGAAGACCCAGACCGGTTCCACCAAATTTACGCGAGATACCGGAATCCGCCTGCTTAAAGCGCTCAAAGATCAGATCAATCTGACTTTCTTCAATCCCAACGCCTGTATCCTCGATATCTATTCGCAACACCGAGATATCGCCAAAATCTTCCTTGGCTGCGTTGACATGCACATGACCATTTTCGGTAAATTTGACCGCATTTCCGATTAGATTGATCAGGATTTGCCTAAGCCGAACCGGGTCGCCGTAAAACTGTTGTCCCTCCAACCCCTTGTATGAAAATACAAAATCCAGATTCTTTTCTTTCATCCGGACAGACATAACGCTGGTTATATGTTCAAATGCCTCTTGCAAATTGAACATGGACTCCACCAGCTCAAGTTCACCGCTTTCGATTTTCGAAAAATCCAGTATGTCGGAAATAAGGTCTTTCAAACTTATTGAGCTAGAATTCAGTACTTTTACAAGCTTCTGCTTTTTGTCATCCAGCTCATGAGCATGCTCGTTCAGAATTCCGGCGGCCCCAGTAATGGCTGTCAAAGGTGTGCGGATTTCGTGACTCATATGGGCAAGAAATTCACTCTTGGCTTCATTTGCCTCTTCCGCACGCGAAATTGCATCCTGAAGTGTCATTTCATACTCTTTCGTAGCACTAACATCCGTAAGTGCCCCCACAAATCTCAACGGCTGCAATTTGTGGTCCCGTATCAGAATTCCTTGTGCCTTTACCCAGACCAAACGGCCCGACTTATGGCACATACGAAACGTTGTCGAGTATTTCGATAATTTGCCGCTGATATATAGATTGATATGGTTCCAGACTGCTTTCCTATCATCCGGATCGAGTTTGTCCGAGAAATCGCCCATGGTTCCCTTGAAACCCTCGGTCCCATATCCCAGCATTTCCATAAACTGATCGGAAAAGAAAACCTCGCCGGACTGAATATCCCAGTCAATGATGCCGTCCTTCGTACCTTCAACAGCCAAACGAAACATCTCTTCTTCCGACATTTGATTGGCCGCAAATTTTTGGGAAGCCCGTTTGAGAGGGAGGAAGCTTATTAAAAACCCTAACAGAAAAGTTGCAAAGGAAACGGATGCCCACAACCAAATGTTATTCAGGTCAGTTAATTCCCCTGAAATTATAGGAATTATCATCGTCAGCAGGATAGCTAAACAGATCAAAAAGCCAGTCGACAAAGCGACCATATAGGTCACAAAAATTTTATTGTTCAGGAATTTCATCTTCGAAACTTACTCGACCAGAACCTATTCCACCAACAAAAAACGGCGCTTCCATTGAAGCGCCGTTTCATGATTTTTTGCAAAATTTCTGCTTTTTTGATATTCACAGTGGTGGCCTGCGTCCACGAACGAAGTGAATAATTGCCGTTACGACAAACAACACGATGAACACAATAAACAGAATTTGTGCAATCTCAGCAGACACTGCGGCGACCCCACCAAAGCCCAATACTGCGGCAATCAGCGCAACCACCAGAAATGTAATAGCCCAACCAAGCATTAGCTCTCTCCTTAATTTTTTCCGTTGCAGACATACCAACGAGAGAGCGACGATAAAGTTCCATGGAACTAAATATCAACGAAATCCATTTATTACATTAGGAGCGCCGAAAAATGGCGCGTTATTAAACCCCAAATTCCCATTTATGGCAGCATTACGGATAGCATGACGTATAGTAATTTTGAAGAAACCGATATTCAGGCTTATGTAGATAATATGTTGGAACCCCGGGATGCCGACCGCATAAAAAAAATCATAACCCACAATCCTGAGGCAAAACGGCAATATCTCAAATTGTTACAGCAAAATCAGTTGCTAAGAACCTGGTGGCAAAAGTCGATGAATTGACAGTGTGAGTTTTAGTTTTTTGGAAGTGCCAGAAATGTACCATCATTTCTTTTGGTCACTTCCCTCATCAACACGCCAAATCGTCCTGAAACACCCTGCGAAATAAAACCGACCGCATGAACTCTGGCAAGAGGTTTGCCAGTGAGCTTGTTAGTATTCAGGGCCTGCAAACGATCAATAACATCGTTGTAGGAGCCACCTGTGTAATCATCTCCAAAAATATAAATCGAGAGCTTTATATTCGGGCGGGCGTATTTCTTGAGCGCCACTTCCAGACCTTCCACCGGGCTGCTATTGGAATTACTTCGCCAGCCGGCAAATGCCTTAAATACATTGTCGCGGCGGCTGGCTGTGTCAGGAATCCATTTTCCATTGTAAGAGGAAATTAAATGCGCCCCATTGTCATTTAGTATCTGGAAGCCCTTCACCTGGGGGTGGATAGCGAGTACATTTTTCATCTCTGCCATGACCCTGTTCCAGATTCTCTGCATACTTCCAGATGTATCAACAATGAACAGAATATAATCGCTGTCCACCGGAATTCCTCCGACCTCATCATCCCGCTTTTGCACATTCATTTGCGGTCGTATGCTGGCCCGATTAAGAGATTCCTCCACGAGTTCGAGGCCTTCCAGATCATCTTCCGCCTTTTGGTCGGCAGCGACGGCAGCGCTTTTCTTTTCCGCCAGCAATGCGCGTTCTTCCTCAAGTTTATCCAGCAATCTGGATTGGCTTTCAATCCTTCCCTTTCGTTGCTCTGTTTCCTGCTCCAGAACGCCAATATTGCGCTCAACTTCGGTGATCATCGCCAGGACTTCCTTTGCTTCCTCAAGCGTGGCGTTATTCACGTCCTCTCCCGTTTTGGAGACAAGTATCAACAGGACAACTGCCCCAAACCCGCAGGATATCAGATCAAGGAAGGACAGACTAAAAAGCTCGAATGTGCGATTGCGTCGCTTCATGGCCAGTTTTCCGCAGGGCTTATGAGCAGTCCCCCTGTCGCATATGTCCAGGACCAATAAGACGGTGCCGCACCTGGATCCCCTTCAAGAGGGAGCAAAATGACATTCACAGGCACCCCGGCCTGTACGCCGTAGTTTCTGACGGTATATTCAAAGAGTTTTCGTCTACACTCCCCGGTAATAATTGAGGATTTTCCGAACAGGGATGTGCAGCTTGCAAACGGGTTGAGGCTTCCGTAGTTTGAATCGCCTTCCGTCGGCAGGCCATCCGTGACGACATAGTAATTCGTGGGCAGGTCGGATTTCTGCTTGGCCGCCTGTAATGCTGCCTCCAGGTTCGTAGCGTTTGTCGGCACGACACTGTCGATTGACGAAAAGACATGTTGTACCGAACTTGCATCCGACCCTCTGAACCAGACAGACGGGCCGATTGGAAAAGCTGTTTCATTAAACCCGATGAATACAGCGTCCGAGGTTTTAGGTATCCTGTTCGCAAGCCATTTTACGATCCTTTGCGTTCGCTTCCATTTCGGTCCATCCATTTTGTCCTGATCCGTCCCGGATTTGCGCTTGATGATATCAATCAGGTTTTCATCCGTCATTGATGCACTGGTATCAATCAGAAATGCTATTCGGCGACCCTCGACCTTCAGGCCAAGCAAATACTCTTCTTCTCCCCCTTGATCTGATTGAACGACATCTGCTTTCTGCGCCGGCGGACTTTTAAGGATACGTTCCTTCAGAGTATCCAATTCCGCTATTTTTTCCCGGGTTGTTTCCTCGGTTGCCGCCACCTCTTCTTCAAGGGCGCGTGTCTCTCCCGCCAATGTGGAAATCTCAGCTTCGATTTTTGCTTCTTCGTTCTTCTGCTGATCAAGAAGCGCCTTGAGCTCTCCTTCCTGTTCCTGACGAAGTGTCAAATCCGCCTTCAGCTCATCAAGGTCAATGGGTGTATCTTCAGGCTGCAGTTTCAGCAAAATCAAAATCAAAACCGCAGCGCCGAGACCACAGGCCATAATGTCCAGAAAAGAAAGATTAAATCCTTCAGTTGCGCGACGCTTTCTCAGACTGCACCTATTTGCTGATACGGTTCAGGAGGAATTTCTCGCAATAGGCCTGGGTCTTGATCAACTGACCGTCCTGAAGTCCTTGTAGAATATGCAGCATCAACATCAAAAATATCGACAGGACCAAGGCCACCAGCGTCGAATTAAATGCAACGCCAAGACTGTCCGTCATCAAAGTGATATCACCGGCAAGCGCCTCATCCGCCTGCGACAATGCGGCACCAATGCCTCTTACAGTCCCGATGAAACCGATCGAAGGGATAGCCCAAATGATATAGCGGATCATTGTATTCTCAGATTCCTGACGCATGGCCAAAGCATCGATACTGAGCGAGATGGCTTCGGATGTGCTGTGCACGTCATCTGTCATCAGATAGCGGCGGATGCTCGATAGAAGCGTTTGCACGACCGGAGACGCCGTGAATTTCTCCGGCAGCTTTTCAATTTCCGTCATCGTTTTTCGTAACGTGTCTTTCTCATCGCCGAGGTTATTCCCTTCACTGATGAGTCCGACATAATCAATCTTGTCGAGATGGGATTCGTTCCAGAGGCCCCAGAACTTCCCGGCCATCAAGAACAGGCACCAAAGCGCCAATGTGACACACACCTGTTGCTCCCCGTCTTTCAGAATTACCGAAATAACCTGAGGTGCCGCGGTTCCGGCTGCTTGCGCTTCAGCGACCAGCCTTTCCGCGCTCGGAGTTATAAAACCGGCGTAGATCAATTGTACGAAGACGATACAAACGGCCAACAAGACCGTCGCTATGATGACTTTCCTGACCATCTAGATATCCACCGGAAAAGAAACGGGAGAGTTGAGGTTGATTTCCGCTCCTCCGCTCTGGGCAATGGCATATTGCAATGTCAGAGCGCCAAAAATTGCGACTATCCCCACAATGATCCATCTGGTCTTATGTTTAAGCCATGTGTTCATTTTGCTTCTCCATATAAAAAACGTCCCACCCGGAAGCCCACCGTGTCCGAACCTTCCGTTCCGGAACCACGATAAGCAGGCCGAAGTTCCGTCAGGGTTCCGCTGGACCAGTTTGCCCCCTTAAACATATGCTGATCGCCCTGCTGGCGACCGAGAGGGTCTTGCAAAACAGCGTCATTCGCAGGTGGCACCAGGCTGTAATAATCATGAACCCACTCGGCGACATTGCCAAAGATATCATGAAGTCCTGCCTTGTCCGTGGCGAAACTTTTTACCGGTGCGACCCCGGCATACCCATCCACATAATTGGGAACATAGAAGCGTGTCTTTCCATTGGCCGACTCATCGGCAATATTCCCCGCGCCTTTCGGAATGACAGGATCGTCCCCCCAGGGAAAGCGCGTCTGCTTGATGCGCCCGGCTTTTCGCGCAAGCCACTCCCATTCTGCTTCTGTCAGCAATCGGTATCCGTCAGAATTCGGATCGAACCCCCGATAACGATCACCATTGAATTTATAAAACGGGCTTAGCCCCTCTTTCTTGCTCAGCCAATTGCAATATTGGGCGGCCTGATCCCAGGATACATTCGAGATCGGCAACGCGCCCGAACCACTGTATGAACGGCCTGTATCAAATAAAGCGAACTGTGCCTGCGCTACTTCCGTGCTCGCGGCATAGAAATGGCGTGTCAGTTCCACAGGCCTGAGAAATTCATTGGCTCGCTGGCCGCTCTCCGATCTCGGCGCCCCCAAAGTGACATTGCTTGGCTGGAACAACACCATTTCCATGCCGACGGAGTTAACATATTTCGGTTTTGCCTCGGCAAGCTGAGCGGCCTTTTCCGTCTGGAGCGTCACATCAATCCGCTGAGGGGACGCCGCGGAAGGAACAACGGATTTATTGACCGTTCGATATCCCTGTCGCACGATCGAAATTTTATGAGTGAAGGAAGGCAGGCGAAGCGACAGTGGCGTGTTCCCGACGGCCTTCCCGTCAATATAGACAGCCGCTTCAGGGCTGGACGTAATTTGAACATCCCCGATGTTGAGTTTCAGATTAAAGGCAACTTCCGCCTCCTCTTCCGGTTTCAGCGAAATCTCCCGCTCTTCCGATGTATAGCCTTTCTTTTTGTAGTTAAGATAATAGCGCTTATTTGATGCGAGTTTCTGCCGGGCTTCCGCCGATATCGATTTGCCATTCAGCGATAGTTCTCCCCCTGTCGGGGACACACTCACTTTGAGATAAGCGGGCTGTGGCTGTAATTGATAATTGCGGTAGACTTGACGATCCCTATTTGTGATCTCAACTTCATCCGTTATCGGGAGATATCCCTCTTTTTCGATCATGACGGAATATTTACCCGCAGGTCTTTTTAAGACAACGGGGTATTCCGCGACCTTTTCCCCATCGAATTTCAGAGCCGCGCCCTCCGGTGCCGCATCAAGCTCCACCTGCCCCTCAATCTTCGTCAGAGAAATCTCGCGGGTTTCTGTTTGTCCTCTACTCAGTTCAAACTGAAAGGATTCAGATTCGTAATATGGGTGTTCCAGCTCAACTTCATATGCCCCTGGCTCCAGTTTTTGATCTAATGATGACGACAAAGGCAAGGCCTTTCCATTAAGTTTCCAGGCGATATCATCATCTATATCGACAACGGTCAGTACTAGTCGTGCTTGCAATTCCTGCATTTCAATCAGAACTGTCTTGCCCTCTTCACTATTCGCGATAACCCGGCTAACAGGCTCGAACCCTTCCGAGGTTACGTTTAGGACGGGTTGGCGGGACAATGAAAATAAAGTGCCTTCCACATAGACAGCAGCGCCACTCTCAACCGATATGTCCGCATTGATTGCCGCTGGTTCCGGCACGACCTCGATGACAGTCGCCTTAAGCAAGACAAAACCTACAACCAGAAGAGTGCCGACAAGCGCAAAAAACGCCAGCACGCTGATCACAGCAATTTGCTGGCGCTTTGCCGCGAGTTCGATCTGACGTTTAAATTCGCTCATCTGTTATGACTTCAACCTCGACCACAGTATCATCAGGATCAATCGTAATCGGCACCAGCTTCGTTTTGAAGCCCTCTCTTTTCCCTTCGAGAACATAGGAGCCGGGTTTCAGGCGGATTTTGTAGCTGGACACCTGACCGACGCGACCAACCCCTTTGACGGAAATGGAGGTAAGCTGGTCAGAGAAGATCAAAATATCGATCTGACGGTTCCGCCGCTCGATTTCCTTGCTAAGACCTTCCGCTTCCCTTTGCAAACTTCCGCTGAGTGCCCCGAGAACCTCAGAGTTTTTTAATGCTTCAGTAGCATCCGTCTTGACGAAGTCGTTTGAAAGTCGTTCAGGACTGGCCATAAATGCCGCAATCTGCTGCTTTTTGGCAAGGATGCTCCGGGCTATCTCCAGACCATCTCGTGCGTCCTTGTTATTGGGGTAGATTGCCGAAGCGTTTTCGTATTCCCGTTGAGCGGCCTGCCAGTCATCTGCTTCCATTGCCTTGCCGCCTCTTCGCATGAAATTATCAAAAGCTATTTTTTGTTTCAGGGCAACCAGCATACCGGCGAGATTTTTGGTCTCCTCCCTGACTGGGAAGACGGATTTCGCCTCGTTGTGCGCTGCCTGCAGAGCGGATAAATCGCTTTTCCGGTTTGCGTCCAGTCCCCGCACGACACTCTCTTCAAACCGGCGCTCTGTAAGGAAAGTTTCTATTTCCGTTATTCTCTCACGGTAAAAGCTGCGATCCGGGTCGAGCGCTACAATCTGTTCCGAGAAGCGCTTTTCTGCTTCCAGATTATTTTCCGTACGGGCGACAGAAGCTTGCCTGACGAGTTCCAGAACTTCCGGGAGCGCCTCTATCTTTTCTTTCAGATTGAGGGCTTCCTGATTTGTGTTGTTCAACGACAACGCATAATCGATATGTGCCCTTGCTCCCTGAACATCATCACTATTATAACTTGCGGCAGCATCCGTCATCGCCGTATCGAATGCCATTTCAAAGTCCCCGACGGCAACACTCGCGGATTCGATCAGACGAATGACCTGCTCATAGGCCGAGTCAATTGACCCGCTTGCCAATTTACCGACAACATCATCTTTCAATGCAATCAGGTCTGACTGTAGAGATTTATTCCAGGACGCAAAGCCCTCCGTTAGAACGACAGGCTCCAGTGTCTGTTCATATCGTCCGATGAGAGTGATAACTTCCTGACGCTCATATGTTTGGGTTGCTGTCGGCTCTTTCTGTCGGGATGATTCCGCTTTATTCGAAGGCTCTTGTTCAACCTTCTCGACCGGGGCGGTTATTTGCGTCGATGACCCCTCCGTGCCTTTAAACGGTGAGCCTGTTGAAATGAAAAGCAGCGCGATTACCAGAACCAGTCCGATGACGGTTGAAATTAAAGCGAATATGAGGAGTGTCTGCCTGGACTGTGCGGCCGCTTCTTCAAGTTTTTTCTCGAACATTATCGTTTACTCAAAGCTGCGTTTCCGGTGTTTTTTCCTTCTCATAAATCTCTTTCAGAAAGGCGCGCCATTCAGCGAACTGCTTTTCCGCATTTCCTGTTATTTTTTTGGTTTCTCCTTCAAACTCGACAACCTGTGGGGCAAGCTCAGAGTCAATGGACTCGCCAAGCTCTTCAATCGTATTTGCATGGAACTCCGATTCCTTGCTGGTTCTGAAGCTCTCTGAAATCATCATGGCGCCCCCGACCCCGGCGGCAATCCCGCCTGCCGTCGCCGCCGTGGAACGCCCGGGGTTTCCGCTGTTCGCCCCGCCAACGGCAAGCCCGATTGCGAGGATGGTCAGAAGTCCGCCGACTATGGCTT
>PAKP01000013.1 GCA_002706985.1 Sneathiella sp. | reverse complement strand
GAAGCTGGCGAATTGCTTCACTGGACGGAGAGCGCCCGCGGGTCTCTCGCCTTGATACTGCTTTTTGACCAGTTTACCCGAAATATGTTCCGCGATTCACCGCGTGCTTTTGCCGCTGACGGTAAGGCGCGGGAGATCGCCCGGCATATGCTTTCGCGCGGGTTTTATGACGAGCTAAATGCGGTGCAAAAACAGTTCGCCGCGTTGCCGTTTGAACATAGCGAAGACATGGATGATCAGAAACTCTCGGTTAAGCTGTTTGCGGAGCTGGGGTCTGACGAAGCTCTGGACTATGCACAACGGCACCTTGAGATTATTGAGAAATTTGGACGTTTCCCGCATCGCAATGAACAGTTGGGCAGGGAAAGTACAAAAGAGGAAGAAGCGTTCCTGAAAACGCCAAATTCCTCCTTCTAAATATTTTAACGAAAAAACATCAGGGGGCTGACCATGAGTCAATTGTCAGATCAGGTCATTATTGTTACGGGCGCCAGTCGTGGTATCGGCGCAGCGGCCGCCGTCGCGCTTGCGGAAGCGGGAGCGAAGCTCTGTTTAAGCGCAAGGTCCGCTGCATCCTGCAGCAAGGTTCTTAAGGAAATTAAGAATGCTGGTGGAGAGGCCTTTGCCGCGAGTTGCGACGTGTCCGATTTTTCGGCTGTGGAGAAGATGGTAGCGGAGACACTGGATCGGTATGGGAAGATCGACGCCATAATAAACAACGTCGGCATCGTTGATCCCATAGGCCTGATTGCCGAGAGTGACCCGGATGAATGGGCTCGCAATATTTCGGTTAATCTCCTCGGGGTTTATCATGGCACACGGGCGGTTCTACCGAACTTTCTCGCGCAGCAGTCAGGCGTGATTATAAATATCAGCTCCGGTGCGGCACACAGCCCTATGGAAGGCTGGGGTGCCTATTGTTCTGGCAAGGCCGGGGTTTATATGCTGACCCGGGCTACGGCCCTGGAGGCCGGTGAAAAAGGTGTGCGCGTCTATGGTTTTGCGCCGGGCGTTGTCGATACTGAAATGCAGGTTGTGATCCGTGCCTCCGGCATAAATCCGGTCAGTCAGATTCCCCGGGAAAACCTGGCCGCCGCGGAGGAACCCGCAAAAGCAATTGCCTGGCTCTGTAGTGATGCCGCTAGCGATTTGGCAGGTCAGGAACTCACCATTCGGGACGAAACATTCCGCAAGAGGGTCGGATTGCCTGTCTGAGGTACAATAGATGAAGCTGTTTTCGCGGCGTATTTTCGAGTTCCGAAACAACGGTGCACTGGCGCTCGCGATGTTACTTGGGGCTCTTTCGTTTCAACCGGCGGATCTGCAGGCGGATGAGAGGGATGTGAATGTGCCCGAACCGGGAAAGCCTCTGAAAGCGCTCAAGATATTGGGTATTAAGGGGGACGATAACCGGGTTCGGGTGGATATTACCAGCCAGCCGTGGCAGATGGTTGGCCGGTTAAATCATTCCGGAAGCCATTGTACAGCGGTGCTTGTTGGACCAGAGATAATTCTGACGGCGGCACATTGTTTTTGGGACAAGCGGCGGAATAAATGGTCCGTTCCAAGTGCTTATCATTTCGTTCTTGGCTATGACAAAGGGGAAATCGCGGCGCATTCAAAAGTGAAAAGTTTCGTTGTGGCAGGCGATAACGCCTTCGTTAAAAAGCAGTCCCGTCCCGCTCTTGTGAATGACTGGGCGCTAGCGCGGCTTGAAAAACCACTTGGCAAATCATATGGCTTCGCCGAACTCGCAAGGGTAAATCCGCGCGATCTAGATAAGTTCATGACGGCAGGAGCCACAGTTATGCAGGGCGGCTACAGCAGGGACGTCGCTCATGTGCTAACTGCCGATACAAGCTGTCAGATCAACGAGGTCCAGTCCGGCAAATCCGGGTCCATACTGGTGCATCAATGCGATGCGACAAAGGGCGATTCGGGATCTCCCTTATTTCTACGGGCCGGGAAAAGTTTCGCTTTGTTGGGTATTCATGTGGCAACTTTGCCTCGATCCGATGGGGAGACGGACGGAATTGCCTTGTCTGTCGATATGTTTCAAGACGATGTATCTGCAGCTCAAAAGTGACTAACTACATAAAATTTTATGAAAATATGGCGAAATTTGCTACATTCTACTCCAAATGAGGGATGAAATGGTCCATGGCGCGGGTTAAAGTAACGAAGAATTAACCAATGGACCCATGAAAGAGCCATGGTTCATGAAGGGTGTAAGAACGATGAGTGACGGACAGGAAAAGAACGCGAGGCAAGATACCGAGGAGTCATTGGTAAAGAATGACACCGATGAAACGGTCGCGGCTTTTCTAGAACTGGATGAGAATGGCGCGGTTGATCTGGATGCTTTATTCGATGCCCTCAATATCGCGACGGAAAATGGCGGAAACGCTGTTGAATTTACGTCGGATGATTCAGGTGCTGGCGGAACACTCACAATATCGGCAGCGGATCTGTCTCTTGGGAGCGTTGCACCGGAGGATTTGCCGGATGCGACGGACATGCTCGTTAAAGGTAATATTGTTTCTGACGAGTCTTAAGCGTTTCCATCGTTCTGTTCAATACTTGCCTTGAAGTCGCGACCAATCTCGGTTTCAAAAAAGCGGACCATTGCCTCGACAATTTCTGAGTCATATTTCTCAGGATTTTCCCTGAATACTCTGAGCGCTTCGTCAACCGTCGTCGATTCCCGATAGGAGCGCGGCGATATTCTGGCAATAAGATTATCTGCCATTCCCAGTAGACGGGCCGGCGTTTTAATGTCATCGGCGGTCAGGCCGTTTGGATATCCGCTGCCGTCGAGCCGCTCGTTAATCTGTGTCACAGTTTCCATGACTGGTTTTTCCACATCGGCATTGATCAGAATCTTCTCCGCCGTCAGGACATGTCCTTGCATAATCTTCTGCTCGTCTTCTGTGAGCCGGGATGTCTTTTCCCTGATTTCACGCGGGATCGAGATTTTTCCGATCTGTGAAAGATGGGCACTCGTATGTATCAGTTTGCGTGTCTCCGGCGGTAAGCCAAGCTCAGTCGAAATATAGTCGGTCAGCTGTGCCATACGTGCAGAATGGTAGGACAGGTAGGGGTCGTTCGCTTCCAGCATTTGTGACAGAACATTGATAGACTTACGGTCCATCTCTTCCTTGCGGCGCTGATATTCAACAAATTCGGTGATATCGCTGCATACCGTCACGATACCTATAAAAGCACCTTCCTCATTGAGAAAACGCGACTTGGCGACTCGCAATGTTCGCACGCCCTCGCGCGTTTCAATATCGACGAAGGCATTGACCGTTTGCTCTGTCGCAATTGCCTTGCGATCATACTCCGCGAGTTCATGGGCTGCTTTGTCACCAAAAATGTCCCTGTCGGTCTTGCCGGGGATGGAGCGAAGCGGAAAGTCCGCAAGCCGGGCGAGTGAGGGGTTGGCGTATATATAACGGCCTTCCGGATCGGTCAGGCTGATCAACTCGTCAATTGTGTTGTTGATGCTTCCCAACAAACGCCGCTGGACATTAATCTGGGAGGCAAATTCCTTATATTGTTGCGCGAGCGCGCGGGCGCTCTGGCCTTTCAGCATTAGCCAGACGGTCGCCAAGACTGTGACGACGACGATAAAAATGCAGATCGCAAGGCCATAGACGAAGAGCGCATAGTTCTGAAGGGACGTAAGGGCGTGGGCCTTGTTGACGAGCTGGAACACCGCCAGATTTGTGCCGCTGACGGCAGCGCCAGAGGCAAAGATATCCCGCCCATTGCTATCCTGCAGTTCCTGGAAACCGGTGGCGCCGGAGATAAATCCAAGGTCAGGCTGACTGGCAATAAAGGGCGGTCTAAGGGGGGTAATCTGAAAAAACTGCCCTTCTATTTCCTGATAGAGCCGGGTCGTACCAACCTGAAGGCTGAATGATTCTGTATCCAGTAGACCGGACAGTGATTCTGAGGCAGGGACAGTGATCAGCAAAACGCCGACAACATTGTTGGCACTCGCGGGATTGGTCTGTGCGGCCCGGATCGGCAGAAGATAATCGAAGACAAGTCCGTCGCCTGTCTCCCGAAACGGCAAAAAGGTGACGTCCGCCTTCCCGTATTGTTCCTGAGCCATTGCCCGCTGCACATCGTTGAGTGCCGGCGCATTGGCAGAGGCGAGATACGCGCGGCCCGCCTTGCCGATAAGGTATGCCCCAACCAATTCATTCTGATCGGTGAATTTGGTAAGAGCATTTTGCATGTAGGGAAGCTGTGCGTTAAGAGAACTCTCAAGCTTCCCGTCACCGACAAGATTTATCTCTGTTGCAAACAGCTGGAACAGATCGTTTGACGCGATCCTGTCCGTATTCCGGATGGTTCCCGCAAGCCATGTTTCAATCACGCGGGCTTTGCCGGTTGCACTGACGTCCAGCTGTTTGTGCAACTCCCCGACCATCGTTTTTTTGCGCGATTCAACCGCGTAATCACAGATAAAATAGCCAAAAACCGCTAAGACAACGAGAAAAACCCCGGCAAACTTCAAAGGCATATTCCCGGATATCCCCCTATCATCCGGCGATTCCTTGGACAGAAAGGAATTCAGTTCAAGCTTTAATGATGCATCAGTCATTTTTCTCGCTCCCGGAGGCTTCCTGTGCAATCAGGTAGTCCTGAGGAATATGCGCCCATCGCGTCGTTTCATTGACCGAGTAGAGAGGCAGATAATAGTTGATGTGGTGATCATCGAGGATTGTGTTGTTGATACTATCAAGGATGTAACGCTTTCCACGAAGCTCCACACTCAGTAGACCGTGGGTTTCATTCCGCAAGACGTCATTGGCGATAACAATCCGCATGGAGTCCGGATCAAAGCCGAGTTCCTTCAGGCTGATGTATTTCATCACTGCGAAATCACGCGAGCCACCGCCATTCGAGAGAAACTCGAGCGGGGCAATCCATTCCGCATCGGAACCGTTGGTTGGATCATTCACGTTATGTTTCCAGCCATTTAAAAAGCGGTTTATGCCATGCATCTGAATGCGTTTATCTTCCCGTTCCAGCTCCGCAATTTTGGCGCGCCACAGCGTCATCTGTTGTGATTTGCAATCTTCGATTTTTGCATCGCAAGCGGTTGCCGATGCGGCGAGGTCCGGAAAGCTCTCGATGACTTTTTGCCAGCGCGGTAGCGCTTCAAGATTATCGGAGGAAATCTCAACCATGCCAAAAAGGCCCTTTTCCGTAATCCCGGCGCTAAAGGCTTGCACCGCAACTGAATTGATCAGGAAAACAGCCGCAGCCAACGGAATGAGCGGAGGCATTATTTGTTTCATCAAGCGGCGCATCAGCGTTCTCTCAACGCCGAATCCCGGGTTTTCAGGATCGGTTTCAGGATATAGTCCAGAACTGTCTTGTGGCCGGTCAGGATATCGACAGAGGCCACCATGCCAGGAATGATCGGGTAGTTATTTTCACCACGTTTCAGAGTGTTCTGATCGGTACGCACGATGATCTGGTAATAGCTTTCGCCGGTTTTTTCTTCGACAATCGTATCGGCGCTGATCCGCTCTAGCTTCGCCGGCAGTCCTCCATAAATGGAATAGTCATAGGCCGTAATCTTGACTGTTGCCTCCTGTCCCGGGCGCAAGAAGGCGATATCGGCCGGACGGATATTAGCCTCTACAAGCAGTGTATCATCGATCGGAACGATTTCGACAATATCCTGGCCCGGTTTGACAACGCCGCCAATTGTCTGGATTTTCACGTCCTTGACTTCACCTGTCACCGGGGAGCGCACGTCGGTCCGGGCCACTCTGTCTTTCACGCCGAGAATGGCTTGACGCGCCGCTTCATACTCTGCGCGGGTTTGGCTGAGTTCCTGAGAGGCCGTACTTTTAAAACTGAGAATTTTCTCCTCGATGCGTTGGTTCGCCTCTTTCAACGCTCCTTCCACTCTGGGAAGGGAGAGTTCGGAGGCGGCAATCTGGCCTTCCAGCTGGTTTACCTCCCGGCGTAGCTTGAGAGAGTCCACTTTAGGGACGATCCCTTTCTTAACCAGCGGTGCCGTAATCTCCATTTCCTCGTTGGCAAGGCTGAGACTGGTGCGCAGCTGGCGCAGTGTCCCATTAATTTCCGCAATTTCCTGCTTCCGCTGCTGCGCTTGCTGGCGCAGGATCTGAATCTGGGACTGCAGGGCGGCCTGCCGGGCATTAAACAGATTTTGTTCGCGGACAGTCACATCTTTGCGCTCGGCTATCAGCTCGGCCGGGAAGGTGAGGGGCTCACCGGATGCTTCTGCTTCAAGGCGGGCAATCCGTCCCATAAGGTTAAGGTAGTTAGATTCTATCTCACCAGCGCGTGAGGCATAACCGGTATCGTCAATCCTGAGAAGGATCTGTCCTTTCTCGACAATATCCCCTTCACGCACCAGCAATTCCCTGAGGATACCTCCTTCCAGGTTCTGGATAATCTGAACCTGACTGGACGGGATGACCTTTCCGTCTCCGCGGGTTACTTCATCCAGTACGGCATTCTTCGACCAGAAAAAAGCAACGACAAAGAACGCGACAATCCCGAACAGCAGCAGAAAGGCGCGGGGATGCGGGCCCTGCAGTTTTGCCGCAACAACATCGGAGGCAAAGTCAGTGTCATCCCATTTAAGCTTTGCTGACATTGCTAGTCCTCCTTTTTCGGGAGCGGTTTGGTCACGGTCGCCGATACGGTTCTTGAGGAGGCATTGCTGCTCTGTCCGAGTTTAAGGATTTCATCCCGAGGGCCGTCTGCTGCAATTTTGCCATTCCCCAATACGATGATCCGGTCCACCAACGAGAAAAGCGACGTCCGGTGGGTCACCAGAAGGACCGTCTTTCCGTCGATAAAGGATTGCATACGGCTGATTAGCTGGCGCTCTGAGTTCAGGTCCATTGCGCTGGTCGGCTCATCAAGCATCAGGATGGGCGGATTGGGCAGGAAGGCCCGGGCAAGGCCAATTGTCTGGCGCTGTCCACCGGACATAGTGGCGCCTTTTTCACCCACATGCAGATCATATCCATGCGGATGTTTCGAAATAAAATCATGAACGCCGGACAGTTTTGCGGCGTTCAGGATCATCTCGTCATCCGCCTGCGGATGTCCCATTGTAATATTCTGGCGGACCGACGCCTGAAAGAGGGTAATATCCTGCATGACACTGCCGATGCTGCGACGGATGTCGGATGGATCGATCTGCCGAATATCTGTACCGTCTATCAATACGGCGCCCTCATCGGGTTCATAAAGATTGATCAGCAAACGGGAAATGGTTGTTTTCCCGGACCCGACAGGTCCGATAATTCCGACTTTCTCGCCGGCGCTGATCTTGAAGGACACATCATTGAGCGAGGGCAGGTCAGCACCCGGGTATTTGAAGGTGACATTCTTGAATTCGATGTCTCCCTGAATGTTCGGACGGCTGAGCTGACGTTTCTCCGCGCCCCGTTCCACCGGCAGGGACATGATGTTGTTGAGGCCTTTCAGGGCGACCATCGCCTGATTGAGACGTGTCAGAAGGCCCGCGATCTGACCCAGGGGCGCCATGGTCCGGCCTGTCAGAATGGTGCAGGCAATCAGCGCACCGACTGTGATACTTGAATCCGGCTCGCCCATCAGGATAACGCCGTATACGACGACGCCGACTGTTACAAGCTGCATGGCAGTGGCAGAGAGATTGATCCCGAGACCGGCAAAAAACCGGGCGGCGACACCTGTTTCTGCGGTTTTGCCGACGAAGCGTTCCCACTCCTTCTGCATATGTCCTTCGATTCCCATGCTTTTGACCGTATCGAGCGCGGAAATCGTTTCAATAATGACGCCGTGTTTCTGGGCGGCTTCTTCGGATGTTTTTGCGACTGCGCGGCGCATCGGCCATTGCAGGAAAAGACCGACCAAAAGAACGGCGGGAATGGCGACGGCAGGGATAATAAAGAGCGGCCCTCCGATCAGGTAGATTATGAAGAGAAAAATCCCAAGGAAAGGCAGGTCAACAAGGGCGGTTACGGTGACCGACGTAAAGAAATCCCGTAATGTCTCGAACTCACGCAAATGGTTTGCAAAAGCACCGGCGGACGTTGGCCGCGCCTTGACTTGCAGATTGAGTACCTGTTCGAAGATACGGCTGGACAGTAGCACGTCCGCCCGTTTGCCTGCATTATCGACGAAATAGGCCCTGAGCGATTTCAGGAGCAAATCGAAACCGATGACGATAACAACACCAATCGCCAGGACCCAGAGTGTTTCCAATGCGCGATTAGGAACGACACGATCATAGACGTTCATAATAAACAGCGGGCTTGCCAGCGCAAAGCTGTTGATCAGGAATGCGGCAATAATGACCTGAAGATAGGTTGGCCAGAATTGCCACATCGTGCCCCAGAACCATGAACCTGCACGATTCTGCAGCTTTTCATCTTTATCGACACGGTACTTGAAGCTTGGTCGAGTCAGGATCGTGTAGCCGGCATAAAGCTCTTCCAGCTCTTTTAGGGAAATGCGGTCACTTCCTTCACCCGTTTCGGGAAAGACAACGCTTGCCTCCTGGCCATCTCGAGACAGTAGGATACAGGCGCGACGATCTTTCAGCAGAATGACGCAAGGAAGAACAACGTCTGGAACTTTATCAAGACTGCGGTTGGAAATACGCGCACTGATTCCGACGCGTTCCGCGGCGCGAACAAATAGTTGCGGCGTCAATCTGTTGTCTTCAAGCGGCAGACCATAAATAAGCGCGTCCGGCGTTCTCGGATCATCAAATAGTTTGGTCAGCGCCGCAAGGCAGCCAAGAAGGGGGTCCTGGTCCGCCCGCGTGACCTCCGACAGGTTGATCGTCCAATCGCGTTCCTGTTGGGACTTGCTTCGCAAGGCAGTGCTGGCAAAGCCTTCCTGTTCACCAGACTTATTGTCAGTACTTGGATCAGTTTGATCCATGTTCTTCGACATGAGGGAATTCCCGGCAGTCTCCGAGTCAATTGAAAAGGGCTTGCTTGGTTTGCCACTCACTTTTCTGCCCTCACGTTCCACCTAGAAATCATTCCGTCTTCCTATTGAGCTTTCTTCAGAAACCTGGCATTTCATCGCCGGGACCAGTTTTTCTGTCGAAGTTTTGTCTCGAGCGTCCCCCTGCAAACCAATTTCTGCGGTTTTTACGGGAAGGTCTTCTTTTATGTCCAATAACGCATTGAACCCATTCAATGCTTATTTGGTGAAAATGCAGTTAACAAATTTCTAAAATCTATCGCTCCTTGGCTCAGAGAACCTTGAGTTTTTCACTCCATCAAGCCCCATACCGGCGAAACGAGCATAGCCAAGCCATATATATAAGAATAATTGCGGAGTTTCTCTGCCTTTTTCAACAAAAATTAACCATATACGGCATACACTTCAATTCATGTCGCATCACAATGCGCCTTAGATTTCCTGTAAGTTCCGAGGCTAAAGCGCTTTGAATACAGTTCTATGTTGTCAGGACCAATGCTGTTGTATTTAGGCCACAGGGCGGTCGGGTCGCTGCGAATTCTGACACGGCCATGGTTTTATAAAGTTGATCGTGAGCAGAAAGAACGAGTAGATTATCCGGCGAATGAAACGAGCTTGGACGTTTTGTTAAGCCTTGATGAACATAAACGGGGTAGATGTTGTCATGACGATCAAAACGGACGAAATGGGAGAGGGGCATGAAGTTTAGAAACAGTGCGGTTAAGACAAGGAATGTGCTTTCCGCCAGTATTCTAACGGTAGTTTTCGGTAGTTTTATCGCGGTGGGGGCCGCGCATTCGGAAACATTGAATGAGGCAGTTCAGCAAACGGTTTCTACCTATCCCGAAATTGCGGAAGCATCTGCCAATCGGCGGGCGGTTGACCAGGAGTTGAAGCAGGCCGAAGGGCTATATCTCCCGACTTTGGATTTAGAAGCCGGTATCGGATATGAATGGACCGATACGGTGACTATCGACAATGAAGATTTACGCCGAACCGAATCCAGCCTCCTTTTAGTGCAGACGCTTTATGATGGCGGTTTCCGTAGTGCCGAGGTTGATCGGCAGGGAAACCGGGTCGATAGCGCCGCCTATCGTGTAAGAGAGCGGGCAGAGGCAATTGCTCTGGATGCGGTGAGAGCCTATCTCGATACTCTCCGGAGCCTTGAAATCGTTGAACTGGCTCGTCAAAACGTTGAAAAACACCGCCTTACCCTGAATGAAATTAAAGATCGTGTGGAAGCCGGACAGAGCGGTATCGGTGATGATCAGCAGGCACTGGCACGTCTTGCGGCTGCTGAAGATACGTTGGTTGAGACGATGCGGGCGCTGGATGATGCGGAAATTACTTATCAGCGGGTTGTCGGTGCGCCGCCTGTCGATCTGACATTGCCGGAATTCAGTGACGGGTCCCTTCCGGATAATATTGACGATATTGTTGCGATTGCGCTTGAAAACAATCCGGATCTTAAATTTGCGGAATCCGATATCAAATCATCCGAAGCTGAAATCAGGGCCACGCAGGCAAGCTATTACCCGACGATAAATCTGGAAGTCGGCGCCTCCGCTGATAACAATATCGATGGCGTTGATGGACATAACGACGATTTCCTCGCCATGGTGCGGTTGCGTTACAATCTTTATCGTGGCGGCATCGATGAAGGGCGCGAGAAAGAAGCGGTTGCCCGCAAAGCAGAAACCGAGCAGCGGAAACTTCGCTTTGAACGTCTGGTGGAGGAAGAAGTCCGCCGTAGTTGGAGTTCTCTTGCCCGGTCTCAAGCGCGGGCGGAAGTTCTTGCAGCGGCCGTTGTCGCCAACCGTGAGGTCGCTTCGACCTACAGTCAGGAATTTGAAATCGGACAGCGGGATTTGCTGGATCTTCTTGATGCCGATAATGAGCTTTTCAACTCCCGCACATCCCTGGTAACTGTCGAATATTCAGTACGGTTTGCCAAATACCGGTTGTTGGCGACAATGGGTCAATTGAATTCGACGCTTGGTGTAACATTGCCTGAAGAAGCCACGCTGAAGGAAAAAGGATAATCCCTCCAAGAGGCAATTACCGGAAGATTAGGAATAAACGAAAGCCGCGCCTAAATAAAAGGCGTGGCTTTTTCTATTCATGTAGCAGTACTTATTTTGGCTTGTGCCGCCACCAACCCGTCTCGTTCACCGAATAGATTGGCTTGTAGTGGCGGATGCGTTTTGCATCGACGATCTGACCGATCTGATTGTCGAGAACAAGGCTCTTGCTATCGAAATCAACAACCAGGATGGCGTGGGCGACTCCCAGATTGATATCCTGCAGCACGACGATCTTCATGTTCTTTTCAGACCAGCCGAGCGCCCGCAAAGTAAAATATTTGACGATGGCATAGTCTTCGCAATCCCCAAACCTTGCGAAAAACTCCTTCGGAATTTCCCAGTAATCGCGAACCCCCCAATTGATCGGGTCCAGGATATAGCGAAACAGGTTCATATGACGATTGACTTTTTCAAGCTGCTTTTCTTTGGGCAGCAGACGCCATTCCTCAATCAAGGTGACCCATTTCTGATATGCACAGCGATTGTACTTGTTGGGGGTGCATTCCCCCGGTTCGTTTTTGTAGGTGTTCAGGACCTTGCGCCATTTAGGAAAAGGCTTGAGGCCGGAGTAGGGCGTTGCCTGATATCCGAAAAGTCCGACAGCTTCCGCTTCTGTGGTCAGCGGGACGACGACAAGCAGGCAGGCAAGGCTAACTGACTGTAAAATAGTATAAATTCTCTTTTTTGCGCCTGCCACCGGGTTTGTTCCTGTTCCCATTTTTGAACGCCTTCGTACGGTGGCATTATGGACAACAAATGGTTAACAAAATCTAACCAAGAGGCCTATTGTCATTGCAAGATATACAGATAATTGCATAGGTTAATTGACGGGAATTTACCTATCTTAAAGGGTTCCACGTCATTCTATGGTTAAGTAGTTTTTATGTACCGGGGCATCCATGACGGATACGCAGATTGAAGAGCCAGTAAAAAACAAAACCTACAGGACTTTGGGGATCAGTGTTCTGTTGCTTCTGGCTGTCGTTATCGCGGGGGTTTGGGGCACCTTCAAATTTGTGGAAGAGCAACGCGCGCGTGACATCCGGAACTGGGAGATTCGTCTGGGCATCGTCGCCGACAGTCGTGCAGCGAGTGTTGAGGAATGGTTGCGCAAGCAGGAGCAGGCAATCGGAACACTGGCGACGAATGCGTCTTTGCAGGTCTATCTGACGCAACTGGTTATCGAAACCTCCGAAAACGGGAATGCCATCACGGAAGTGCCCGAGGCCGGATACCTCATCAATCTGCTGAATAATCAGGCGGTCATCAGTGGCTTCTGGGAGCCTGAGGAACCGCAGGTCCGTGCCAACGTATCGCGTCCGGGCCGGGCCGGGATTGCTCTTACGGATGCGACCGGGGATCTGCTGGTTTCGAGTGGTAGTATGCCGCCGTTGAATTCAATGATCCGCTCTGCCATGGCAAAAGCGGGAGATGGCACTGCTGCCTTTATCGACCTGTATGAAGGAATAAATGGTGACCCGACTTTCGGCTTTGTCTGGCCAGTCTTCGCTGTTCAGGATGAAGGCAGCACGAAGGACATCATTGGTTATGTTATTGGGTTGCGAACCGTTGAGACATCCTTGTTCCCCTTATTGTTCCAGCCGGGAGATACTCTTCAGACAGCTGAAAATTACCTCGTCCGCCGGGATGGCAATCTTGTGCAGTATATATCTCCCTTAGCGGATGGAACTCTGGCGCTGACGCGAAAACTGAGTGCCCAGAAGGATCTTGCCGCCGCCTTTGTCATTGACAATCCCGGAGATTTCGCGATTTCGGCTAATTATCTAGGGAACAAGGTTCTCGTGACCGGACGGGCGCTCTCGATTGCGCCCTGGTATCTAGTACGCACTGTCTCAGAGCAGGAGGCTCTTTCCGAGACGGACCAACGCCTGCAAACGATGCTGGGGATTTTTCTGCTGCTGATCTTTGCTGTTGCGGGGACGGTTGTTGCCGTCTGGCGCCACGGGACTTCGATCCGGGCGGCGGAGCTTGCGGTGCGCTATAAGAATATGGCGGAGCGGCTTAAGGAAAGGAGCGAATTCCTGAAGATCGTCACCGACCAGCAGCCGACGGCCATTGCTGTCTTTGACGCTGAGGATAAGTACACCTTTGCCAATAGTGTCGCTGCTGAAGGAATCGAAATTTCCCAGGAAGAGATGATTGGGAAAAAAGCAACCAGTGTTCTTGGGCCAACCTTGGCCAAGGAGATCATCGAGATGACCAATCTGGTCCGCCAGGATTACGAGCCGCGATCAGTTGTCAGTCGGTTGAAGAGCAGCACAGAGGAGATCCCTGACCGCGTTATCAAATCGGATTTCGTGCCGTTACGCTCTGCCCGCGTGAACAGCAAGGAAGTTCTCACGGTATTTCAGGATATTTCCGATGTCGTGATTGCGCAAGAGCGCCGCGAGGATGTTCTGCGCAACCTCGTTTCGACGCTGGTCGCCTTCGTTGACCGGCGGGATCCCTATTCGGCAGACCAGTCACGGCGTGTTGCGAAGGTTGCCGTTGCCATTGCCGGGGAAATGGATGCGTCGGAAGAACTTATAAGGACCGTTGATATCGCGGGCAACCTCATGAATATCGGCAAGATACTGGTGCCGCCGGAGCTCCTAACAAAGACGAAAAACCTGACCAAGAAGGAAATGGGTATCATCCGGAACAGCCTTGTGGCGAGCGCGGACCTTCTGGAGGAAGTGGATTTTGATCTGCCGATTACGACAACTTTGCGCCAATTGCAGGAAAATTTTGACGGAAGTGGCCAGCCGAACGGCCTTAAGGGCACGGAGATTACAGAAGCAGCGCGCATTATTGCCGTTGCAAACGCCTTTGTCGGGATGGTGAGCCCGCGCGCTTATCGCGGGGCGCTTGGTTTCAGCGCGGCCGTCAAAAATCTGCTTGAAGATGCAGATATCCGCTATGACCGGCGGATGGTCAGTGCGCTTATCAATTATCTGGAGAACAGGGGCGGACGGGAAGCCTGGAAATATTTCTCGGAAAATGTTGATCACGCGCCCGATGAAAAGGAAACCTAAAAGCCTGAAATTATCAACGGCTCACGGATGCCTGTAGGGCGGCTGGTCCCGTAAGGATCAGCTTGACGACTTCGCTCTGCCGGCTTGTATCTGTTTTTCGGAATATCTGCCTGAGCTGGGAGCGGACCGTGTGCATGCTGACACCCCATTGCTCCGCTAGATCGTCAAGTTTATCTCCATTTGTCAGACCAAGGGCGAGACGGCCTTCCGCAGGCGTCAGGCCATAGAGGCGGCATATGCTGTCGATCGAAAGTTCGACGGGTTCCGCGGGGTCGGAGACAAACAGAACGGCACCTTTGCCAGCAACGCCTGTCCCAATGGGCGCCACCATCACATTGAGCGGATAATCACTTTCCATCCGTGTTATGGAGATGGCGAAATCACCTTCGGCCTTTGCCTTTTCATCCGGGGAGAGGGTGTCGGAAAGCAGTTTGGCCAGTGCACGGCTCTCTCCCGGCAGTGTCGCGCGGCATATCTTGTCCGCTCCGACGACAAGGCCATCTCCCTGCTCAAGATACCGCTTTGCTTTGTCGTTAAAAAACAGAATCCTGGAATCTGCCGTCACCAGAATGACACCGATGGGAAGCCGGTTCAGAACAGCCGTCGCGGAATCCAGAAGTGGTGCCGCTTCGACGCTGCGTTGATGACCCTGATGCCGTTGAATGGCATTTAGGAGGTTTCGGGACATTCCGTCGGTTGTAAGCTGGCTCTTGATCAGGTAATCCTGCGCGCCCTGACGGATGGCCTCCCGACCGACCTTCTCATCATCATCGGTCAACACAACTATCGGAGTCTGCGGGATTTTCGTGCTGAGAGTGGAGAGCGCGTCAAGCTGTGAGTCGGATGTTTCCGTTATATCGAGAATGATGATATCACCATTGCGTCCGTGTCCGGCCTCGATAAAGCTTTCCAGACAGGAAACATGTTCAAATGAAAAATCTGCGTTTGCGGCATTGGAAAGCATCCAGCTGATTTGCTGAGCATCCTCTTCCTTGCGTCCAATAAAGCGGACTGTTGCCGTTGCATTCTCGTCCATTTAGCAGGTCTATCCGGCTTTTTGTCCGGTTGTCATGTAATTTGAGCCAGTGATTCATCCGTAGCATGCTCGAAATTACCTAAAATTTTGATAAGATGAAGGAAATTCCTATATAATCCGGCTTTCTGAAACCTACTGTACTACTAAGTCAGTAAAATGCCGACCTCGTTATTCAATGCCAAGATATATCCTTTTCAATAAGCCCTTTGGAGTGCTCAGCCAGTTTACGGGGGAGCCGGGTCAGCGCACTCTGTCGGAATTCTCACTGCCCGCGCATGTTTATGCGGCAGGCCGTTTGGATAAAGACAGTGAAGGATTACTTCTACTCAGTGACGATGGGCCCTTTATCAAACGTTTCCTTGACCCGGCAAATAACCACGAGCGCAAATACTGGGCGGAAGTGGAGGGAGTTCCGACAAGGGACGCGATCGAGAAGTTGTCTCATGGAGTGGAATTCAAAGGGTACCTGTCAAAGCCGTGTCGCGCCAGAATAGTTGAACCGCAACCCATTGTCGCCAAACGCGATCCCCCGGTTCGCTTTCGAAAATCCATTCCGACTTGCTGGATAGAACTGGTCCTGACGGAGGGGAAAAACCGTCAGGTCCGCAGAATGACGGCCACTGTGGGATTCCCGACCCTCCGTCTCATCCGAAAGAGAATTGGAAAACTCTCGCTTGGTGATCTCGCTCCGGGGGATTGGCGGGAAATTCAAAAAAGCGACATTTTCTAACTTCCCGCCAAATCAGATATCTTTGATATCAATGGGCGAAAAGAACCGGTGCAGTCATATGCTCCAGAATATTCTTTGTTGCGCCGCCCAGAATCATCTCGCGCAGGCGACTATGACCGTAGGCTCCCATAACCAACATATCCGCGCTATAGTCAACCAGGGCATCAAGGATTGCATCCCCGACACTCAGATCCGGCCAACGACCGGACTTATACTCGGCCTTGATTCCGTGACGCTCCAGATGGGCAAGAATATGCTTGGTTTCGTCCTCTTCGTCCTCTGCGGCATTTACGCTTAGCAAGGTGACCTTCTCGGCCAGTTTCAGAAACGGCAAGGCTTCATGCAGAGCGCGGGAGGATTCGCGTGTATTGTTCCAGCCGACCATGACATGCTTGCCGAAGTTCCGATAATTACCGGCCGCCGGGATAATAAGTACCGGGCGCGGTGAACTGACGACGATCTCTTCCGCGATATAACGGGACTGGGTGTTGTTCTCTTCATCCGGGTCGCCTTGGCCGACAACGACAATATCAGCAGCAAGCGCATGGTGATTGATGATATCCGGGGCATACCCTTCTTCAACGATTACCTCCACCTGCTTGTCCACTTTGGCTGCAAGACTTTCCAGCTTGGATTTCGATGCGGCAGCGTTCTCTTCTTCGGTTTTGCGGGATTGTTCGATAAATTCCGGCGGGACATACCCCATGAAGGACGTCGGCACGGTCACCTGCGCAATCGTATAAAGCCCAATAAGATGGGCATCATGCTCGACGGCGAGGCCAAGGGCTGTCTCAATACGGGCGTCAAGTTGCTGGTCATTGTTAAGATGTAGCAATACAGTTTTTATGGACATTGTGCTTATACCTCTTTTTGAATCCACGACCGTTATATTCCATTTTAACGGTTTATTGGAAGTGTGCCATTGATTTGAGACAAACCGCTACAAGATTATATTTTAAAGCACGCACCGGTGCCCTGTAGTTAATATAGGGTCCAATGCATGTATACCATCCATACAAACGCCCGGCATAGGCATAAGTTCCGTTCTCTGATATGAAGGGCACTTGTTAATCCAATTCGGGCAGGAGAAAGTTCCTCTGATGAATGCCATAGAAGCGCTTGTAACACGTAAATCTGTCGCGCGATTGACGGAGCCAGCCCCCGGCTCAGAAGACCTGGAGATAATGATGAAGGCGGCAATTCGTGCCCCGGATCATTGCCGCCTGCGGCCATGGCGGTTTTTGGTTGTCGAAGGTGCGGCGAGAGAGAAGCTGGGCGAGATATTCATGGAGGCTCTGAAATTACGTGATCCGGAAGCAGGGGACCCTCTGCTTCAGAAAGAAAAAAACAAACCTCTCAGGGCACCGATGGTTATTGTTGTAATCGCCAAGGTGGAGGAACATCCGAAAGTTCCGGCGGTGGAGCAGATTCTCTCGGCAGGTGCAGCGGCACAAAATATGATGCTGGCGGCCCATGCGTTGGGATATGGTGGTATATGGCGATCGGGAAAGCCCTGCTTTGATCCTAACGTCAAGCGAGCCTTAGGCGCGCGGGAGGTAGACCAGATTGTCGGGTTTCTTTATCTCGGAACAGCGGAGCGTCCGCCGATCCTCTCCGATGAGTCTCCCGATGAATATGTGGAGATGTGGAACGGATAAGCCGTTCTTCGCCGTTGGAATAAGCGCTCAATAACAATAATAGGGAGATTTTACATGTCGGAGCTTATTTTGCATCATTATGATCCGTCGCCTTATGCGGAAAAAGTGCGCGCCGTTCTCGGGTTCAAGAAGCTTGACTGGCGGTCTGTACAGATCCCACGCATGATGCCCAAGCCTGAGTTGATGCCGCTCACGGGAGGCTACCGGAAAACGCCGGTTCTTCAGATCGGCGCGCATATCTACTGTGATACGCAAATGATCATTCGTGAGCTCGAAGCTCGTTTTCCCACACCAACTCTCTTTCCAGATAACAGCCAGTTTTTAGGATGGGGCACGAGCTTCTGGACTGATAAGCTCCTGTTCAGTACCTCCGTTGCAATCGTGTTCGGGACCTTTGGCGAACAGATGCCGCCTGAATTTGTCAAAGACAGAGCAGAGTTTTCCGGGGGCGGCATCAATGTGGAGAAAATGAAGGCTCTCCTGCCAGTCTCTCTACAGCAGTTTGCGGCCATGATGGATTGGGCGGAGCAGGGCTTGGCGGATAACCGCGATTATCTGCTCGGTGCAGATGCCAGCCTCGTTGATTTCAATCTTTATTTTAACGTCTGGTTTGCTGGGCGCGCGCCTGCGGCGAAAGAAATTATTGAAAGCTATCCGCAATTAAAGGCCTGGGCCGCACGGATGGCCGCGTTCGGGAATGGCAATTTTACGGAAATGAGCGCGTCAGAGGCGCTGGACATTGCCAAAAATGAAGATGTGTCCGGCTTTAAGGGCGATATTGGGGACGGGGAAGAACACAAAGCCGGTGATACTGTATCCGTAACACCCAATGATTCCGGTCGCGTGCCGGTTACCGGTACGCTCGTAACGCTTAATCGACGGGAAATTGCTGTGCGTCATGAGAATGAAACCATAGGAGAAGTTATCCTGCATTTCCCAAGGGCCGGTTTCGTCATTCGGTAACAAATCGCATAAGGCGAAATCACGGTTTCGCCTTTATTGCAAACTAGCTTGCAGTCATAGCTGCGAATATCCCGCTATGGAGCTTCTGGATTTATTCGCCCGGCGATGTTATGAAGCACATTATAAATTCAGAAATTTCCGGAGAGACCATTGATTAAAAAATTTAAAGCTCTCGGCTTTGGGGTCCTTTTTTCTGCGACAATTTTTGCAGTGAGCATACAGAGCCCGTCAACTGCGCTCGCTCAGGAAAAGCTGCCCGAAGCAGTCGTTGCGATTGTGGATATCAATCATATCCTGCAGGTTTCCGAACCGTCAAAAAAGGCGGAAGAGAATGTGAAGGCTCTGCTGAAGGCTCGGGTTGACGATTTGAACAAACGGGGCGATGCGTTGCATGCTGATAAAGAAGCTCTGGACAAGCAAAGAGCTATCCTGTCCCCGGATGCCTATCAGCAGAAATTGTCTGAACTGAATGTCCAGCGTCAGAATCTTCAGAGAGAGTTTCAGGTCGTTAATGGCAAGATGAATGAAGTCCTGGTTGGAATCCGTCTTCGTTTCCGTGAGATCATTGTCCGAATGGCGGCAGACGTCAGCAAGGAAAAAGGGGTTAATCTCGGACTTGATAGGGCAAAAACGGTCTTTTTCAATCCGGGTATGGACATTACCGAAGAGGTCTTGGCCAAGTTCAATGCAGAAGATCCGAAAGTCGAGATTACGGTGAATGAAGGTGCCGCCGCTGAGACAACACAGCCAACAAAACAGAACTGACTATATACGCGAGAGCAGCCTTGCTTTCAGTTCCTCATCGCAAAAAGCGGAGGAAAGCGCGTTTCGTGTGATGTTTTTCAAGTCAGTCTCGGATAATCCATAGATTTTCGCGGCCTGCTCATACTCCTGTCCAACAGATGTCGCAAAATATGGCGGATCATCGGAGTTGAGCGTGACGAGACAACCGGCATCCATAAATTGTCTGAACGGATGCTTTTCTCTGCTTTCATAAAGGCCGGTAGCGACATTGCTGCCTGGACATAATTCAAGCGGAATGTGGCGGTCGGCCAATTCTTCAAGAAGATCGTTGTCTTCAATGGCGCGGACACCATGGCCGATGCGACTGATGGGCAGGGCGGCAAGGGATGCCCGAATGCTCTCCGGTCCGGCAAACTCCCCGGCGTGATTTGTTGTCTGATATCCTGCTTTCTTCATAAGATGGAAGGCAGCGGAAAAATCGTCGGGATGAAAACGGGATTCATCGCCACCCATCCCGAAGCCGACCACATATGGATGCGGGGTCGAAGTGACAAGTTTAGCAACCGCGAGGGCACGCTCCGCACCGAAATGCCGGACACAGGTGACAATTATCCTGCCCTCAATACCGAAATCCTTCCGCGCATCATCAATACCGGCGGCGATCCCGTCCAGATGATCCGTGTAGCTCATTCCGACCTCGGCGGCGTGGTCGGGAGAAGAAAACATCTCAACATAGATGGTGTTTTCCCGGGCGCATCTCGCCAGATAGTCATAGGTGACCAGACGATAGTCGTCCTTTGTCATGATCGTTGCCGCGGCTTTATCATAACAGTCAAGAAACTCCCAAAAATCGGTCCAGGCGAACTCTCCGTCCGACTTGAATATCGTGGGATCAAGCATTGCACCGTTCTGGGAGGCCATTTGCCTCACAAGGGCCGGGGTGGCGGTGCCTTCAAGATGCACATGAAGCTCTGCTTTCTTTACCATGCTAGGTCAAAAATGTGCTGCCATACCGTAGCGGCGGGAGGGATAGATGCGCCGCAATTGTCTGGCCGATATCGGCGAAGGTTTCGCGCTCTCCTATAGAGTTGCCTTTTATCTCCGGTCCGAAGGCCAGTACAGGCACAACCTCGCGCGTATGGTCGGTGCCGGGCCAGGTCGGGTCGCACCCATGATCCGCACTCAAGATCACAATGTCTCCCGGCCTCAGCTTTTCATCGAGTTCCGGGAGGCGCACATCAAATTCCTCGAGCGCCTTGGCATATCCGGCAACATTTCGGCGATGCCCGTGAGCCTGGTCGAAATCGACGAGATTGGTGAAAATAAGACTGCCATCTCTGGCACGGTCAATCGCTTCCATCGTCGCATCCATGAGCGCCATGTTGCCCGCCGCCTTAACGATCTCGCCGGTGCCCTGATGCGCAAAAATATCGCCGATTTTGCCAATTGAAATCACCTGATGACCGGCTTCCGTCAGCCGGTCCAGAAGGGTTTTCTCGGGCGGCGGAACCGCGAGGTCTTTCCGGTTCGCCGTCCTAGTAAAGTTGCCATTGCGTCCAATGAAGGGCCGCGCAATCACGCGTCCTATATTTAGAGGATCGACAAGTTCGCGGGCGAGATCGCAAAGCTTGTAAAGCCGCTCAAGCCCGAAGCTTTCCTCATGTGCGGCGATTTGAAATACACTGTCGGCGGAGGTGTAAACAATGGGCTTTCCTGTTGCCATATGCTCATCGCCGAGCCTTTCGATTATCTCGGTACCGGAGGCGTGGCAATTCCCGAGAAGACCGGGTAACTTTCCTCGTTCGATCAACGCATTCGTTAGTTTTTCGGGAAAACAGGGAATCGTCCTCGGAAAATAACCCCAGTCAAATAACACGGGAACGCCCGCCATTTCCCAATGTCCGGACGGCGTATCCTTGCCCTTGCTCATCTCTTGCGCGACGCCATAGAGGCCGTTATAAGGTCCGCCTTTTGGTGTTCTGCCATGGTAGAGGTCATGGGCGGCAAACAGCCCAAGTTTTCTTAGATTTGGCAAATCAAGCGGCCCGGACCGGCCGTCAGTATTCGCTTCGCCCGCCTCTGCTTCTTCGATTATATGCCCAAATGTATCCGCGCCCGTGTCACCAAATGCGTCTGCATCCCGCGCAGCGCCAAGGCCGAAACTATCGAGGACGATCAGAATTGCCCGCATTATAAATCTTCCTTCGTTAATCGGGAACGAACCGGTGGTGCGGGGCGTTGAGCTTCATCAACAAGTGTAATTGCCTTCAGTATACGTTTTTCCACCCGCCGGGCATCCTCTTCACTTCGGGCGAAAATCGTGGCAACTGGCGTTCTCGGTCCGAGTTTTGCGCCAAGACCCGCGATGTCCGCAAGGCCCACTCCATAGTCAATGGGATCTGACGCCTTGTGGCGACCGCCGCCCAGTTCCATAACGGCAACGCCCATTTCACGCACATTCATCGATCCGATAATGCCGCGCTTCGGAGATATGACATCATGGCGAATGGGCGCAAGCGGGAGGTGCTTTTCCATATTTGTCATAAGATCATTGGGTCCGCCGAGTGCGGCAATCATCTGGGCGAATTTTTCGGCAGCGGTTCCGCTCGCAAGAGCGCCCTGTACCGCATGCGGAGCCGTTGCCTCGTCCGCAATCCCGGCGATGACCAGCATTTCCGCCGCCAGTGCCAGCACTACCTTCAGCAGACGGGGGTCAGCACTTCTACCCATCAGGAAATCAACTGTCTCCCGCACCTCAATCGAGTTGCCAGCGGTTCTGCCCAGAACTTCGTTCATATCGGTCAGCAGCGCCGACGTCCGAAGCCCGGCGCCATTGGCGACAGTAACAATGCTGCGGGCGAGTTCTTGTGCCTCGCCATAGTCTTCCTTAAATGCGCCAGAGCCGAACTTGACATCCATGACGAGGGCATCCAGCCCAGCTGCCAGCTTTTTCGACAAGATCGATGCGGTAATGAGAGGAATGGATTCAACGGTCGCCGTTACATCGCGGATCGCATAAAAGCGCTTGTCTGCAGGAGCAAGATCGGCGGTCTGGCCGATGATGGCACAGCCAATCTGCTTCATGGTTTTCGTGAGCAATTCCGGATTAGGTGCCGTGTTATAGCCGGGCACACTGTCCAGCTTGTCAAGCGTACCGCCTGTATGACCCAGGCCACGCCCCGAAATCATGGGGACCGCACCGCCGCAGGCAGCGACGATGGGCGCGAGCATCAGGCTGACCTTGTCGCCAACTCCTCCGGTTGAGTGCTTGTCAACGACAGGGCGGCCAAGGTCCGCTTTTTTCCAGTCCATCACTTGGCCCGACTGAACCATTGCACGTGTCAGTGACACACGCTCGTCCATTGTCATTCCCTGAAAGAAAACCGCCATGGCGAAGGCTGCGATTTGTCCTTCGGAAATTGAGTTGTCTGTAAGTCCAGCCACCATGAAACGAATCTCGGCGTCACTCAACGCGGAGCCGTCCCGTTTCTTTCGAATAATCTCCTGCGGGAAGAATTCTGCGGACTTAGTCGCCATAGGGGATCCAAATATTCTTTACCTGGGTTGCCTGATGAAGAAATTCCCTCCCTTCGCCCTGTTGTCGGTCAAACCAGTTTCGCTGGCGTCCGTTGTTGACCCAGGTGCGTTTCATATTCCCGCTCGATGCTGCTTCAACGATACGGCTTCCCTCAAGCGGGCCAAAATACCAGACGGATTTCACATCATCATGCGCGGCAAGTGTTTCGGCAAGGTCATCGCGATGACCCGTTATAATGTTAAAGGCACCCCCCGGCACGTCGGACGTTTCGAGAATCTGATACAAATCCATCGCCGTCAGCGGATGCCGCTCGGAGGGAATCAAGACAATCCGGTTTCCCATCGCTAATGCCGGGGCAGCGAGCGAAATCATAGATAAAAGCGGATTTTCATCCGGACAGGCGATACCGATCGTTCCAATTGCCTCTTTCATGGCAAGTGTTACGCCGCGTATCGGCGGTGAATGGACAACGCTTTCATATTTATCTGTCCAGGCACCGTAAGAGAAAAGGCGCTGGATAGTGGCATCCACTTCCTCTACGGCCTTTTTGCTGCTGACACCGGTGGACTGGCGGAGGCGTGCGGCAAACTCTTCTTTTCGTACATCGAGGTTTTCCGCGATATAATAAAGAACCTGAGCCCTATTGTGGCTGCTTGACGTTGTCCAGCCGCTTGCCTTGTTCGCGGCCTCAACGGCATTGCGAATGTCCTTGCGATTGCCGTCGCCGACCTCCCCAGTTTTCTCTCCCTTTGACGAATAGACGGGCAGGCTGTAGCCGGAATCCGGTCGCGCCTGCTTTCCGCCGATATACAGTTTCGGCGTTCTGTCGAGGTTTTTCGGGGATGGTTTGCCGGGGCCTGTTTCAGAGGGAGATGTTTCCGTTTTATACAGCGGCAATTTTGAAATAAAACTTGGTTTCAGGACTTCCATCATGCCTTCATGGCCGCCTTCGCGCCCATAACCTGACTCGCGATTGCCGCCAAAGCCGCATGCTGCATCGAACTGGTTTGTGGAATTAATCCAGACAACGCCGCAATCGAGCTTCGGTGAGACATCAAGGGCCAGATTGATATTCTCGCTCCAGACGGATGCGGCAAGGCCATAGCGGGTGTTGTTGGCAATCGCTACCGCTTCATCCGGTGTTCTGAATGTCATTGCGATGACAACGGGTCCGAAAATTTCTTCCTGTGCGATTGTCGCCGCCGGTGCGACATTGGTGAAGAGGGTGGGCGGGTAGAAACAGCCGCCTTTTGGCGCCGTCAAGTCCGGCTGCCACATTTCAGCGCCTTCGTCGGTTCCTCGCCGAACCATTTTCTGGATGGTTTCTAGCTGAACCGGCGCCACGATCGCCCCCATATCTATGGATTTATCAAGCGGATCGCCAATGCGCAATGTCTCCATACGGGCGCGCAGCTTGGCAATCATTCTCTCGGCGATACCTTCCTGCAAGAGCAGTCTTGATCCCGCGCAGCAGACCTGACCCTGATTGAACCAGATGGCATCGACAACCCCTTCAACCGCGCTGTCAAGGTCAGCATCTTCAAAGACGATGAAAGGGGATTTTCCACCAAGCTCCAGCGTCAGATGCTTGCCGCTTCCCGCCGTGACTTTGCGAATGTGGCGGCCGACTTCGGTGGAGCCGGTAAAGGCAATTTTATCGACATCGGGTTGCTTAACGAGGGCATTCCCGGTTTTGCCATCGCCGGTGATAATATTCACCACGCCTTTCGGAAGGCCAATATCCATGCACAGTTCCGCAAAACAGAGGGCTGTCAGGGATGTATATTCTGCCGGTTTCAGAACGACGGTATTTCCGGCCGCGATGGCGGGGGCGATTTTCCAGGCGAGCATCAGCAAGGGAAAATTCCAGGGAATAATTTGGCCGATTACGCCCATCGGTTCAAAATCCGGGAACTCCTGCTCCTGCAGTTGAGCCCAGCCGGCGTGATGATAAAGATGGCGGGCAACCAGCGGAATATCGATATCCCGGGTTTCACGCACCGGCTTGCCATTATCCAGCGTTTCCAGGACCGCCAGAAGTCGGGCATTGCGTTGAACCGCGCGGGCAAGTGCATAGAGATACCGGGCGCGGGCAGGGCCACCAATAGCCTGCCAGCTCTTCTGGGCGGCATGGGCAGCGGCAATGGCACTGGCCACGTCCGTTTCGCTTGCGGCGGCAATCTTCGCAAGCGGTTTGCCTGTTGCGGGATTATGGCTTTCGAACCAGCTTCTGGATTTCGGCTTGACCCATTCGCCGCCCATAAAGAGATCGAACTTCCCCTTGCGGCGCGCAATCCAGTCGAGCGCGATGTCGCTGCTTTCCGGGGCAGGGCCATATTCCATGCTGTCAAATTTTTCTGCGATACTCATTGTCGTTCCTCAGGCCATCGGGTGGCGGAAACCGGCGGAATAACGACCGGTGACGAAATGCTCTATCTGACGTTCGATATCTCCAAGCAGGCTGGAAGCTCCGATGCGGAACAGATCAGGCTGTAACCAGTCATTTCCAAGTTCTTCCTTCATCATAATCTGATAATTGAGTACATCTTTTGCGGTGCTGATACCACCCGCAGGTTTGTAGCCGATCTTGTAACCAGTAATCTCAAGATACTCCCGAATCATGCGGACCATGACGAGGGTTACGGGCAGGGTCGCATTTTTGCTCTCTTTCCCGGTTGAAGTCTTGATGAAATCTGCGCCTGCCATCATTGCGACCATGCTGGCCTTGGCGACGTTGCGTAATGTAACAATATCCCCGGTCCCGAGAATGGCCTTGAGGTGAGCCTCTCCGGCGGCGGCACGAAAGGCCTTCACCTCGTCATACAGTGCCTGCCAGTTCTGCGTCAGCACATGGCCGCGGGTGATGACGATATCAATTTCATTTGCCCCCGCCGCGACCGACGCCTCTATTTCCTTGATCCGCAGATCAAACGGGCTGAGGCCGGCCGGAAAGCCGGTTGATACAGCGGCGATTGGAATGTTTGTACCTTTCAAGGCGTCAACCGCCGTTTCAATCATGCTGTGATAGACACAGACTGCCCCGGTTGTGAGGTGACGATCGCCCATACCCATGGCGTCCAGAAGATCAGCACGCACCGGCTGCCGGGCCTTGGCGCACAGACGTCGGACGCGACCCGGCGTGTCGTCGCCACTCAAGGTCGTCAAATCAATGCAGGTAACAGCTTTCAGAAGCCAGGCAGCCTGGGTTTCTTTCTTGACGGTGCGCCGCCCACCAAGAGTCGAGGCCCGCCGCTCAACTGCGCTCAGGTTAACACGAATGCGATCCAGCACATCCAAGTCCAGCGGCATGCCAGGGTTTCTCAGATGTGTATCATCGGCCTGTTTTATAGAGCTAATCGTCGCCATTTTCGGTACTCCGTAAATGTGCTTTCAGCAATTCCCGTTTCAGGGTTTCAAGGAAGACGATGATGAGGGTCTCCAGGTCCTCCGCCGCGAGCTTGGCGCATTCAAGGGTTTGTTCGTGGCTGAGTTCGGTTTTGCTCATACCGGCGGCGAGATTGGTAATGTTGGAAATTGCGGCAACGCGCATGCCGGCATGTCGGGCAACCAGAACTTCCGGTGTGGTCGACATGCCGACGGCATCGGGGCCCAACATCTTGAACGCCCTGATTTCCGCCGGAGTCTCAAAATTCGGTCCGAGATAATGAAGATAAACACCTTCATGCAATGTGATACCCAGTTCCTTCGCCACCGCTGCAAAATGCTTTCGCAAAGTTGGATCATAGGCATTTTCCATCGAGAAAAAGCGGGGACCGAATGTATCGTCATTCTCACCAACCAGCGGATTGAGACCCGTGAAATTGATGTGATCGCTGATCAACATCAGGCTGCCGGGCTTCATTTTCTTGCGAAAGCTGCCGGCCGCGTTGGTCAGCAGCAGGATATCGACACCGAGTAGTTTCAGCATCCGCACGGGGACGGCGAGGTCCTTGGGATTGCCGCCTTCATAATAATGGACGCGCCCTTGCAGACAGGCAATCGGCATGCCGCCAAGACGGCCCAGGATAAGGCGGCCTTCATGTCCCTCTACAGTCGACTTCGGGAAATCCGGAATATTCTCATATTCGATACTGGCGACAACCTCAATCTTATCCGCAAGAGCGCCCAGTCCTGACCCCAGAACAATGCCGACGCGCGGCGAAAAACCGGGCGCGGTCTCTTTGACAAATTCTGCGGCCACATTTGGATCTAACGTCATCATCTTTCCTTAATATAGGGCGTGCCAATGGCCTTTGGCGGATGCGCTTTGCCAACAAACCCGGCAAGCAGCAAAACTGTCAGTATATATGGGAGCGCCTGGATAAACTGTACAGGAATTACGCCAACGATTGGCAGCTCAACCCCCTGAAGCCGGATCTGAACCGCATCTGTAAAGGCGAAAAGCAGGCAGGCGAATAAAGTCGGCACCGGGCGCCATTTTCCGAAAATAAGGGCCGCCAGCGCAAGATAGCCTTTTCCTGCCGTCATGTCGCGAATAAATCCTGCCCCATGAGCTGTCGAGAGATACGCGCCCGATATCCCGCATAGAAATCCGGTGACGGCCAGAGCCTTGTAGCGCAACAAATCAACGGAGATGCCTGCTGTGTCGACGGCATGGGGGTTTTCGCCCACTGCCCTTATGCGCAAACCGAACCGGGATTTGTAAAGTATCCAGGCACATATCGGGACCGCCGCGGCCGCGAGGTATACAAGAATATTATGCCCGGAAATCAGGTCAGCATAGATATAGCCGAACACCGGGATTTCACGCGCGGCGTCGCTAAAGGGCAGGTCAATGGAGCGAAAACGCGCATCGCCGCCTAGGGACGGAGTCTGCCCACCCATTTGAAACCAGGCATATGCGAGTGTCGGCGCCAGTCCGGCAACAACGATATTGATGGCCATCCCGGAAACAACCTGATTGCCCTTATGCGTGACACAGGCGTAGGCATGTAATGCAGACAGCGCGAGGGAGGCCATGATCCCGGCGCCGAGTCCCACCCAGGCGGAGCCGGATACGGAGGCGACCGCTGCTGCCGCGAAGGCCGCGCCAAGCATTTTGCCTTCCAGTCCAATATCAACAATGCCAGCGCGTTCCGAAAACATACCGGCAAGCGCGGCGAGGACCAGCGGGGTCGCAACCCGGAATGTTGCATCCATCAGCAGGATAATGATGTGAAATGTTTCCATCAGCCTGCCTCCACGGTTCGCCAAGTGGCGACACGGCGGTAAGCGGCTTCAATCCTGGGGCGGAACATATGTTCCAAGGCGCCGGAAAACAGGATAATCAGCCCCTGAATAACAATCACCATTTCCTTGTTGATCGTTTTCATTTCGAATGCCAGTTCGGAGCCTCCCTGATACAGTGCACCGAACAATAGTGCTGCAAGGAAAATTCCGACCGGATGATTGCGCCCCATCAAGGCCACCGCAATCCCGACAAAGCCATATTCATTTGTAAAATCAATGATCAGGCGTTGCTGCACGCCCTGTATTTCATTAATGCCGACAAACCCGGCGAGAGCGCCGGAAATCATCATAGCGAGGATGATGTTGCGGGAAGGCGAGATGCCGGCATAGCGCGCGGCTGTCTCGTTCTGACCCACAACCCTGATTTCATATCCCCATCTGGTATGCCAGACAAAGAAGTAGAACCCGCCTGACAGAACCAACGCATAAAGAAAAGATATATTCAGCGGTGTTTCCGGCATGCTCAGGAAGTCATGAAAAAAGGGAAGCCATGTCGCCTCAATAAAGGGGCGGCTTTCCGGGGACTGTCCGGCCGGATTAATCAGAACCTCGACGAGCAGGTAAGTCAGCACGGAAGCCGCAATAAAGTTGAACATGATTGTTGTAATGACAATATGGCTGCCGCGCTTTGCCTGAAGATATGCCGGAATATAGGCCCATGCGGCGCCAAACAGAGCGGCGGCAATCATGGCTATGGGAATGATGGCCCAACTCGGAAGCCAGTCAAGATAGAGACAAACAATGGCAGTTCCGATGCCGCCAAGTGCCGCCTGACCTTCTGCTCCGATATTAAAGAGTCCACAATGAAAGGCTATTGCGACCGCCAGACCCGTAAAGATGAAGTTGGTGGTGTAATAAAGCGTGTAGCCGATGGCCTCGGGATATCCGAATGCGCCATATAGCAGCACTTCCAACGCCTTTAACGGATTGTCGCCGACGATGAGGATGACAATCCCGGATATCAGCAGCGCAGCGAATAGGTTGACCAAGGGAACCAGGGCGTAGTTGACCCAGCCGGGGATTTTCAATGGCGTGCCAAACCTTGCCTTACCCTCCGCCATCGGATTACGCCATTTCCGGTGTGGTGCTCTCGCGCACACCTGCCATCATCAGTCCAAGACGGGTTTCCGTGGCCTCTTCGGCGCTTACCTCGCCGACGATCTCGCCATCGAACATAACGGCAATCCGATCAGCAATGGACATGACCTCGTCGATCTCGACAGAGACAACGAGAATGGCCTTGCCCGCATCGCGCATCTGAATCAATTGTTTATGAATGAACTCGATCGCCCCTATGTCGACGCCACGCGTCGGTTGTCCGACGAGGAGAACATCCGGCGACTGCTCCATTTCCCGCGCAAGCACCAGCTTTTGCTGGTTGCCGCCGGAAAAGTCCGATGCCAACAGATAGGCATCCGGTGGCCGGATATCATATTTCTCTATGTAGGTTTCGCAATTTCTGACCATTGCGTCCCGGTCCAGTCTTAGGCCCCGATTGTACTCCGGGTTGTCGTGATAGCCTAGAATTGTGCATTCATTCGCGCTGAAAGAAAGGACAAGTCCGGCGCGGTGGCGGTCTTCCGGTACGTGGCCGATGCCTATTTTTCTGAGGTTCCGGGCCGAGAAAGCCTTGCTGCCAACCAGTTCCCGGCCTTTGTATCGGATGCTTCCGGATGTCGGAGTGCGCATTCCTCCCAGTATTTCCAGTAGTTCCGACTGCCCATTGCCCGAGACACCGGCAATCCCAAGGATCTCACCTGCTTTCAGATCCAGATCTATCTTTTTCAGGCGCGGGACGTTATCCGCATCCACATAGGTAAGGTCCCGAAGGCTCAGTAGAGTTTCGCCAGGCTTTGCAGGAGATTTCGCGACCCGCAAAAGAACTGACCGGCCGACCATCATTTCCGCGAGAGCATCGCGTGTTGTCTCTGATGTTTTGGCATGTGCAACCATTTCCCCCCGTCGCATGACGGAGACATTATCGGTAATGGCCATGATTTCACGGAGTTTGTGAGTAATCAGGATGACGGTCTTGCCTTGCTTGCGAAGAGTGTCGAGGATCCGGAACAGATGGTCTGCTTCCTGCGGGGTGAGGACGCCAGTCGGTTCGTCCAGAATAAGAATCTCCGCCTCACGATACAGGGCTTTCAATATCTCGACCCGCTGGCGTAGCCCTACCGGGAGATCACCCACGATTGCATCGACATTGACTTCGAGTGAATATTCCTTTTCCAGGCGGATCAGCTCCTCGCGGGCCGCAGCGAGCCCTTTTGAAAGACAGGCCCCTCCTTCAATTCCGAGAATAATATTCTCAAGCACGGTAAAGGTGTCAACGAGCATAAAATGCTGATGAACCATGCCGATGCCAGCCTCGATGGAGCTCTGCGGGTTATCTATTTGACACGGGACACCATTGATCAGGATTTCACCGCTGTCGGCCTGATAAAAGCCGTAGACGATGCTCATCAAGGTCGATTTTCCGGCGCCATTCTCACCAACAATGCCATGAATGCTGCTCCGGTTCACCGACAGGGAAATATCCTTGTTCGCGTGAACCGGGCCAAAGCTTTTATTGACATGGCGGAGTTCGAGCGCCGGGTTTTGCTCTGACATGACAGTCAGACTTACTGGTCCATATAATTTGTGACCTTGATCTTGCCCTCGATGATATCTTCTCTCGCGGCATTCAACTTGGCGACCATCTCCTCCGTCAGCAGATCCTTGTTCCACTGATCCACTGCGAAACCGACGCCATTCTCCGCAAGTCCAAGCACCTGAATTCCCGGCTTCCATGTGCCGTCTTTCGCTGTCATCAATGCATTATAGACGGCGACGTCCACTCGCTTCATCATCGAGGTCAACATCGATCCCGGATGCAGGTAGTTCTGGTTGCTGTCGACGCCGATGGCAAGCTTTCCTTCATCCGCGGCGGTTTGAAGGACGCCGAGCCCGGTTGCACCAGCCGCCGCAAAGATCACATCGGCCCCGCGGTCATACTGACTTTTGGCAAGTTCGCTGCCCTTTGTCGGGTCATTCCAGGCCGCCGGAGTTGTACCAGTCATATTCTCAATCACCTCGGCGTTCGGATCGGCGTACATGACCCCTTCCTTGTATCCGAGTGCAAATTTCCGGATCAGCGGGATATCCATGCCGCCGATGAAACCTACTTTCCCGGTTTCGCTGGCCATCGCTGCAGCCATGCCGACCAGGAAGGATCCCTGTTCTTCACGGAAGACAACGGATTGAACATTTGGCAGGTCAACGACCATGTCGATAATTGTGAATTTGGTGTCTGGATACTTTTTTGCGGCCTTTTCCACGGCGGCAGCTTGTGCAAAGCCAATTGCGATAACGATATCCGCGTCATCCCTGGCCATCCGCTGGGCGGCCTGCTCGCGCTGTGAAACCTGCGTGACTTCAAACTCCATGTAATCAACGCCGGTTTCCTTCTTGAATTTTTCGATGCCGTTAAAGGCGGCTTCGTTGAAGGATTTATCGGATTTTCCGCCCATATCGAAAACAATAGCGGGATTGAAATCTTCCGCATGAGCTAATCCGCTGACGGCAAGCGCGGCCGTTGCAACAAGCCCGAGGGCAATTTTCTTCATCATGTCTATACCTCTCCCTTTATGTGCCCGCCTGTCAAAGTTCTTCACAGAACCAAGTGGGACAGCTTGAATCCAAATCAAAATCTGACCGGCTGGTCAAGATGTTATGCTTGGGTTGATCAAAGTATAAGTAGGAATTTTTCGGACAGCTAGAATTTATCGCTTTTTTGATCGCCCGGTAGTGATTTTAAAAGTGAAGTCGGATAAGGTCAGGCGGAATTTTCATCTGCAATTCAGCTAGAGGCATTTTCTGATGGCTTATGATCCACGATTTCCGAATCTTCACATTCTTGATCATCCGCTTATTGTCCACAAGCTCAGCCATATGAGGGATAAAAAAACGTCGACCAAGACATTTCGCCAGCTGTTGAAGGAAATTGCCCTGTTGATGGGGTATGAAATTACACGGCATATGCCGACGACAATCGAGAAAATTGAAACACCGATTTGCCCGATGGAAGCGCCAGTGCTTGCAGGGAAAAAATCCGCGATTGTTCCAATTCTGCGTGCCGGACTGGGTATGGCGGATGGCCTGCTGGAACTCATGCCCTCTGCACGGGTCGGGCATATCGGTATGTACAGGGATCCGAAAACAAAGCGTCCGGTGGAATATTTGCGAAAGCTGCCATCGGCGGAAGACAGGTTCTTCATTCTTGTGGACCCCATGCTGGCCACGGGGTATTCCGCCGCGGCCGGTGTAAAGGTTCTGCTTGACCATGGTGTCGAGGAAAAGAACATCCGGTTCATGGCGCTGGTTGCTGCGCCGGAGGGGGTTCAGGTTATGCAGGACATGCACCCGGATGTTGATGTTTATGTCGCGGCGCTGGACCAGAAACTGAACGAGAAAGCCTATATCGTTCCCGGGCTTGGCGATGCCGGGGACCGGTTATATGGAACACTCTGACGTTTCTGATGACGCAGCTATGCAGATTGTTTACCATATTTTTGTGCAGCGCGGTAATAATTGGTAACAATGTTTGATTTGTGTGGACGAGGGGGCTTTCGTACATTCAGCTCGAATATTTGAGACTAGTAACAATGAGTGGCGGAATATGGTCGTTTTTCAGAAAACATTACGCAATAGCATCAGTTGTACCGGCGTTGGATTGCATGGCGGCAAACTGATCAATATGAAGCTGGCGCCTGCGCCGGTGAATAGCGGTATTGTTTTCAAGCGCACGGATGTTGATCCGTCAGTGTCTGAAATCCCAGCGCAGTATAATACTGTGACTGATCTCAAGATGTGCACAACAGTCGAGAATGCGGCAGGTACAAAGGTTGCGACGGTTGAGCATCTGATGGCCGCCCTGTCCGGCTGCGGCGTTGATAATGTCTTGGTTGAGCTCGACGGACCGGAAGTCCCGGTGATGGATGGATCCTCAGCGCCTTTTGTGTTTCTGATTGAATGCGCTGACATTGTTGAGCAGGATAGCCCGCGCCGTTATATCAAGGTGCTGAAGGAAGTTGAGGTCAGTGATGGCGAAGCGAAGGCCACACTGTCACCTTCTGATAATATTTCGGTTGCTTTCGAGATTGATTTCGACAATCCACGGATTGGCAAGCAGAATTGCAGCTACAGCCTGCGCAATGGCACTTTCAAGAATGAACTTTCCCGGGCACGTACCTTTGGTTTCCTAGGTGAGTTTGAACAGCTTAAGAAACTTGGGCTGGCTAAAGGTGGCTCACTGGAAAATGCGATCGTACTTAGTGGAACCGATATCCTGAATGAAGAAGGGCTGCGGTATGATGACGAATTCGTCCGTCATAAAGCACTCGACGCGGTCGGGGATCTGTATCTGGCAGGGGCGCCGATCATTGGTGAATTTTATGGTTTTCGCTCCGGACATGCGTTGAATAATAAGCTCTTGCATGCCTTTTTCGCGGATGAGGACGCTTGGTGTTATACAACGGAAGCACCGGTTCGAATTGCGAATGTCGGCGGGGCGCACTGGCCGGCGAAGAAGGCGGCAGCTCCGGCTACGGACTGATTCTGCCAGGGCACTTCGGCTTCGAGTTTTGTGGCTGAGTAAAAATTTAAGGCGCGGGAATTAAGCCCGCGCCTTTCTTTGTTTTCAGTTGATTGTCAAGCGGACTTGCGCCGTCTCTCCTTACCAGCCAGACTTTTGATAAGACCGCTGACGGCAGACCGCACAGCTGGTTCATCAATTTCACTGTAATTGCGGACGAGTTCGATCGTTGATCTGTTCTTGCCGCCATGTTCCAGCGGAATGCTGGTAGTCGACGGTTCGAGATTTTCAAAGAAATATGCGACATCAACTTCCAGCCGTTTGGCAATCTCAAAGAGACGGCCAGCGCTTACCCGGTTTGCGCCTGTTTCGTATTTTTGAACTTGCTGGTATGAAATATCCAGCGCTTTGGCCAGATGCTCCTGGGTTAATCCCATCATAGTTCTTCTTTCACGAATCCGCTCGCCGACATGATCGTCGACTCTTTTCGCGACTTTACCCATTTTTGTTTGGTACCTTTCTAAGACTTCTAAATTTTATTTTTTTGTTACGTTAAGTTACTGTCGAGAGTGGTGTAAGCAATCCAAGATTTTGGTGTCATTTGGAGAAAATTAAATTGCAACTCCACCCTTATAAGTAATATAGCACATGCAATTTGAAAAAGAAAACGCATAAAAACTAACAGTAATTAGATAAAATAAATTTATCAATATGTGTCTCAATGCCTTGTTTAAATGCTCAATAGAGAGGATTATTTATGGCATTACTCCAAGTCAAACTTATGCGTGCAGGTGAAGAATAAGTATCGCTATTGCAGAAGATGAAGAAAACTGAAACCATACCTTCCCCTTGACACGCGGATTGGATAAAATGACAAAGTTATTGAAGATTGTCGGCCATGGGCCAAGAGGGATAAGTTGCATCGATTATTAAATTCAGGAATCGCCCGGGTGCTCGGCGGTTTTCTTCTGTTGTGGCTGGTCGCAGGCTGCAGTTCTAATGAACCGGAAGCCTATGTCGAGCGACCGGTTGAAGAGCTGTATAATCAGGCGCTGGCGGATCTGAACAACGAGAACTATCTTGACGCCGCCCGTAATTTTGACGAGGTGGAGCGGCAGCATCCATATTCCATCTGGTCGACGAAAGCCCAGATAATGTCGGCATTCGCCTATTATCAAAGCAATGAGTATGATCAGGCCATTCTCGCGGCGGAGAGATACATAGAGCTTCATCCCGGAAACAAGGATGTCGCCTATGCTTATTATCTGGTCGCGATTTCTTATTATGAACAAATCACGGGGGTGGAGCGGGACCAGAAAGTTACCCGTCAGGCCCTTGATGCCCTCCAGAATCTTGTCCGGCGTTTTCCCAATTCAGAATATGCGCAGGACGCCCGCCTTAAAATCGATCTGACACGGGATCATCTGGCCGGTAAGGAAATGGCGATCGGGCGATATTATCTCGGTCAGAAATATCTGGTCGGTGCGATCAACCGGTTTCGGACGGTTGTCGAGCAATACCAGACGACCACTCATGCACCGGAAGCCCTGCATCGTTTGACGGAGGCCTATCTGATGCTCGGTATAACGCAGGAGGCGCAAACGGCGGCGGCTGTTCTGGGCTATAACTTTCCGGGAAGTGAGTGGTATCAGGATTCATATGCCTTGCTGGACGCGAACTATCTGAAGCCCGAGGCGGATGAGAACTCCTGGATCGTCAAAGTCTGGAACTCTGTGTTTTAGTGCGCTGATCAGAAATGCTGGAACAACTCTCCATCCGCAATATTGTACTGATCGAAAAGCTGGACCTTACCTTTGAAAACGGACTATGTGTGCTGACCGGCGAGACGGGGGCTGGCAAGTCCATACTCCTTGACAGTCTTGCCCTTGCGCTTGGGGCAAGGGCGGACACAAGTCTGCTGCGGGCGGGCGCGGAACAGGGGTCCGTGACGGCAACCTTCAGTCTTGTCCCCGTGCATCCGGTTTTTGAAATCATGGGCGATATAGAAGTTGAGCCGGGCGAGCCGCTTATCCTTCGTCGCTCTCTCGGAGCTGATGGCCGCAGCCGCGCCAGCATCAATGATCAGGCTGTGAGCGCCGGGCTGCTTCGTATGGTTGGCGAGGCTCTTGTTGAAATTCATGGGCAGAATGCAGAACGCGGCCTGCTGGACGCGCGGAGTCACCGGGCACTTCTGGATCAATACGGGCGATTGGACCGCGACGTTTCGACGACGGCAGGCAAGTTCGAAACTTTACAGGCGGCCGAAGAAAAGCTGGCGCATGCCCTACAGGAAATCGAACAGGCTCGTGTTGATGAAGAATACTTACGTCATGTCGTGGAGGAATTGACGGAACTTGCGCCGGAGGAAGAGGAGGAGGAAAAGCTGGCGATACAGCGCTCCAACCTGATGCATGCCGAGAAAATCGCGGAGGCTCTTCGGGACGCAGAGAAGGCGCTTACGGATCATGGCGGCGTCGAAAATCGCATCCGGACCGCGACACGTGCCGTCGAACGGGTGATTGAAAAAGCGGCGGGAAAGCTTGATCCTGTACTGGAGGGTCTGGAAAGGGCGGCCATCGAAATGGCGGAGGCCCAGGTCGTTATCAATTCCGTCGCAGGGGACCTGGATATGGATCCGGCCGGCCTTGAAGTGGTGGAAGAGCGGTTGTTCGCGCTAAGAGCGGCGGCCCGCAAGCATAAATGCGAGGTCACAGACCTCCCCCGGCTTCTGCAAAACTTTATGGCGCGGCTACAGTCGGTTGAGGATGGAGATCGAGAGGTTGAAGCCCTAAAGAAAGCAGCCTCTGAAGCCCGAAAAGAGTTTATTGACGCCGCCACACAGTTATCAGAGAGGCGCGCCGATGCTGCGAAGAAGATGGATGTTGCCGTCATGGCGGAATTGGAGCCGCTTAAACTCGGTGCGGCAAAATTCACAACGTTTGTCAGTGAACTGCCGGAGAGTAACTGGGGACCCTCTGGCATAGACAAGGTTTCTTTTCTGGTGGCGACAAATCCCGGAAGTGCTGCGGGTCCACTCATCAAAATCGCGTCGGGCGGTGAACTGTCCCGCTTTATGCTGGCTCTCAAAGTTGTGCTGGCGCAGGTTGGATCAGCCCCGACGCTGATATTTGACGAGGTCGACCGGGGTGTCGGTGGGGCAACCGCGGACGCGGTAGGCGATCGTCTGCGTCGTCTTGCAGAAGGATTGCAGGTGCTGGTTGTCACCCACTCTCCGCAGGTTGCCGCTGCGGGTCAGGCTCATTGGAATATTCGGAAGTCGGAAATGAACAATGTCACGATAACGTCTGTTGATCGCCTTGATCCTTCTGCCCGGACGGAAGAAATTGCCCGCATGCTCTCAGGCGCCAGCATAACGGCGGAAGCCCGTGCCGCCGCCCTTAGCCTGATCGAGGGGTAATCCATGGCGGATTTGAAGAACATGACTTCCGAGGAAGCCAAGGAAGCGCATCTGACGCTCGTTGACAGCATCAAAAAGCATGACGAAGCCTATTACCGGGAAGATGATCCCGCCATTTCCGATGCGGAATATGATGAACTTAGAAAACAGCTGCTTGAGCTGGAAGCGCAGTTTCCGGAATTGGTCACGCCCGATAGCCCGTCCCAAAGTCTTGGTGTTGCCCCGGCCAAGGGATTTGGCAAGGTCAAGCATAAGGTATCCATGTTGTCCCTCGACAACGCCTTTAGCAACGATGAGCTTCGTGAGTTTGAAGGCCGTATCCGGCGGTTTCTCGGGCTAGAGCCGACAGAGGAAGTTGCATTTTTTGCCGAACCGAAGATCGATGGCCTCTCCGCGAGCCTGCGATATGAGAAAGGCAGGTTTATTCAGGGAGCCACCCGCGGTGACGGGCAGGTCGGCGAAGATATTACGGCCAACCTGCGGGGTGTCACAGACCTCCCTCTTGAATTTGCAGGCGCAAAGACACCCCCGGATTTGTTTGAAGTGCGGGGCGAGGTTTATATGTCGAAAGCGGATTTTCTCGAGTTGAACAAGGCGCAAGCGGAGAGCGGCGGCAAGATATTTGCCAACCCCAGAAATGCAGCTGCCGGCAGCCTACGGCAACTCGATCATTCAATCACCGCGTCGCGGAAACTGCGCTTTTTCGCCTACGCCTGGGGAGAGGCATCCAGCGTGCCGGGACAGACGCAGGCAGAAGTACTGTCGACCTTCAAGGACTGGGGCTTTTCGGTAAACCCCCTATCAGAGGTTTGCGCCAACATGGAAGAAGCAATTGACGCATATCGCAAGATTGAAGAACTCCGAGCGGAGCTTGACTATGATATCGACGGCGTTGTCTTCAAGGTTAATCGTCTTGAATGGCAATCACGCCTCGGTTTTGTCAGCCGGAGTCCGCGCTGGGCGATAGCGCATAAATTTCCGGCGGAGCGGGCGACAACGATTATAGAGGACATCGAGATTCAGGTGGGCCGCACTGGTGCCCTGACCCCTGTTGCTCGGCTTCATCCGGTCACAGTCGGTGGTGTCGTTGTCTCTAACGCAACCTTACATAACGAAGATGAAATCATACGGAAGGATATTCGTATAGGCGATACTGTGGTAGTGCAGCGCGCGGGTGATGTCATTCCGCAGGTGGTGGAAGTGAACCTTGAAAAGCGCCCCAAGGATAGCGCGCCCTATGAATTCCCGACCCGCTGTCCGATTTGCGGCAGTCATGCGGTCAAGGAGGTTAATGAGACCACTGGTAAAGAGGATGCCGTCCGCCGTTGCACAGGCGGATTGATCTGCCGGGCACAGGCGGTTGAGAGGCTTAAGCATTTTGTTTCCCGCAATGCCCTGGATATTGAGGGACTTGGGGCAAAACTGATTGAATCCTTTTATCAGGATGGCTTGGTTAAAACGCCCGCCGATATCTTCACTCTTGAGAAGCGGGATGCGGAACCCGGCAACCTGCAACGGATTAAGAACCGCGAGGGGTTTGGTGAAAAGGCGACCCGTAATCTGTTCGACGCCATTGATGACAAGCGCGAAGTGCCGCTTGACCGTTTTGTCTATGCGCTGGGCATCCGGCATATCGGACAGGGGAATGCGAGATTGCTGGCACGAAACTATCTCAGTTTTGACAAGCTCAGATCCAGTATGAGTGATACCGGTGATAATGCAGGGGACGCCTATGCGGAACTTCTCGATATTGACGGGATCGGCGCCGCGGTGGCAGATACGGTCACCGAATTTTTTCGTGAGGACCGTAATCAGGAAATGCTCGATGATCTGCTCGCCGAGATAACGGTGACAAATTTCGACCCGCCCACTCAGGACAGCGCCGTTGCCGGAAAGACAGTCGTTTTCACCGGAACGCTGGAACTCATGACCCGTCAGGAAATGAAGGCGAAGGCCGAAGGTCTTGGCGCAAAGGTGAGCGGCTCGATCTCGGCCAAAACGGATTATCTGGTGGCAGGCGCCAATGCGGGATCCAAGCTTAAGAAAGCCAAAGATCTAGATGTGACCGTCCTGAACGAACAGGAGTGGCTTGACCTGATCGGAAACTGAGATTGCTCCCGTCTAGAGGGGGGCCGTCGCCTCCTGCAACCAGGTGAGCGCGTCACCCTCTACCAGAGGTGTCAGTTTTTCACGTACTTGCAGATGATAGCTATTGAGCCAGTTCAGTTCGGACGGGCTGAGCATTTCCTTATCAATAAGGGCCTTGTCGATTGGCGCGAAAGTAAGCGTTTCGAATCCATAGAGTTCCCGCTCAGCGCCGTCCGGAGGTGTGACCTTCGTGACGGTAACGAGATTTTCTATGCGGATACCATAGGCACCGGTCTTATAGTATCCCGGCTCGTTTGAGATAATCATACCGGGGATGAGGGATACCGTGCTCGGCGCCTTGGAAATTCGCTGCGGTCCCTCATGAACGGAGAGATAGCTGCCTACGCCATGCCCGGTTCCATGGTCATAATCGAGGCCTGCCGCCCAGAGAGGCGCCCGCGCGAGGGTGTCAAGTTGGCTCCCTGTTGTTCCTCTCGGGAAAAGTGCCGTAGCAACGGCAATATGACCTTTCAGTACCAGCGTAAAACGATGGCGCATTTCCGGGCTGGGCTCCCCGATTGCAATGGTCCGGGTGATGTCTGTCGTGCCATCCAGATATTGCGCACCGCTATCGACAAGATAGAGAGAGCCCGGTGTTAGCGGTTTATTGGTTGTTTTGCTGGCGCGATAGTGGACAATGGCGCCGTTGGCGCCGGCGCCTGAAATTGTATTAAAACTGAGGTCACGGAAGTTCTGGCCGGTTTCTCGGAACGATCTGAGCTTTGCTTCCGCTGTCAGTTCGTCTAAATTGCCACTCGTCGCATTTTGAGACAGCCAATGCAGGAACTTCGCGACCGCCGCGCCGTCACGAATATGGGCTTCGCGAGTGCCGTTGATTTCCGTATCATTCTTGATCGCTTTTGGCAGCAGGCAAGGGTCCTCGCCACGGATAATTTTGGCCTCGGCATTGGTCAGTTGATCGACAATCTGCTGGCTGGTGACCATGGGATCTATCTGTACCTGCTTGCCGCCAAGAGTCGCGAGCGTCTGCTCAAACTCCGAAGGCGGTTTTACACGGACCATATTGCCCAAATGCTCCCGCATGGTTGGTGCGAACTTTATCTCGTCGATAAAAAGATCGACCGTCGCATCCTGATAGGTGATCGCAAACCCGAGGGCAAAAGGCGTACAGGGCAAGTCAGCCCCGCGAATATTCAGTAGCCAGGCGACGACATCGGGCAGCGTATGGACAACGGAATCGACATTCCTCTCGGCCAGGCCTGCTGCAATGCGGTTGCGCTTGCTTGCAGATTCTTCGCCAGCAAACTGCTTTTCATGAGGCACTACGAGAGCCAGGGGCTTTTGGGGGCGATCATCCCATACCTTGTCGATCGGATTTTCCGGAACGGATTTGAGGGTTATCCCGTTATCCGCCGTATGTTTTTTCAAGGTTTTCACACCATTTTCAGTATGCAGCCACGGATCGATGGCAAGTGTCTCACCAGCTTTCATATTCTCGGACAGCCAGGCGGTCATCGGTTCCTCGCTCACATGACGGGGCGTGAAAAGAGTTGTATCCACTTCATTGCGGACCTGAAGAGTATAGCGGCCGTCAACGAAGATAGCGGCCTGGTCTTTCAGGACGGCGGCAACGCCCGCAGAACCCGTAAAACCTGTCAGCCATTTCAGCCGTTCGGCAGCGAGTGGAGCGGCCTCACCGTGAAACTCGTCATTGAGGGGGACAATAAACCCGTCAATTTGTTCTCGCGCCATTTCAGCCCTTAATTTCTCCAGCCGGTCTTTCGATGCCGCCGGGTTAAGGACGATCGCGCTTAGGTCCTTGCGGAGAGCATCCCTTGCAGATTGCAATTTCTGGAATTCCGCTTCCGAAAGACTTGGAAAAAGCTGATGGAGAAGAACGTCCTCATCTGCCCGTGGCGGTGCCGCGGCGGCGGCACGCAGCAGGCGAACTGTTTCACTGTCGCCTGCTTCGGGTGTTAATCCTGTGATGATCTGGTTTAACTCAGCGAATTCCATCGATATTTCCTGACTTCTGCTGCATCCCCTGAAAACAAAGGGCTTTGCAATGAGATATGGCGCTTTTTCGCATAAGTGCAACGCGAGCTATGCAATTTATGCAATGCACCGTTACGATCTTAGCGGGCAAAAATGTGATGTAAGTCATTGTTATTTAATGAATGCAGTGCAATATATTCCTCATCAAGAACGTAGGTAAGGAAAGTCAAATGTACGCAAGAATCGAGAAAGCTGGCAACGCACAGAATTTGCAGTTTGGATCCGTCATGGGAACCCTGTTCAATACTGTAACGTGTCCTCAGCATTTCAAAATTTCGACGCTCTTGCAGTCTATGCGAAAACACATGCGCCTTGCCAAGGAAAAAACGGAAGTCGTTGTTGACCTGACAAAGGGGCCCCTCAGTGTGGCGGTGAATGATGGTGTTGGATTTACGCGATGGGCCGCGAACGAGAATTGTCCGGGGTCGACGACGGAGAGCTATACCCGGTGATGACCGCCCAAGAGGGCGATAAAGAATTTTGATGGAGCAGTAAGATGATTAGCTATGGCAAAAAAGAAATTGAAGCATTGGCTTTTATAGAGCCGATTAACACGAACAAGATCGTTATCGATACAGAAAAGTATATTAAAAAAGCGCATGAACTGAGAAGCGAGTTCTTGGCCGATGCTCTTCAGAAAATGTATCGGGCGACGGTTGGCAAATATAAGGAATACCGTCAGTTGGAGGCGGCAAAAGAAACTCTGTTTGCGATGACGGATCGCGAATTGAAAGATATCGGAATTACCAGATCAGATATTGAACTGGCTGTTGAGGGAAAAAGAGAAATGGAAACGACGACAAAAGTAGGCTTCTGGCGCAAGCTGATGAACAAGTTTATCGAGGCCCAGCAGGCCCGTGCTGCATATGTTCATTTAATGGCAATGGACTCACGGCAACTGGCTGACATTGGCCTGACACGTAGCGAAGTCGAGGCTGCGGTCAACGGAAACAGAAAAGACCGGGCCAATGATAATCTGGCACAGCCAAGCAACACGAACGATCACCGTAAAGCAGGTTGATCGTCACCGGCCGGTCCGCCTTTGCCTCCCCCAAAGTGAGGCGGATCGGCCGTCATAATTTTAAGCAGAACCCTATCGGTTCAGCACTAAGGCACTCCAACTGCCGATATTGTAACGTCGCCTTAGCTTCAGACCCTGCTGCAAATACGCGCGGCTTACCATAACTTCCTGTGACTGTAACAACCCGGAGAGCACCAATACGCCACTTCTGGAGAGTGCCTTGCCGATGTCGGGCGCCATTTTCACCAGAGGCCAGGCCAGTATGTTGGCAACGATCAGGTCATATGGCGCAGATTTCTGCAATGTCCGGCTTTGCAGCCCGACCGCTTGAACCGCGGTAACAAACGGCGATAGATGATTTTTCCTAGCGTTGTCGCGTGTTACGGCCACTGCCGCGGGATCAATGTCGCTGGCGATCACCGGCTTTCCCCAGGCTTTCGCAATGGCGAGCGCAAGAACGCCCGAGCCGCAACCAAGGTCCAGTGGGTTGTTGACTATCGTGTTTTTCCGCAAATCATGCAGGGCCAGCAGGCATCCGTAAGTCGTTTCGTGAAGCCCTGTGCCGAATGCGCGGCCTGCATCAATCACCAGATCATGGCGGGAAATGGCGGGATGCGGCGTGTCGTGCGAGCCATGAATATAGAACTGGCCGGCATCGACCGGTGGCAGCATCTTCTGGCTTTCACTCACCCAGTCTTTCTGCACAAGCGGCACAAGTTCGAAGGCGAGATCAGCGGGAAGCTGGTCCAGCAAATAGGCTTCCGGCTCACCGGAAAAAAGGATATCCAGCCGCCATAAAGAACCATCGCTAACCGCTTCTTCCATCGAGACGGTGAGCGCGACATCTTCAAATATGTCGGATATGGCATCGGTTTGCCCAAGCGGGAGAGTGACGGTGAGCTGCCAAAGCGCAGGATCAGGTATTTTGGACAAAGTTTTCCATCACTTTCTTGACGCCGGCTTTCTCAAAAGCGATTTCCAGCTTGGGGCCGTCTTTGCGGATAATTCTGCCATATCCGAACTTCTGGTGGAAAATACGGCTGCCGACGGAAAACCTTCCGTCACTTGAGGCGCTGCCTACCGGTTTGGTGCTGTTATCGACAAGCTTCTGATTGGCACTCGCCCGCTTTTCCAGAATTTCTTTCAAATGAGAACTGTCCGGATTCCGCCAGCTCGCGTGGGAAAAGCCTTCGCTTATGCGTGTGGTATTATAAATTCCCTGATCGGACTGATCACTCATATGGTCGCGCGGGAGCTCATCGACAAAACGGCTGGGGATCGAGGATTGCCACTGGCCATGGATCCGGCGGTTGCTGACATGGCTGATATAACAGCGCTTTTTTGCGCGCGTAATCCCGACATAGGCGAGACGCCGCTCTTCCTCCAGCGCTTTGAGGCCATTTTCATCGAGCGCCCGCTGGTGCGGAAACAGGCCTTCCTCCCAGCCGGGGAGGAACACCACGTCATACTCAAGCCCCTTGGCGGCATGTAGGGTCATCAGGCTGACCATCTCACTTGTGTTGTCTGCATTATTCTCCATCACGAGGGACACATGTTCTAGAAACTGCGCAAGACTCTCATATTCCGCAATTGCCGGGATAAGTTCTTTCAGGTTTTCGCGTTTCCCCTCGGCTTCCGGTGATTTGTCCTGACGCCACATGTCGAAATAACCGCTTTGCTCCATGACCGCTTCGACCAGCTCGTCGGCCGGGATCAGATCTTTCTGAGCGCGCCAATCGTCGAAACAATCCATCAGGTTCTTCAGGGCTGCCTGCGGCTTGCCCTTGAAGACATCTTTCTCGACCGCAAGCCTTGCGGCACGGGACAGGGACAGATTTTCCGCACGTGCGAGTGCCCGCAGTTTTTCGAGTGCCTTATCACCCAGGCCCCGCTTCGGCAGATTATAAATCCGCTCGAACGCGAGATCGTCGTCCGGTTGGTTTATGACACGTAAATAGGCCAGCACATCGCGGATTTCCCGGCGTTCATAAAACCGCAGGCCTCCGATGACACGGTATTTTATCCCCATGCTCAGAAAGCATTCTTCAAAGTCGCGGGTCTGGAAACTGGCGCGAACCAGAATGGCGATTTCTTGAAGGCTTGTGCCCTTGCGCTCCAGGTTTTCTATTTCATCGGCGATCCAGCGGGCCTCGTTCGGGCTGTCCCAAAGGCCGTTCAGGATAACCTTTTCCCCATCATTGCCTTCCGTAAACAGGGTCTTGCCGAGGCGCCCTTCATTGTTTGCAATTAGCCCCGATGCCGCGCCCAGAATATGGGATGTGGAACGATAGTTCCTTTCAAGCCGGATCACCTTTGCGCCCGGAAAGTCATCCTCGAATTTCAGAATATTGCCAACCTCGGCCCCGCGCCAGCCATAGATTGACTGATCATCATCACCTACACAGCAGATATTTCTGTGCCGTTGGGCAAGCAGCCGAAGCAGGAGATACTGCGCGATATTTGTGTCCTGATATTCATCCACGAGGATATATTTGAACCGGTTCTGGTATATGCCGAGAATATCGGGGTTTTTCTGAAACAGTGTCAACACATGAAGCAGCAGGTCCCCGAAATCGCAGGCATTCTGGGCGGCCAGCCGCTCCTGATAGAGAGCATAGAGCGCGGCCGCTTTTCCATGTGCAAAATCGGAGCTTTCCGGCCCCTGAACCTGATCTGCCCGCAGTCCTTTGTCTTTCCATCGGTCTATGACAGCGGCGAGACCACGTGGCGGCCATTTCTTCTGGTCGACGCCTTGCTCGGCCATGATCTGCTTCAGCAGGCGAAGCTGATCATCCGTATCAAGAATATTGAAATTTCGCTCAAGACCGACCAGTTCTGCATGGCGGCGAAGAAGCCAGACACCGATGGCATGAAAGGTACCGAGCTTGATCTCGATTGCCTGCGGGCCGACAATACTTGCCGTTCGCTCCTGCATCTCATTGGCAGCCTTGTTGGTGAAGGTAACGGCGAGAATCTCCCATGGGCGGACATCCCGGCAGTTGAGGATATGGGCGAGACGGGAAATGAGGACCCGGGTTTTACCTGTGCCAGCCCCGGCAAGCACCAAAACCGGTCCGTCGAGTGCTTCAACAGCTGCTTTCTGGCCGCTGTTCAGCCCGTCAAGATATTTGAAATTACCGTCTTCGGGGCGTGTCCCTGTGTCTTCGAAACTGCCGATGTCAAATCTGTCTTCCATGGGTCAAGATATAGCCCAAGCACAGACGCGAAGCTACCGCCTATCATCGAAATTACCGGAAAACTTTATCGCGGGTATCGTCCTGCGCGGAGAGCAAGGCAGCGTTATAGGCATGGAGCAGGTCTTTGTGGTGGAGGATGCCAATCAGGCGCCGCTCAACCGCCCTGTTGATGACAGGAATATGGTCGATTCCGGCTTTTTCGATAATTTCAACGGCGGATTTAAGGCTGGTATCCGGGAACAGGACGGGGCTGCCTTCGTGAACGAGATCGAGCGCGGTTAAATTCTCTCTTGGCTCATCTCCGAACAGGCCGGTCTTGATATCGCTGTAATCAATGCGGCCGATAAATTCATGGGTTTCCGGTTCGACTACAACGAACTTGTCATGATTTGTGTTGCTGATGATCTTGCGAAGTTCCTGCATCGTTGTCTGCTTGGGCACTTCGATGAATTCCCGGTCCATTATCCCGCGTACCTGGCGAAAGCTGAGTGCCCGCAACGCACGGCTTTCATTAACATCAACATTGCGATTCAAAAGCTGCGTCTGCCAGATGCTGCGACCGACCAGATGCTTGGTGATAAGCGTCGCCACGGAAACGGCAACCATGACGGCGATAGAGATTTTGTAGTCACCTGTCAGTTCGAAGACGATCAGGATTGTGGAAATCGGTGCCCCAAGAACCGATGCCGCCACGGCGGACATACCGATGATCGCATAGAGGCCGTGACTGGCTGCCATTTGCGGAAAAGCAGTTGCCGCAATTAGGCCAAATGCACCGCCCGTCATGGCGCCAATGAACAGGGCCGGCGAGAAAAACCCGCCGCCAAAACGGGAGCCGAAGGTGATGCCAACGGCAATTGTCTTGACTACAATCAGGGTCAACAACAGCAGAAGCGTATAATTTCCTTTAAGGGCATTGTCCGTTGCCTCGTAGCCAACGCCGATAACATGCGGGAAGAAAACAGCGATGCCGCCGAGAACCAGTCCGCCCGCCGCGGGGCGTAATACCTCCGGAATATGAAAGCGGTCTATGGTCTGTTCCGAGAATTTGATGCTCCAGATAAAAATCAGGGAGACAAGCGCGGCGACGGCACCCAACAGGGCAATTGCCGGGAACTCCCAAAGCGTCACGATTTCGTAGCGGGGGATAATAAAGGCCGGAAAATCACCAACATAAATCCGGCTGATAACGGTGCCGATTACAGAGGCAATCACGATAGGCGCAAAGGCTTGTGTTGCGAGCGACCCGACCACCACCTCAAGGGCGAAGAACATGCCGGCGATGGGCGCATTAAAGGAGGCAGCGACGCCAGAAGAGACACCACAGGCAATCAGGGTCAGGTAATATTTGGAGGGCAGCCGCATGAGCTGTCCAAGCTGGCTGGCGATAAGGGCGCAAAAATGAACGACGGGCCCTTCACGTCCGCTTGATCCGCCGCCGCCCAATGTAAGGGCGCTGACAAAAACGGCCCCTAATCCCGGAATGAGCTTCATCTTGCCGCGATTTACGATCACCGCTTCTATGACATCGGCGACACCCTGAGCGCGGTGTCCTGGCAGGATAAATTTCCAGAATAACCCGATGATCAATCCGGCAACCACCGGGGCGCCCATAATATGCCACCATGGCAGGTCGGCCACCTGCGAAACAACATCATGGCTGTTAAATCCGTAAAATAGGCGCTGTATTTCCGCGATTGCGATACGAAAGCCGACTGCGCCATACCCGGCGAGCAGACCGATGGCAATGGCGCAGACTATCAGTTTAACCGGCGTGCTACTTGTCGCGGTGCGGATCGGGCTAAGAATTTTTTCCCCGGTGCGGGAATTTTCAGAGACGGCCATAGGCAGCCATTCATCCAGTCCATTTATTTTTATTGGGCAAACTATTTGCCTGAATACCAGATGTATCGCGAATGTTTTAAAGTTTCAATAATTTCAAGGCTTTTTATCGCTATCTGCCTAAATATTCCCGCGCCCAGCCGAGAGTCTCTGTCGTTCCTGACGAAGGCGTATATTCGCAACCGATCCAGCCGTCGTAGCCTTCGCTCTCGAGAAAGTCGAAAATATAGGGATAATTAATCTCACCATTGTCCGGTTCGGATCGGTCAGGCGGATTGGCAATCTGGATATGGCGGATGAGCGGGGCAAAGTTCGTGAACTGTCTGATGATATCGCCATCAGTTTTCTGCACATGATAGATATCAAACTGCAAACGAAGGCTTGGATGGTTGATTTCTTCAATGAGCGTTGCCGCCATGCTCACGCTTTCGAGGAAGTAACCAGGCATGTCCTTGCTATTAATAGGCTCGATCAGAATAGTGATGCCGGAAGGTTCCGCGGCCGCAGCGGCAATACGCAAATTATGCCGGTAGACCGCGAGTTGCGTATCATGGGTGACGGTGGTGTCACGAATACCGGCCATTACATGCAGCCGCGTGCAACCAAGAGCTTCGGCATACTCGATCGCCTGATGGACCGTTGCCTGAAATTCTGCTTCCCGCCCGGTCAGGCTCGCAAGACCGCGTTCTCCCTTCGCAAAGTCACCGGCCCGAACATTGAACAAGACCTGTTCAAGGTTATTCTGCTCAAGGTGGTCTTTTATTTCCGCCGGGTCGAAATCATAGGGAAAGAGATACTCGACGCCCTTAAAACCATCATCGGCGGCGGCGGCGAAACGATCCAGAAATGGCAGGTCCTGATAGAGAAAGCTTATATTGGCGGCGAATTTGAGGGACATAAAATTAGGTTCCGGCCCGGGTTTCTTCGACAATGGGTTTGGCGAAGGAAGGGGCCTGATCCCAGGGGAAAAGGATCCAGGTATCCTGGCTCACTTCCGTGATAAAGGTGTCAACCTGATCCAGCCCTTTCGGCTTGGCGTAGATTGTCGCAAAATGCGCTTTTGGCACCATTTTTCTGACATGCCGTGCGGTAATTCCGCTATCGACAAGGTCGTCAACGATGACCCAACCATCGCCGTCATCCGGCAGCTCCAGACCCTTTATCAAATTTACCTCGCCAACGGACTTGTCGTCGCGATAGGCTGCTATGCAAACCGTATCGATATGCCGGATATCGAGTTCGCGGGCGACAATAGCTGCAGGAACCATGCCGCCACGGGTGACGGCGATAACGCCTTTGAAGGGAGATTTTTCCATTAGCCGCCAGGCCAGCGCCCGCCCGTTGCGATGAAGTTCTTCCCAGGAAACCGGAAAATATTTTACATAACCCGCACCGATAGACATCTCATCCCCCATTTTTATGTGCCATTTGTTTTAAACCGGCTATAAAAAGAATAAAAGCTTCGATTTTGCTACGTTGACGGCGGCGGCTTTTATCGGCACTGAATTTACGGTAGGCTTCTTCATGGCATCAAGACCCCCGACAATGGCGCAACTCAGATATCTTCGGCTCGGACGTTTCCAGCCGGGCGGAAAGCTTCCTATTTTTGATCCAAACGGGCAACAGATCAGCAAGACGGTGATCAAAAGCTGCTTGAAAAAGGGGTGGGTGCAAACCTGGTTCGATAATCCGATCAAGCCGGACTGGCTCGTTTGTAAGCTGACGGAAGAGGGGCGGCGGATCATTGATAAACACACAGATCGCCATTGATTGCAGAGCTTTGTTTTGTGACCGCGCTCTCAAATATCGTGTTTTCCGTTGCAAGGCACTTTTGCAATCCATCCAATAATGGCAAACTTTCCCAATTCAATAATCTGCAGGTGAGGCAAGATCATGACCGGGACCATGGGTGAACTTATTATCGTGGCATTGGCCTTTCTTCTCATTCATGTGGTGCCGTCCAGTTTTCTGCGTGGAAAGCTGGTGTCCATACTGGGAGAGAATGGATATATGGCGGGCTTCAGCCTTGTCTCTCTCATATTGCTGGTGTGGATGGTCATTGCCTATCGTGCGGTCCCATCGGGTGACATGCTATGGGATGCAGGAAATGCCGGGCGCTATCTTGGTGCTTTGCTGATGTTGATTGCCTCGATCTTGTTTGTTGGCGGCATTACGAGCCCTAATCCGACGGCGATTGGCGCAGGAAAGTTGATTGATCGCGAAAGCGCTTTTGAAGGCATTAATGCCATAACTCGGCATCCCATGATGTGGAGCTTTGCCTTATGGTCGCTGACCCATGTCATTAACAATGGGGATGTTGCCGCGATTATCTTTTTCGGAACCTTCGGGGTGCTTGCCCTGGCAGGAACCATGCTCATTGATGCAAAGAAGGCGCGGCAGTTAAAAGACGGGTGGGGTAGGTTCAAATCGCGGACATCCAACATTCCCTTTGCCGCCATTCTTCAGGGCCAGGCGAAACTCTCGATCAAGCCGCTATGGTGGCGGGTATTGTTCGGCATCGTCCTGTATGCCGGGCTTTTCCATTTTCACAGTTTAGTCTTCGGCGTTTCGCCCGCGCCTTATTGACGGAGCATTTAGTTATCTCAATAGATGACACAGGTCGTATTGCCGGTGGCGTACACCTTGCCGTCTTCACCCACCAGACGGCCTTCTGAAGTAGCGATCTTCCGGCCCTTATGTACGACTTCCGCCGTTACGGTGATTTTGCCCATGCCGGGTAGCATCGCCCGAAGATATTTGATGTTGAGATCGACGGTTGTGTATCTCTCTCCTGGCTCCAGCACCGTATGGATGGCGCATCCAAGAGCTGAATCGAGTAGCGTCGCCGCATAGCCGCCATGCACGGTGCCAAGCGGGTTCAGATGTTTTTCGCCGGGCATGCCCGTGAAAACGGCTTTGCCATGGGAAACTTCGGACAGATCAAATCCAAGTGTTCGCGCTATGGGCGGCGGTGTGCCGCCGTCAATAATGGACAGCATCTGCTGAAGTCCCGTCATTTCCTTGCGGGATTCCTCCAACTCTTTTTTCTTGTTCAAAGCATTCATCGCGCGGGTTCCTTGTCTTGCGGGAATTATATCTGGAAGATAAGAATTTTTATTAAAACGAAAATATGCTAAATTTGAATATACTCTATTCAAAAATGAATAAAAATGTCCTGGGATTTATATCGATATTTTCTGTCAGTTGCCGAAACAGGGAGCCTTTCCGCGGCTGCCCGGCAGCTGTCAGTATCACAGCCCACCGTTGGCAGGCAGATTGCCGAGCTTGAGAAACGGCTTGAGACGCGCCTGTTCGAGAGAGCCTCCCATGGGTATCTTTTGACTCCGGCCGGACAGCGGATTCGCGCGCGGATCGAGAGAGTGTCGGCCGATCTCATTGGCGCAGAGCAGCAGATACGCGGCATGGATAAATCGCTTTCCGGTTTGATCCGTGTTTCCGCGACCGAAGGATTTGGCAGCTACTGGCTGACCCCGAAGCTGAGCGAATTTCAGAAGCGCCATCCGAATATCCAGTTTGAGCTGATGCTCAACATATCTGTCGTTGATTTGCGTAAACGTGAGGCGGATATCGCTCTTCGTCTCGCGAATCCTCGGGTCTCAGATCTTGTTGGCAGGAAGGTTGGGCAGGCCGGGTTTGGCTTGTATGGTGCCAAGGCTTATTTTGAGAAGAAGGGGATGCCCAACACCATTGCTGACCTCATCCATCATGACTTCGTTGGCTGGCAGTCGGGACCAAATGATTTTGTCCTGAGTTCCGCGCTTGGGGAGCTGGCGTCCCCGGCCCAGATAAAGTTTCGCTGCGACACAGTCGCGGCGCAGATTGCAGCCGTCTCCCATGGAATTGGATTATTTCTCGTTCCCCATTATCTTGTCCCGAAAGACGGTCGTTTTGTCAGGCTGTTCCCGCGAGACATTGACCAGAAAATCGATATGTGGCTGTTGACCCACCGTGACCTTGTCAGGGCGCAGCGTATGCGCGCGCTTCTCGACTTTTTATATGACCAGTTCCAGCGTGACAGACAGATGTTTCTTGGGGACGAATGAGAATTTAAATCTATTCGGCAAAATAGGATACGGTCAGGAAAATACCGGCGCTGAGCAGGGCCGCAGAAGGTACGGTAATCACCCAGGCTGCTACAATGGTCATTAACTGGGAGCGCCGAACCAGCTTTTTCGGGCGATTCTCGGTTTGGTCCAGATCAGTCGCCGGCAGGTTGCTGTCAGGATGGATTTTCTCGTCTCGCATGCTGGCTCGCAGTTTCCTTGCGCGTCGCTCTGTATCCCATTCACGGAAAAAGCCGACACCAAACACGGCACCGACAGCAATATGAGTGGAACTCACGGGCAGGCCGAGTGCTGATGCAATCAATACGGTAATGCCAGCCGACAGAGCGACGCAATACGCCCGCATTGGATTCATTTTGGTGATTTGTTCGCCAACCGTCCGGATCAACTTGGGTCCAAACAGGAAGAGCCCTGCGCTCAGGCCCGCTGCACCGATCAGCATGACCCAGAGCGGGATGCCCACCTTGGCATCGATGGCGCCGGAAGTGGAGGTTTCCACGATTGCGGCAAGCGGGCCGACCGCATTGGCGACGTCGTTGGCCCCATGGGCAAAGGATAGAAGTGCGGCGGAACAGATAAGGGGAATTGTAAACAGGGCACGAACGGATTTATTCCGATTTTCCATCCCCTTGGAAGTGCGATGAATGATGGGTTTGACGATGGCGTAAGTACCGGCAAAAAACGCCAGAGAAATCGCAATAACGGTTACGAGATCCGGCCTCCATATTCGCTTAAGCCCCTTGGTCACAAGATACGCCGAGAAAACGCCCGCCATAATCGCCACCAGCAACGGCACCCAGCGCCGGGAAGCGGAGACCTTATCCTCCTTGTAGATGACATTGTATTTAATGAACGCGAGGAAAAGGGCGGCGATGACCCCGCCCATAACGGGAGAGATGATCCAACTCGCGGCGATGGCGCTCATGGTTCCCCAATCAACGATACTGAAGCCTGCCGCCGCAATGCCGGCGCCCATCACACCTCCGACAACGGCATGGGTGGTTGAAACCGGCGCGCCCACCCAGGTCGCTATATTCACCCAGAGCGCCGCGGCAAACAGCGCCGACAACATGGCCCAGATGAATACCTCGCTGTTCTGCATCGAGGCCGGGTTTATGATGCCTTTCTGAATAGTGTTGACGACATCGCCACCCGCCAGAATCGCGCCTGCCGCCTCGAATACGGCGGCGATGACGAGGGCACCGAACATGGTCAGCGCACGTGAGCCGACGGCGGGTCCGACATTGTTGGCAACGTCGTTGGCACCGATATTGAGCGCCATATACCCGCCAATAATCGCGGCAATGATAATCAGGGTGGAATGTTCGCCCGCAGTGGTAACGCTTGCGGAAAAGGCCCAGACTATCAGCAAAAACAGAACCGCCAGCGCGAGCGCCTTGTATCGGGCGCTGCTGTGCATTGCCTCGGTACCAATTTTCTCGATACGATCAAGATCTTTATCGAGTGTTTGCTTTACCATATTGTCACCAAGCCTGTTTTCAGAGTAGGGGCCTAATTGTCATAAAACTGTCATGATTTCTAGTCCACACCGTGAAAGAATCAAAGGATGTTTGCGTCTTGGCTATAAATACCGCGCTAATCCCGGCTTTTATTTGTCCTCCGGCCTGTGATAGTGTCTTATAAAATTACGCCGGAATTTTCCTTCAAAGGACGAGAATAATGAAAATACTTCCTGAACTGAAAGAGTTGCACAGCGAAATGACCGAATGGCGTCATCGCATTCATAAGCATCCTGAAACTGCGTTCGAGGAGTATGAAACATCGGATTTCGTGGCGGAAAAACTGGAAAGCTTTGGAATTGAAGTGCATCGTGGCCTGGCGAAGACGGGCGTTGTCGGCACCCTGAAGAATGGCAGTGGAAACCGGGCAATCGGTCTTCGGGCGGATATGGATGCCCTGGATCTTCAGGAACTCAATGAATTCGAGCACCGGTCTCAGGTCGACGGGAAGATGCATGGCTGTGGCCATGATGGTCATACGGTGATGCTGCTGGGCGCGGCCAAGCATCTGGCGGAAACAAAGAACTTTGACGGAACGGTCCGTTTTATCTTCCAGCCCGCAGAGGAAAATGTGGCTGGCGGGCGGGTTATGATCAGTGATGGCCTGTTTGAAAAATTTCCCGTCGATAGTGTCTATGGAATGCATAATATGCCCGGACATGAAGTGGGGACATTTGCCGTGCGCAAGGGGCCCATCATGGCGTCTGCGGATTTTTTTGAGGCGCGGGTGATCGGTGTTGGCGGACATGGCGCCTTCCCGCATCAGACAACGGATCCGGTTGTCATCTCGGCCGAAATTATCCAGGCCTGGCAAAATATTGTTAGCCGTAATGTCGATCCGCTTCAGTCAGCCGTTGTGACGGTCGCCCAAATTCACGGTGGCCACACCGGAAATGTCATCCCCGAGGATGTGGTGATGAGTGGAACAACGCGGGCATTCGATCCGGCGGTCCAGGATATGATTGAGAACCGGATGCGTCAGCTTGCTGTCGGGATTGCGGAGGCGCATGGCGCGAAATGCGAATTTAAATATGACCGGCGTTACGCTCCGACAATTAACACGGCGGATGAGACGGATCTGGCCGTCGCAGCGGCGACAGAACTCGTGGGTGATGTAAATGTGAATAAGGATGTTACACCGGTCATGGGAGCAGAGGATTTCTCATGGATGCTGCGGGAGCGTCCGGGCTGCTATATCATGATTGCCAATGGCGCCGGTGAGGGAAGCTGCCATATTCATAATCCCAATTACGATTTTAATGACGAAATCCTGCCTCTTGGCGCCAATTACTGGGTTCAGTTGACAGAGCAGATTCTAACTCGGGAAGCAAATTAGAGATATTCTTAAGTCACTTTTTGGCCAATTTGGGCCAAATTTTCGTGATCTAGGTTACAAAATGGCCATAAACAGGGTGTTTTTCATCGTTTGGTGACATCACATTAGATACATTAAACCTTTCTGAACATAAGGAGTGATGTCGACTTAATGAGTATGCATGTGAAGTTCTGGGGGGTTCGAGGGTCAATCGCGACGCCTTCCGCTGATCATATGAAATATGGCGGGAATACCTCCTGCGTTGAAGTCGTCATTAATAAACGCGTTATCATTCTTGATGCTGGGACGGGTGTAAGGTTACTCGGTGAATGCCTTATGAACCGTGGCCTGAAGGATTACCTCTTCCTGCAGTCGCACACCCATTGGGATCATATTAACGGCTTTCCGTTTTTCAGCCCGATTTATCGCGATGATGTAAATATCAAGGTTATGGCCGGTCATCTGAGCGAATTGGGGGGAATCAAGAAGGTTCTCTCATCGCAAATGTGTCAGCCGACATTTCCTGTCCCGTTCGCCGAGCTCGCAGCCAATCTCACATTTGAGGATTTCAAATCGGGAGACAGCTTCTCCCTGGGGGATGGTATTAATGTCCGTACCGCCCCCATGAAACACCCGGACGGCGGGACGGGCTATCGGATAGAATATGGCGGCAAATCCATCTGCTACATTACGGACACAGAGCATGTTATTGGCCGCCCGGATCAGGATATCCTGAATTTGATCGAAGGCGCGGACCTTGTCATTTATGACTCGACCTACACCGACGAAGAATACCCGAAGTTCAAGGGATGGGGGCATTCCACCTGGCAGGAGGGCGTACGCTTATGCAAGGCCGCCAATGTTGGTCAGTTGGCTATTTTCCATCATGACCCTTCCCATGATGATGCCTTCATGGATCAGATTGCGAAAGACGCCGCACAGGCCTGGCCACAAGCATTTGTCGCCCGGGAAGGCATGACCGTTGAGTTGGAAACGGAAAAACAACCAAATAAAGTGTCTTACGCAATGTAGCGGGTTCTAGTATGTCTTGCGCTGTTTGGTTGCCGCCGCAAGAAAAGACGATATCAGACGCGAGTTCCGCTCCTCGGCAAGACAAGTAATATAGGTATCTTCCTTCAGGCGCTCGTCCTTTATGTCAATTGCATGAATGCGCTTGTCCCAGCGAATGTCCGTTTCCGTAAAGAAGGCAATGCCCAGATTATTTGCGACCGCCTCGCGGCCGATCTCCTTGTTTTGCATGTTCAGAACCTGTTCATCCTCATTTTGGATGAGTTTCGACCAATGTCCCCGGATTTCCCGGACGGCGTCCATATCAAAAGGAAGTATGATCACTTGATCTCTTATGTCATCCAACGCCATTACTTTTTTCTTTGACCAGGGATGCTTTTTCGAGACGGCGAGCTTTAGGGGGGCTTCCTCGACCTTTAAGCAAAACAGTCTCTTGTCTTTCGTCGGAGCATGATGGATGGCGACATCCGCCCGAAAATCCAGAACCTCCTCATCGACTATTTCTGTGGATATTGTGGTAAATGAAAAATGGATGCCAGGATATTGCGCTTGAAATGCAGATAAAAAGGAGAGGGACGGCAGGGAAGAGGTTGCTGCGATTTTCAAAAAGCCGATTTCCAATGAGCCAAGTGAAGATAGGAGCGTGTGCGCCTCATCCTCCAGACTGAAGATCCGTTTTGAAATATTGAGAAGTAATTTCCCCGATGCCGTGATTTCGGTCTTCCGACCGCGTCTCTTAAACAGTTTTGTGTTGTAGCTTTGTTCCAGAGCCTGAACCTGTAATGTGACCGCTGGCTGGGTAAGCCCCAAAATTTTTGCTGCGGTGGAAAATCCCCCTGATTCTGCCACGGCATGAAACGCTTTTAACTGTACATGGTTCATTGTCGCATTCCGGCTCTAGGTCATGCTGTGGTATTCCACATTTACGCCCCTCAAATAATTGCAAACATGTGTACTTGACGATTAAGTGAAGTTTTAACCCCTGTCAATTGAAATAATTTTATATAATACACCATAATAGAGTATTTATTGTGACTATTTTGAGTAACTATCACTGATGCTATTATAAATTTCCCGTTTATGATGTGGTTTTTAATGTTTAGGCGAGATAGTCTTTGGAAAGGGCCTGTTTCGACGTGGAAGGAGCGCGTGTGACCACAACAATTTATCTGGTTCGCCATGGCGAGGCTGCCGGCTCATGGGACAATGCCCTTGATCCGGGGCTGAGTGAACGCGGGGCTGTTCAGGCAGCGCAAATGGCAGACCGGTTATACAATGAAATTCCGGTTTCCAATCTATATTGCAGCCCGCTTTGTCGCACCAGGGAAACAGCGGAGCCGCTTGCCGGGCTTTGGCAAAAGGAAGCGATCATCACGCCGGAATTATCTGAGGTGCCGTCTGATGGTGTTGATTTTGGAGATCGTCGTAGCTGGCTGACACGCGTAATGGCGGGAACATGGCAAGAGCAGTCCGACAGACTGAACGGCTGGAGATCTGCCATTCTCGATTTTACATCGGGTCAGAAACAAGATGCAGTTTTTGTCACTCATTTTGTCGTTATCAACGCGATCGTCGGGGCGATTGAAGAGAGCAAGAATGTGATCGTTTTTAAACCCGATCATTGCTCCGTCACGAAAATACAGGTCTCGACGGACGGAATGAGTCTCATTGAAAAAGGGCGGGAAGCTGTTACAGTCGTAAAATAACTGCATTTTGGCTCTCCCTTGGCAGGTTATTATCCGGATCCATGATATGGAAACAATAGCAGATATGGTGTATGCGAATTCTTCGAAACCCGAGGAGGAGACGGGGCGTTCAATCGATGATTATCACGTTGAAGAGCATATCGGGCATCTGCTGCGCCGGGCGCATCAACGCGCCAGCGCTATCTTCCAGTCCTACATGGGGCATGAGCAGATAACGCCGACCCAGTTCGCAGCACTTGTAAAGCTGAGGGACGAGGGGGAACTTTCGCAAAATCATCTGGGGCGTCTGACGGCGATGGACCCCGCGACGATACAGGGAGTAACACGT
>PAKP01000012.1 GCA_002706985.1 Sneathiella sp. | reverse complement strand
TCCCGATGATAAAGAGCCATGGTTATGGCATAGACGGCGGTTAAGGCTGTCGCCTTGTCAGCGATGACCGTCGGCATATAGCCGGGCCGTCCCATTAACTGTGACTGACTGGCCGCCAGACCGCTCACCCCCTGAATCATGTCGTCATATGCCGGTTTATCGGCATATGGGCCATCCTGATTAAAACCATAGGCGCCGCAGTAGATAAGATTCGGGTTTGTTGCTCGTAAATCCTCATAGGTGAGAGAAAGCCGCTTGATGGCGGAAGGGCGCATATTATGCAGGAAGATATCCGCCGTTTTTACCAGTTTAAGGAAGGCGGCGCGGCCTTCCTCTGACTTCAGATCGATGCAAAGCGCACGTTTATTCCGGTTTGCATTTAGATAGATTGCCGCCATGCCCGGGGATCGCCGCGGTCCGAGATCACGGGTAGTGTCTCCTTCCGGTCCTTCGACTTTGATGACATCGGCACCCATGTCTCCCAGGATCTGGGCCGCATAGGGGCCCAGAAGCACTGAGGTTAGATCGACAACACGCAGGCCGGTCAGCGGCCCGTCTTTGGCAGTAGTCATTGTTTTTACCTTTGGTTTTGGAGGCGTGTATCAGTAGGACTTGGGCATGCCCAGCGCTTTTTCCGCGACATAACAAAGCACCAACTGCGGGCTTACGGGGGCGATGCGGCAGATCATCACTTCTCTCATCAAGCGCTCAACAGTAAACTCCTTGGCATATCCCATGCCGCCGTGAGTCATGACGGCCTGTGTGCAGGCTTTAAAACCCGCTTCGCCACCAAGGTACTTTGTCGCATTGGCATAGACGCCTGCTTCAAGCCCGGCATCGTAGTTTGAGGCGGCCTTCATCGCCATCAGGTAAGCGGCCTCCAGTTCCATCCAGTTTTCCGCCAGCGGATGTTGTATGGCCTGGTTTTGACCTATCGGCCTTCCAAACACCTCCCGTTCGCGGGCGTATTTCGAGGCACGTTCCAGTGCGTTCATGCCAATCCCAATTGCTTCAATGCCGACAAGAACACGTTCGGGATTGAGACTGTGTAAAAGATAGTAAAATCCTTTGCCCTCTTCGCCAATCAGATCTTCTTCGGGAACGGGGAGGTTATCAATAAAAACCTCGTTTGAATCAACGGCCTTGCGGCCCATTTTGTCGATCACCCGAACATCCATATAGTCGCGGTTCATGTCGGTATAGAAAAGCGAGAGGCCGTCAGTCGCCTTTTTGCATTTCTCCTTCGGCGTCGTCCGGGCGAGCAGCATGATCTTGTCAGCTTCCTGGCCCGTCGTTGTCCAGATCTTCCGGCCGTTTACCAGATATCCGCCTGAGGTTTTCTCTGCCCGTGTCTGAAGCGCAGTCGTGTTCAGTCCGGCATTGGGCTCTGTTACCCCAAAGCAGGATTTCACCTCACCCTTGATAAGCGGCGGCAGCCAGCGATTTTTCTGTTCGTCGCTTCCGAAGACAACGATCGGATGGGGGCCAAAAATATTGATATGGATTGCCGAGGCTGCCGACATACCACCAGAGGACTTTGCAACGGTATGCATCATCAGGGCGGCTTCAACGACGCCAAGCCCGGCACCGCCATATTCTTCCGGCATCGTTATCCCGAGCCAGCCATCCTTTGCCATGGCGGCGTGAAAATCGAACGGGAAGTCGCCCGTTCGATCTTTTTCCCGCCAGTAATTGTCGTCGAAACGGGCGCACAGCGCCGCGACATTCTCGACGATGGCATGTTGCTCTTCCGTGAGTGTGAAGTCCATTTACCTACTCCTTTTTATTTTTTTTCTATTTGCAGGAGATCGGACGATTGAGTCAATGTCAATTCAGCATTGTTTGTGGCAACCATGTTATCAGCCAAGGGAAGGCGATGAACAGGGCGACCGTTAAAACATCGGCAATGAAGAACGGACCGATCCCACGGAACACGTCGGAAAGCGGAATATCAGGTCGCACGCCGTTTACGACGTAGCAGTTAAGTCCGATGGGCGGTGTGATCAGACAGATCTCAACCATTTTCACCACAATGATGCCAAACCAGATGGGGTCATATCCCAGCCCGATCACTGCCGGAAAAACGACAGGTAGCGTCAGCAGAAGCATGCCGATGGCATCCATGAACATACCAAGAATGGCATAGCCACAGAGAATCAGAATGATGATGACCGTTGGCGGAAGCGGCAGCCCCAATATCCATTCGGCAAACGCTTCCGGAAGGCCTGAGAAACCGAGGAACCGGACAAATACCAAAACGCCCCAGATGATGGAAAAGATCATCACGGTCAGTTTGGCCGTTTCAAAAAGCGCGTCTTTCAGCTCCTTCGTCCGCATTCCATGGATGAAGGCAAGGATCAAGACAACGAATGCGCCGAGTGCACCGGCTTCTGTCGGTGTGGCCCAGCCACCATAAATGGCACTGAAAATAATCACGATAACCGCAACGATTGGCAGCGTGCCTGGTAGGGACTTCATCCTTTCGTTAAAGGTGAAGCCGCGCACCGGTGGACCAAGCTTCGGATTAACTGTTGCGCGTCCCATGATGATGAGAGCGTAAATCAGTGCCGACACGATACCCGGAATGAACCCTGCGAGTAGCAAGGCGCCTACCGATTCTTCAACAATAATCGCATATATCACGAGGATAGCGCTCGGCGGGATCAGGGAGGCAAGCGTACCCCCCGCAGCAACCACGCCAGCGGCGAGTCTTTTATCATACCCGTTGCTCAGCATTTCCGGAATGGCCACACGGCTAAATACGGCGGCTGTGGCTGTGCTGGCGCCGGAGACCGCGGCAAAACCTGCGGCGGAGAAGACTGTCGCTACAGCAAGACCTCCCGGAACCCAACCGACCCATTTCTTTGCGGCATCAAACGCGGCTGTTGTGATGCCCGCATGAAATGCGAGATAACCGATCAGGATAAACATCGGCAGCACGCTCAAGGAGTAGAGCGTTGATTTCGAGTGCGGAATTGTTCCGACAATCCCGGTTCCTGCATCCCATCCGATAATCGAAACGATACCCAGCATACCAACCAAGGTTGCAGCGATATAGACACGTACACCCAGGAAAACCATTACGATCAGGGCGCCCATGCCGAGGACACCAGCTAAAAGAGGATCCACACCCATTATTTTTTCCCCTTTTTAGTATATGTTTCGTCAAACTTGGCCTGTTTCGCAGCCTCTTCGCCAAGGGCATCCTCAATTTCATGGCGTGCAATTGCGGTAACATCTTCAATTACAGGAACCGCAATAATTTCCGCATTTGGATTTATGAACAAACGCACAAATCCGACAAATTGGAGGGCAAAACGAACCCAAAGGACACCGAAGGCCAGCGGAATGACCAATTTTGCGGGCCAAATCGGCAGCCCGATATCGATCGTTGAATCTCCAAGTTGATAGGCACGGAGAAAATGGAGCCAACTCGTATCAATCAGCACAGTGATGACAAAAAGCCCTATCAGCGTTGCCAGCCCTTCAAAGAAATACAGCGGGCGGGCACTGAATTTAGCCATGAAAAGGTCCATTCGGACATGTCCACCGAGTCGCTGGCAATAGGCAATCCCGAAGAAGGCGAAAATGACCATGCTTTGCTCGATAAAATCGATATATCCGAGTATCGGCCAATTGAGCAATTTTCGGCTAAGAACCTGGGTAACACCAAGAATCATCACAGAAAAAATGGCCAGAGCGGAAATACCGTTCAGAAAATCTTCGAGTTTGGAGAAGCCGCGGTCAAAAGACGCGAACGCCGAACGGGACCCCGAACCCTGCGGGAGATTTTGAGTTGTCATGATTTTTTACTTTAAAAGTAAAGAGGGTCTGGCGAACCAGACCCTCAATCCAGATATCTAATTGGTCGCTTGCTTTGATGTTGTCATAATCAATTCAAACAACTCGGTTCCGGGATAGCCATCGCTGTTCATTTTAGCGATCCATTCATCCCAAACCGGCTTTGCGCCGACTTCACGGAATTTCGCCAGTTCCTCATCGGAATAGGTGATTGCCTGTATTCCCTTTTCTTTCATAAGCGGGAAGTTTTTCGCGTCGGCAGCTTCATATGCCTCGTACAGCGCTTCGTAAGCCGGAGCTTTAGCATCGTTCAGAAGCTGCTGATACTCAGGTGTCAGTGCTTCATAAGCAGGAATATTCACAACGACAGGGCAGTGGTTTGCTCCCGGTGACATATTCGCTGTATGCCATTTGCCAATGTCAGTCAGACGATAGGCAACATGAGCATATGTAAAGGGGAAAGAGGCCGCTTCAATCGTACCGCGTTCAAGGGATGTATACACCTCCGGTGCCGGTACGGTCGTTGGAACGGCGCCGATTTTTGTCATCGCTTCACCAATGCCGCCAAGGGCACGGACACGCATGCCCTTCCAGTCCTCCAGTGTAAGAGGCGGATCACCAACGCCTGTAAATTCGTATTGTGGCAGCAGTGAGCTCATCAGCAGCATAGCGTCCCAGCGAGCCATATCTTTGGCTACGGCAGGATGCTGATAATATGCTTCGTGAACAGTCGACTGAACCCTCAAGTTCGGAAATGGAAGAAATGGTAGGTCGAGGCCGGATAGTGTCGGATTCTTTGCCGGATGATATGCTGTGCAGAGCGCGGCCATCTGAAATGCACCTAGTTTGATGCCGTCCAGGTTCTCTCTCGATTTGGACAACGCTTCACCGTAATGAATTTTGATGTTGAATTTTCCATCTGTTTTTTCCGCAACATAGTCTCGGATTGTCTCTATGCTGCTGGTAAAGGCACGCTCTTTGCCCCAGACAGATAGATTCCAGTTAACCTCCGGGCCGTCGACTTCGGCTGCCGAGACGCTAAACGCCATCATCGACGCAGCTGAAAACGCGGCAATCGACATAACTGTACGTTTGATCATATTGTTATTCCTCCCAATAGAATATTTAACTTAATATCAATGGCTGTTTTTCTATTTTTTTGCCATCTATGAAACCATTATCACATATTTTGGAGCCTGCGGGCTACTAAAATCTAAATAGCGGCTTAAGGTTACGTGGTAAAGGCAATTCCGAACGATATTTTTTCCACTTTTACCTGAGAAATTGTAAACAGTAGGGAAAGTGACTATCTGAGCACATGAATATCCTTACAGATTGAGTAGAAGATGCCATCCTTGCGCCCCTCAGTAATTATTGTCGCTCATGGCTCCCGTGCATCTGATTCCGCACAGGAGGCCGCGACCCAGCATGCGACCATGCTTCGACAATGTAATCGCTATGAGTTGGTAGATGTATGTTTTTTGGCACAAGATAAATCACCTCCGGTATTGCCTGAGGGTAAGGTTTTTCTGTTCCCCTTTTTCATGAGCAACGGGTACTTCGTCAGCAGCCGAATACCTGAGCTGTTCGAACTCGAGGTGGGTAAACGCATCGAAAGCCGTCAGCAGCTGTATATGTGCGATCCGCTAGGAACAGATCCCGAACTTGCGGCTATTATTGTGACTATGGCACGGGAAATTTGCTGTGATCATCAATATATGCCCAAAGAAGTCCAGCTTGTGCTTGCCGCCCATGGTTCGGAAAAGTCCCCCGCTTCGGCGAAGGCGGCATATTTGCAGCAACAGGCCGTCAAGGACAGAGATGACTTTGCGGACGTATTCGTTGCCTTCCTCAGTCAGGCGCCGCGCCTTGATGAGATATTGTCTGCCTGCCATGACGATGGAAAGCCTGTTATCGTTGTCGGACTATTTGCGGCGGATGGTCCGCACGCCGCGGAAGATGTCCCAGGGGTCATTTCGGAGTGGCGGCAACATGCCAGGAGCGGTAGATCGATACATTATGCGGGAGCGGTGGGGCCCAGGCCGGAGATCACTGACCTTATCCAGCAAAGTATTTCGATATGTGCTGCCAGGGTGAGCTAAGCGCACATATCCGATAGCATATCATAATTACTGTGCAGACAGCCGTTCTACGATCTGATAGAAAATGAACGGAAAGATTGAGCTTTCACTTCAATTTAGGTATTGCACAGTCTGTAATTAAACAATGAGGTCCTTAAAGGATGAATGATCGTAAGCCGTCCAAACCCGTCCGTAAGAATATTTCGGCCACTGTGAAATTTTTTGATGAAGCCAAAGGGTTTGGTTTCGTATCCCCCGCCGACGGGTCGCCGGATGCCTTTGTCCATATTTCGGTTTTGCAGAATACCTCCTACCAGGAACTTCGGGAAGGTATGCAGATACTTTGTGATCTTGCGGATGGGGATCGCGGTCAGCAGGTTGTGGCAATTCATGAACCTGAAGAGGAAGAAGAAGTTCCTGTCGGTGTCGATATCGAGGTGACGGGCGTGGTAACGACGTTCGTGCCGGAGCATAAGTATGGCTTTGTAACACCTGATGGCGGCGGCGAAGATGTCTTTATCCATACGAATATGCTTGAGCGCTCTGATGTCGATCTTGAAAACTTCGGGATTGATACGCGGGTAAAATGCATTGTGCGGATGGGTTTGAAAGGCCCGATCGCCGACTCGCTCGAAGTCCTCTAGAAACGCGAGGTAAGTATGACAAGAACAGAAACATTGCGCGTACAGAGATATTTGCGTGAAAAATTCGGCAATGAAGATTTCAATGTCAAAGAGAGAAGACCCTCTGACGGTACGGCTGAGGTATTGCTGGATGATGAATTTATCGGGGTTGTCTATCGTGATGAAGACGACGGGGAGGTATCCTTCGCTTTCCACATGACCATTCTAGACATGGACTTACCGTCGACTTCCTGATCCGAAACAGCTATCTGGATTTATCGGTCATTGTTCCAAGATCAAGGTTACCATTTTATTAACCATGTCCGGGTAGTCTGGGCATATGCTATATTTTGCTCGGATTATAGGGTTTCTGACTTTCCTGCTACTCGTCACTGGAACCAGTGACGCTTCCCAATCGGAAATGATACAACTTGAAGTGAACGGAGATTTCGGTGCTGCCTTCTCCGGAGATTGCCGAATCGTCTCAGGCAAAATGCCGGTCAAGCGGTATCGAATTGAGGGCAAAGTTCCGGCGACATACTGGCTGCCCGGTGATGCGGTGAGTTGCAGTCTTCAGAAATCGAAAATGGCAGAGCGGCTGGAAGCCAAGATTACGCGGGGAAACGTGGTTGAAGTGCAGCAGATCAGCATGCCACCTCTCAGATGGATTCTTGTCACCAGTTCAGGTCCATGGGGAAGTGCGAAGGGAACGTCGAGCGCGGCTCGACCTCTTTGGCAGTAAGAAAACCTATTCTTATCCTTGCGTTGCGCAGTTGCTATGCTCCAACTGCAAGGTGGCATGATCTATTTCAAACTCCGACAACAAAAAGGCATTGATAGCTCGCAGCGTATTCTCGAGATCTGCTGAAGGCTCGACCTGCACATGCATGGTGACAATTGGCTTTTCCGCTGTCAGGGACCAGGCATGCATATGATGTACATCGACAATTTCGGGCATATAAGCCGTGAGCTTTTCCCGAATAAGTGTCATATCGAGATGATCGGGGGTTCCTTCCAGAAGGATGTGCCCTGAGCGGCGCACAAGTCCATATGCACTTTTTAGAATGATGACCGCAACAAGGATGGACAGGATCGGATCCGCCGCCATCCAGCCTGTAAACAGAATTATGATCGCAGCTACGATTGCAGCCATTGACCCCAGCAAGTCCCCCATCACATGGAGAAGGGCGCCTTGCATATTGACGTTGTCCCGATCACCGCGATGAAGAAGGTAGAACCCGGCAATATTGACAATCAGCCCGCCGATGGCGATGACAAGCATTACGCCGCCGATCACTTCGCCGGGGTCTATGAGGCGCCCGACAGCTTCGATAATAATCCAACCGGCGATAAAGAATAACGTCAGACCATTTGTGAAAGCGGCCAGAATCTGAAATCTATGGTATCCGTAGCTGCGTTTGCTGTCTGCGGGTTTGGAGGCAAGTCGAAAGGCGAACCAGGCCAGGGCGAGGGCGGCGGTATCGGAGAGCATATGTCCGGAATCAGCAAGCAGCGCAAGCGATCCAGAAAATATACCGCCGAGCGCCTGCAACAGCATATAGCCGCCGGTCAGGCACATGACCCAGAAAATACGGCGTTCGCTATCCTCGGTTACCTTCGGCGTATGATCGTGTGAATGTGTATGAGTGTCGCTGCTCTCGTGTGAGTGTGAATGCGCCATAAAATTCGCCGTCGCTTTATAAGTTATCTGCAGAGTAGACAGCTTTCCTGCAGTCCTTGTCCATAGAAAAAATAGTCATGCTTGATCCGGTTTAGCTTGCTTGTCGTAACCATAATAATGGCCGTTATTTGCCGCAATTCAGACATTATTCTTGGCTAGCGTCTATTAATTATTTGCAAACTGGGAGTTGAAACTAAGGCTAAAACCCTTACTTTCACCTTAGTAAATGCAATTTCTATTGTTTGCAGGGTTACAACGTACTACTATTAACCATACTCGGTGTGAAACCTTTTACACTCAGAAGACGGTTGAGGGGAAGATTATGAAAAACACGATGAAATTCGCAATTGTTGGCGCCGCATCGCTCATTTTGGCGGCATGTGGCGGTAAATTGGAACAGGCGGAAAAACTAAGCCCCGGCGGGACCGAATTCCAGCAGGCGCTTTACACGGGGTATGTTGACCTCGCCAAGGCTGAATATAACGAAGGTGATTATATTGACTCTGATCGCTTTGCCGAAAAAGCCATGGCAGCAACACGGGGCGAGCAAGTCGACCCTTATCACCCTGAAGAGTGGCACCTTCCTGCTGATCGTGAGCCGGTTCTTGTTGGTGCACGGGAACGTCTGATGGCCGCACTCGGTGCCGGTGCTTCCGAAGAACTTCCTTTAGTTGCAGCGCGTGCTCAGACCAGCTTCGATTGCTGGGTCCAGGAGCAGGAAGAAAATCGCCAGCCGAAGGATATCGCTGCCTGCCGGGATGCCTTCATCCTAGCTATTGAGGAAATTGAAACTGCGATGGCACCAGTTGTTGTCGTACAGGAAAAAGTTGTCGTCATGGAGAAGAAAGAACCCATGATGATGGAGCCGAAGTCCTTTGAAGTGAACTTCGCTTTCGATTCCTCGACACCTCTGCCTGGTTCTGATGAAGAAATCAAGGCAGCTTCGGATTATATGAAGGAATTCAAAGATCCGAAGATCACGATCGCCGGTTATACCGATACAGTAGGTAGTGTTGAGTATAACGATAAACTGGGTGAGCGTCGTGCTGAAGCTGTAGCCTTCATGGGCATGGATATGGGCATGGAGCCACAACGGATTATCATGCGCTCCTACGGTAAGAAGGACCTGAAAGTCCAGACTGCTGATGGTGTCAGAAATGCAGCTAACCGCCGCGTTGTCATCACGGTCGAAGGCAACTAAGTTTGACAATCCGAAGGGGCGGGATGCTTGATTGCACCCCGCCCCTTTTCTCATGTCTTTGGGGAACATCATGACTAAAAAAATTATCTGCCTTGCTCTATTGTCGCTCTTCACGCTCGGTCTGGCGGCCTGCGATCCGGAAGTTGGAAGCAAGGAATGGTGCGCAGAAATGAAAGAAAAACCAAAAGGTGATTGGTCTGCCAATGAAGCTGCGGACTATGCCAAGAATTGTGTTCTGACATCAGACTGATAGATTTATTTGCAGAGACGGGCCGGTAAACCGGCCCGTTTCATTTTTATATAGCGCGGGAAATGGCTCTCTGCTAAACCCGGGAAACGGTCCCGTAGCTCATCAGGATAGAGCGCAAGATTCCTAATCTTGAGGTAACAGGTTCGAGTCCTGTCGGGATCGCCACCCAGTATAAACGCCGCAGTCTGTCAATAGTCTCAGCTTAGCCGATGTTTTTTCGAATGGGTGGCAGATCAACGAATTCACCATGCCGTTTTTCCTGGTTTGCCTTCATTGCCTCAAATATCTCGTCTCGCTGTAGCATGCTGGCATTCCAGATTGCAATATAATCCAGGCTGTCTTCTATTGAGTGATTCTGTGAGTAATTCATCATCCGCTTGCACCCCATAATTGCCAGAGGCGCTTTGCTCGCTATTTCTGCAGCCATTTCCATTACCGCCGCCATCATAGCTTCATGATTCTTAAAAACATTGTTGAAGAGGCCGGCGGCTTTGCCTTCATCCGCCAGCATCCGGCGTCCTGTATAGGCAAGTTCCCGGGCGAGGCCATCTGCGATTAATTTTGTTATCCGAGGGAATGTACCAACATCCGCAGTCATGCCGATATTCGTTTCAAAAATTGTGATAAAGGCATCCTCGGTTGCATAGCGCATGTCACAGGCGGTGATCAGATCAACGCCGCCACCAATACAGCCTCCCTGAACGGCCGCCAGAACCGGTAATCGACAATCCTGCAAGGCAGTGAAGGTTCCCTGCATATTCTTTACGGCACCGTAAAAATTCGCCCCTGCCTGAATTGCGGCGGCTTTCTTTGCGGCTGGATCAGTAATTTCCGGTTCAACAAAGGACGCGACATCCAGCCCGGATGAAAAGTGGGGGCCCGTCGAGGATAGAACGACAACGCGCGCCTTAGAGTTTTCATCGATATCGCGGACAATCTCCGGAAGTTCATTCCAGAAGGCTGGAACCATGCTGTTCCGCTTTTCCGGCCGGTTTAAAATGATATGCGCAATGTTGTTTTCTATCTGAACGTCAAAGCAGCTGTAGGTCATGACGGAACGCCTCTTGCCAGTGTTAGGTCCTTATAATTTTTACTCATAATAAGGCGATGTCGGCGCAGTTACAAATCTCTTTACACATTTAGATGAATGAGATGAAGTAGATCAATCCCGCGTCTTACAGAGTTTTTAGCACGCGCAAGACCAAGAAAAACAAGTCATTCGGGAGGAATATATGAGTGTTTTGCATTATGACTGGCTCGGCCATCACGCAGCGAGGGTGCCGGATAAAACGGTCTGGGTCGATCTGCACTCTAATCGTGAGTTCACTTACGCTGAGGCAAATGATCGATCGTTGAGACTGGCGGCTCATCTTCAGAAAAACTGTGGCGTTGAGAAAGGGGACAGGGTTGGAGTCCTGGCGATGAACTCAACAGACATGCTGGAAATCCAGGCGGCATGTGCCAAGATAGGCGCTATTTTCCTGCCTCTTAACTGGCGACTGACTGTTGCGGAACTGGACTTCATTATTCAGGACGCCGCGCCGAGGGTGCTTATTCACGATACGCAATTTGCTTCAGAATGTGCGGAGCTTAAGGAAAAAGCGGGCGTGCCAATTTTGCTTGAGACAAGTGGCAGCGGCGGGGACACGGCCTATGAAGCGGCGATTAAATCTTCTGATCCAACGCCGGTCCATGCCGCGGTCACGCATGATGACGTTTGGACGATCATGTATACCTCCGGCACGACGGGGCTGCCAAAAGGCGCCATGAACACTTATGGAATGGCATTTTATAATGCTGTCAACTTGGGCGTGCCTACCTACTTCACGCCGAACGCCAAGACATTGACCATCCTGCCGCTTTTCCATACTGGTGGCCTCAACTGCTACAGCTCGGTTGCTCTGTATTTCGGCGGGACGATTTTGGTGATGCGGACTTTCGATCCCGGCGAATGCCTTCGCATTATTGATGATGTGGATATCGGGTTGACGCATTTCTTTGGCGTACCGGCAAATTACCTGTTCATGAGCCAGCATCCTGATTTTGCGACGACGGATTTTTCCCGTCTTGCCTGCTCGGGTGTTGGCGGTGCACCAACGCCGGTGCCGCTTCTCGAAACCTACAAGGCGAAGGGGTTGGCGTTACAGCAGGGATACGGCATGACCGAGACAAGCCCGACAGTCACCGTGCAGGATGCGGAAATGGCATTTTCAAGGCCCGGCTCCGCCGGTAAGCTTGCGATGAATGCCGAGGCACGTATTGTTGATGAAGAGGGCGTGGATGTACCGACAGGCGAAACCGGTGAGCTTTGGGTAAAGGGGCCAAATATCACTCCGGGATACTGGAATCGACCCGAAGCAAATGCTGAAACGATAACGGATGGCTGGCTACATACGGGCGATGCCTGCCGTGTGGATGAGGAAGGGCATTTCTATGTCGTCGACCGCTGGAAGGATATGTATATCTCAGGCGGGGAGAATGTATACCCGGCGGAGATTGAGAGCACCCTTTTCAAGATGCCGGAGATTGCTGACTTGGCAATTATCGGTGTTCCCGACGACAGATGGGATGAAGTAGGTTGCGCCGTCGTTGTCATTGCTCCGGGGAAATCACTTACGGCTGATGACGTAATCCTGTTCTGCCAGGACAAACTCGCACGATATAAAATCCCGAAATATGTGATTTTTAAGGATGAACTGCCACGTAATGCGACAGGGAAAGTTCTAAAGCGTGTGCTTAAAGACGAAATTGGCGATCTTCGCAAGTCTGCCTAATTTGCTTGGAGAAAATATTCTTCGGGCTGCCATGATTTAGGGCAGCCCGAAAAGCTTATAAGAAATGCGTCAGGCGCCTTCTTTTCCGACGATGGCGATAGAGCAGACATTCTGATGCGGGAAACCGCCGAGATTGTGGGTCATCCCGAAGACCGGTTCTTCTTTCCGTTGACGATCACCGGCGCGTCCCTGCATTTGCAGATACATCTCGTAAATCATCCGAAGGCCGGAGGCCCCAATGGGATGACCGAAGCATTTCAGGCCGCCATCAATCTGGCACGGGACTTTGCCGTCCGCGTCATAGAAGCCGTCCATCACATCATTGACCGCTCTCCCCTCGTCAGAGATATAGAGATCCTCCATCGTCACCAGTTCGGTAATGGAGAAACAGTCATGAACTTCAAACATGCTGATCTGTTCACGTGGCTTGGTAATGCCAGCTTCCTTATAGGCACGGTTCGCCGCCGCCCGGGTGGTTACAAAATGGCTGCCGTCCCAAGAGTTATGTTGCGCTTCCCGACCGTTGGATGCCGAAAGCTGCAACGCCTTCACGGTAATCAGGTCTGTCTTGCCGAGGGATTTCGCAATCTCCGGCGTTGTAACGATCGCACAGGCCGACCCGTCACTCACGCCGCAGCAATCAAAGAGGCCAAGGGGCTCCGCAATCATCGGAGCATTCATGACTTTGTCTTCGTTAATCTTGTTGCGAAGATGGGCTTTGGGGTTCTTGGATCCGTTATCATGGCTCTTGACCGAGATATGAGCCATCGCCCGTTTCATGTCATCCTTGCTGACGCCATGCTTTGCTGAATAGGCAGAGGCCAGCTGCGCAAAGGAGCCAGGAGCAGAGGCATTGGCCCAGAACATGTCATTGACGGAGCCGCGGTTGCGTTGCGGCAGGCCACCGTAACCAGTGTCTTTCAGTTTTTCAACGCCGAGGGCGAGGGCAATATCACAGGCACCGGAAGCAACTGCATATACGGCACCGCGGAACGCTTCTGATCCGCTGGCGCAGTAGTTTTCAACACGCGTCACCGGAATATTCGGCAAACGAAGCGCCATGGAGAGTGGCACGGCTGATTTACCGACATGTTCCTCTTCGATGGCGGTTGCGAGCCAGGCGGCTTCGATCTGGCTTTTTTCAATGCCGGCATCTGCCAGCGCCTCAACATATGCTTCGATCATCAGATCTTCCGCATTGTCGTTCCAACGCTCGCCGAAACGCGAGCAGCCCATGCCGAGAATGGCAACTTTATCTTTAATTCCCGAGGCCATTGTTATTCTCCTTTGCTTGAAGCGCCCGCAGGGGTCGCTTTCCAGAAATAGCGCCTGAAACCGCGCTTGTTGTCATAATCCTTGATTCGGAACATCATCCGCATGGGCATACCCACTTCAATCTCCGTTTCCGGAGAAATGTCAGTGAAATCGCTCATCAGGCGACCACCTTCTTCAAACTGTACCATACCGTAATAGGCAGGTGGATCGGGCGAATATGTCAACCGGTCGGCGGTGAAGGAGTTCACCTTGGAAACCCGGTCGGCAAAGGGGTAATCCTCTTGCGTGCCGATAGCGCCGCAATTTTCATTGACGCACATGTTGGATTTCGGGAACTGAGCCGTACCGCATTGGGAGCATTGCCCGCCCACCATGGCCTGCGCCATGCCTTTATTGCGATAGAGGGTTGTTAGGCCAGTTTTTTTATCCGTTTCTGCGCGAATGCCGCGTTCCATGTTTACGAGTTCATGGAAGGCAAGAAACTTGTTGTAATTGGTTTCTGCATAGCGGCGGGCAAGATAACCGGAAATACCTCTGCGTGGGGAAAGCGATTTGATCTCATCGGTCACTTCGAAAAGAAGCGCATCGCTTCCCTGGCCAAAACTCGCGACAAGGATCTTGTCGCCGGGTGCACTGTTCTGAAGGGCTTGCGCCAGCATCACCATGGAATGGGCCGTTCCGGTTTCGCCGCAGTTCGCCTGCAGGTTATCGGCAACCGCGCTTTCCGGAAGACCGGTTTTCTTGGCGATTGCTCCGGCAACACCGCGGGCGGCAACCGGAAAACAGAATGTCGTGATGTCTTCCGCCTTGACGCTGGCGTCGGCCAGCGCAGCGTTAATCGCATCGGGAACGATCTTGAGGTATCCCTCATCACGTATCCAGCGTTCTTCCCAGCTATAGTCGAAATCTTCGTTTTCGCCGCGGAAGTGATCGACAAAATCGACCGCCTCGGTGTGGGCGGAAAGAAGGCGAGCCACAACCTTGCCAGTGCCAACAAGAAACGCCGCCGCACCATCACCAGAGGTCAGTTCCAGCGGGCTGGCTGCTTTGGTCTTGCGTTTTTCCGAAGCCGTAAACAGGATCGGCCCGCTGCCACCTTTGGCGACCTGCAATGCTACGGACAATCCCGCGCTTCCTGCCCGCTGCGATGAGGCGAAGTCCATAGTTTGCAGGCTGCTGCTCAAATTGAGAGCGTCTGCAACGATGCCGGCATTCTGCCGGTCGACGAAAGGAAAGCTGGTGGAGGCCATATAGACAGCGGAAACTTGATCACGGTCAAAATCAGCAAGACAATCACGGGCTGCTTCCACCGCCATGGTCACGCTATCTTCGTCCCAGTTCGCCATGGCGCGTTCCCCTTTGGCAAGACCCTTAAGTCCGGGGTTGAACCAGCTATGTGCTTTGGCAATTTCACTGCGCTGCAATCGGCTTTGTGGGATGTATCCCCCGTAGGCCAATATTCCTACTTCCATTTGGACAGGCTCCTTTTTATTTTTTCTTATGCGTCACAAGTATTTTGACAGGAATGAATATCTCTAATTCCCGCGTCACCTTATCAGGTGACAATAAACATTGTAAATCGACTGCCTGGGGATTGCCAGATAATTCAGTCCGGTATCGCCACATGCCGTCTTTTTTACTTAACGCAGCGAATGCTCCTATGCTATCAATTAAAAAAAAATAAAATCGGGGGTCCCGAATGGCCACTTTCACTTCCAAGATAGCGACCTCGTCCGAGAGCTACGCGGCTAACCGTCAGGATATGCTGGCGCTTGTCGATCAGCTTCACGGGCTGAAAGATCGCGCGAAACAGCTGTCGGAACGTCGCCGCGACCGGTTTGAGGAACGGGGACAGCTGACACCGCGCGAGCGTCTGGTTCGGTTGCTGGACCCGGGAATGCCGTTTCTGGAACTGTTTGGTCTTGCCAATTACTGCGTCGACACGACGGACCGGGAGAAAAGTATTCCGGGTGCCAGTTCGCTGACCGGGATCGGCTTTATCAATGGCGTCCGCTGCATGATCTGCGCAAGTGACAGCGGTATTAATGCGGGCGCGATGACCCAGAAAACAGGCGAGAAAATTCGGAGAATTCAGGATATCGCGCTTGAGAAGAAACTCCCCTTTGTGCATCTGGTCGAAAGCGCAGGAGCCAACCTCCTTAAGTATCAGGTTGAATCCTGGGCGCATGGGGGCGGTACCTTTCAGAGATTGGCAAAGCTGAGTGCGGCAGGCATTCCGACATTTGTCGTGCTGCACGGGCCCTCCACGGCGGGCGGCGCCTACATGCCGGGAATGAGTGACTATGTGATCGGGATCAAGGGGCGCGGACGGGCCTCCCTCGGCGGTGCGGCCCTGGTACGCGCGGCGACAGGCGAAATCTCGGATGATGAGGAACTCGCCGGATCGGAAATGCATGCAACGACCACAGGCTTGGTCGAATATCTCGCGGAAGACGACGCCCATGGCCTCCTGATTGCACGGGATATTATCGGACGGTTGGGATGGAACGACAAATGCCCGCGCCCTGCGATAAAGCCCTTCAAGGAGCCGATGTATGATCCGGAGGAAATCGCCGGTGTCGTACCGGTCGATTACAGAAAGCCCTATGATGTGCGTGAGGTTGTTGCCCGCCTTGTTGATGGTTCCGATTTTGAGGATTTCAAGCCGCGCTATGGCTCTACTCTTGTTTGTCTGCAGGCGGAAATTTATGGGCAGGCCTGCGGTATCGTGGGCAATAACGGGCCGATCGATCCGGACGGCGCTGCGAAAGGCGGGCAATTCTTCCAGCTTTGTGATCAGGCCGATATCCCACTGATATTTCTTAACAACATCACCGGCTATATGGTCGGTAAAGAGTATGAACATAAGGGCATGATCAAGCATGGGTCGAAGATGATCCAGGCCGTTTCTAACGTCCGGGTGCCAAAAATCACCCTTTATATCGGGGCAAGTTTCGGGGCCGGTAACTACGGTATGGCAGGTCTTGCTTATGAGCCGGATTTCCTGTTTGCCTGGCCCAATGCCAAGACGGGCGTGATGGGCGGTGAGCAGGCGGCGCTCACCATGGATCAGGTGGCGCGCAGCGGGGCCGAGCGAAAAGGAGTGCCAGTTGATGAAGAGGCGCTGGCGGCGCAAAAGCAACGTCTGATTGATCATTTCGATAGCCAGGCAGATGCATTCTACACTTCCGGCCGATTTCTCGATCAGGGGGTTATTGATCCGCGTGACAGCCGCAAAGTGATCGGCTTCGCCCTGCAAACCTGTTGGGAGGCCCGGCATCGGACCTTGCAGCCGAACAGCTTCGGCGTGGGCCGGTTTTAATTTCGGTGATTCATGAAAAACAATAAAAATGAAAGTAGCCGGGTCCGGTCGTCATGAGAAAATTTAACAGCATACTGGTTGCCAACCGGGGCGAAATTGCCGTCCGGGTCATGAAAACAGCCAAGAGCCTTGGTTATCGCACGATAGCAGTCTATTCCGAGGCAGACGCAGGCGCACTCCATGTTCGCACGGCGGATGAAGCGGTGTTGATCGGTCCGGCGCCAGTGCAGCAATCCTATCTGGATGGCGCTAAAATTCTTGCTGCGGCGAAAGAAGCGGGGGCGGAAGCTATTCATCCGGGATATGGCTTCCTCTCCGAGAATGCTGAATTCGCCCGCGCCTGTGAGGATGAGGGGATCGTTTTTATCGGCCCGACTGCTGAAGCCATCGATCTCATGGGAAACAAGGCGGCGGCCAAAAGGCGGATGATCGCTGCAAAGGTACCGTGCGTTCCGGGCTATGAGGACGCGGATCAGTCTGATGAGGTGCTGATAAAGGCCGCCAAGGATATCGGCTTTCCGATCATGGTGAAAGCGGCGGCGGGCGGCGGCGGGCGCGGTATGCGCCTTGTCCATAAAGAGACGCAGCTCCCAGCGGCGCTGGATTCAGCGCGCTCTGAAGCCTTCAACGCTTTTGGATCGGATGAATTGATCCTGGAAAGGGCGATTATTGAGCCACGGCATGTCGAAGTTCAGATATTCGCCGATACCCATGGAAACGTCATTCATCTGGGAGAGCGGGATTGCTCGGTTCAGCGGCGGCATCAAAAAGTGGTGGAAGAAGCCCCTTGCCCCGTCATGACGCCGGAGCTTCGTGAGAAGATGGGGATGGCTGCGGTGGAGGCCGCGTGCAGCATCAATTATCGCGGCGCCGGTACGGTCGAATTCCTTCTGGATGCGTCCGGCGATTTTTATTTTCTGGAGATGAATACCCGTCTCCAGGTCGAACATCCGGTAACGGAACTGGTGACAGGGCTCGACCTGGTATCGTTGCAAATACTGGTGGCGGAGGGAATGCCGCTTGGACTGAACCAGTCTGACATTACGCTCACCGGACACGCAATTGAAGTAAGGCTGTATGCGGAAGACACGACGCAGGATTTCCTTCCCTGCACGGGACGGATTGAGGCGTGGGAACCGGCGACCGGCGACGGTATTCGCTTCGATAGCGGCATTGATGCCGGACAGGAAATTTCTCCGTTTTATGATCCAATGATTGCCAAGGTCATTGCCTATGGCGACAGTCGGGAGGCGGCAAGGCACAGATTGATTGAAGCGCTCAAGGGCACCGTAATTTTCGGCCTGACCACAAACCGCGGGTTCCTGATCGATATTCTGGCCGAGGAAAAATTTGCAAAAGGAGACGCCACAACCGCTTTCATCGGCGAATTGTTCGATGCGGCGCGTTTGGCGGCAAAATCACCGGACACTGCCGAGATGTCGATGGCGGCCGTCTTGCTCTATCAGGTCGAGCGGGATCAGGCAAAGGCCACCGCCGTTTTTACAAGCGATCAGCTTATGGACTGGTCAAGCGGCGGCGCCCTGCTCACCCGCTATATGTTCGCATCGAGCAATGCTGAGAATGACGTGACCGTATCCCCGCAACGTGACGGCAGCTATGAGGTTATGGTCGATAAGACGGCGTTAAAGGTGGAGGTCATGGGCCGCAGTGAGAACCGCACGCAGTTGACAGTAAATGGCAAACGCAAGCGCCTTCACTACAATACGCCGTCAGCAGGAGTTGTGGAACTGACCGATGATGGCCGAACTCTCCTGTTCGTCAATAGTCTCACCTTTCCTAAATCTGCCGCCGCGGCCGCGGGTAGTGGCCATGTGATCGCTCCGATGCATGGCACTTTGCTGCAAGTGTTTGTGAAGGCCGGGGATACGGTAGAGGTCGGAACGCGCCTTGCCGTGCTGGAAGCGATGAAAATGCAGCATGATATCCTGGCGGAGGTTGCCGGAGTTGTAGAGGAGGTCGCGGCTTTAGCGGCAAATCAGGTGTCGGTCGGCGATTTACTGTTTGAGATTGAAACCGCCGAGGCTGCAGAATAAGACCAATTCATTAGGGGAGAGAACCCATGTTAAAGGAAGCCCATGATTTCAGGGATGTAAGCGAAGCGCTTTATGAGCTTATTACTCCACTGGGTGAAAAGGATTATGACCGGGTGACCCTTTTCCGGGACTGGACCGTAAATGATGTCATGCAGCATTTGCATTTCTTTAACTATGTGGCGGACCTGACGCTATCGGATGAAGAGGAATTCAAGCGGGTTTACGGAAAACTGAAAGCTATTCAGGAAAAATCCGGCTCTCTGGTAATTGCAACGGATGAAATGCTGGGCGGACTCAAAGGGATTAAGCTCCGTGACGCCTGGCGCGACTATTACATGGCAATGGCGGACCGATTCTACGCGGCGGATCCGAAACAGCGTCTTCAATGGGTCGGGCCTAGCATGAGCGCGCGATCCAGCATTTCTGCGAGGCTGATGGAAACCTGGTCTCATGCGCAGGAAATATATGACCTGCTGGGCGTTGAACGTGTCGAGCAGGATAATATCAAAAGCATTGCCGTTATGGGGATGAACACCTTCGGCTGGACCTTTAAAAACCGGGAAGAAGAAATACCGGAGACGGTTCCGCATGTGCGGCTGACCGCACCCTCCGGCGCAATCTGGGAATGGAATGCCGATAATGCGGATGATATGATTGAGGGGGAGGCGGCTGAATTCTGCAAAGTTGTGACCCAGACACGCAATATCGCTGATACGAGTTTGAAGGTTGAGGGAGATATCGCAACGCGGTGGATGTCCGTCGCCCAATGCTTCGCAGGTCCTGCCCGTAATCCCCCGGCTCCGGGAACCCGTCATCCGTAAGTGGCACATGATGAGAGAAAATTGATATGGCTGCACATAACAAATATCCGATCCTTTTCTCCCCCCTTGATCTTGGCTTTACAAAAATCAAGAACCGCGCGCTCATGGGGTCCATGCACACGGGCCTTGAAGAAATCGAAAACGGTTTTGAGCGCATGGCGGCCTATTTCGCGGAGCGCGCCCGCGGTGGCGTCGGGATGATCATCACCGGCGGGATTGCACCAAATGCAGAAGGCGGGATGGGTGCAAAGCTCTCCAACGCAGAAGAGGTGGAGCAGCATCGGTTGGTGACGGATGCCGTGCACGCGGCGGATCCGGAGACAAAAATATGCATGCAGATTCTTCATATGGGACCGCTTGCCCGTAATGATAGCCCTGTCGCACCATCAGCTATCCGCTCGCGTATTGCCAGTAAAACGCCCCGTGAACTGGACGAAGCCGGCATAGAAAAGCAGATAGCGGACATGGTGAATTGCGCCGTTTGTGCGCAGAAAGCAGGCTATGACGGCGTGGAGATGATTGGTTCCGCCGGGTATCTGCTCAGCACCTTTCTTGTCGAGAAGACGAACCAGAGAACTGATAAATGGGGCGGCTCCTACGAAAACCGGATGCGGTTCCCGGTTGAAGTCATGCGCCGGATACGGGAGGCCGTGGGCCCAAATTTTATCCTCATATTCCGCATAGCGGCTATGGACATGTTGCAGGGCGGCATGTCACGCGATGAAATTATCGAGCTTGCCAAGAAGATCGAAGACGTCGGTGTCAATATTATCAGCACGCATTTCACTTGGCATGAGGCTGCGGTGCCGACAATTGCCACCTTGGTGCCGCGTGCTGCCTTTACGCAGGTAACGGGACGGCTCCGGAAGGAACTGAATATCCCGATGATCACGAGTAACCGCATCAATATGCCGGAAGTCGCGGAGGAAGTCTTGCGGCGAGGTGATGCGGATATTGTTTCCATGGCGAGACCGATGCTCGCGGACGCGGAGCTTGTCAACAAGGCCTTCGAGGGCCGGGAAGATGAGATCAATACCTGTATTGCCTGTAATCAAGCCTGCCTGGACCATACATTCAATGGAATGGAAGTGAGCTGTCTTGTTAACCCGCGCGCGTGCCATGAAACAATTCTGAATTACGAGCCGACGGAAGCGCCGAAGAAGATTGCGGTTGTCGGCGCGGGGCCGGCGGGACTGGCATATGCGGAGGTTGCGGCGAAACGCGGTCACAGCGTCACACTCTTTGATGCGGCACCGGAGATCGGCGGCCAGTTTAATCTGGCGAAGCGTATCCCCGGTAAGGAAGAATTTTATGAGACCATCCGCTATTTCAACAAGATGATCGAAAAGCGGGGAATAGAGCTGCATCTCAATACCAATGTTACCACAGATATGCTGGAGCGTGCGGGGTATGACAAAGTCATTGTCGCAACCGGCATTTCGCCGCGTGTCCCGGACATTGAGGGTATTACCCATCCTAAAGTCGTCAGCTATATCGATGTTATTACCGGCGCGAAACCTGTCGGAAAGAAGGTGGC
>PAKP01000011.1 GCA_002706985.1 Sneathiella sp. | reverse complement strand
TGATCGCGCCGATCGCCATGGATGAAGGCCTGCGCTTCGCCATCCGCGAAGGCGGACGCACCGTCGGCGCCGGCGTCGTCTCATCCGTAACCGAATAAGGAAAATGGCTGTCGATTGTTTTCGTCAGCGAAAAGATTACATATAGATCAAGGTCAGTCCCGGGCGTCGGAACCAGATTTCGGCGACCCGGGATTGCCCGTTCAGACCGGAGGAGTGTAGCTCAATTGGTAGAGCACCGGTCTCCAAAACCGGGGGTTGGGGGTTCGAGTCCCTCCTCTCCTGCCAATCTGGTTGATCTATAAGTAAAAGTCTTGTATACCGCCGGGTCATTCACCGGATGAAGGATTTTTGAAGAATTATGGCAAAGGTAAACCCAGGAGCTTTTATCCGCCAGGTGCGGCAGGAAGCCTCGAAAGTCACATGGCCGACACGCAAGGAAACGCTGGTGACGACGGGGATGGTGTTTGTCATGGTCTTTCTGGCATCCATGTTCTTCTTCCTGGTAGACACGGGTATTCAATTCGTCATCAAAACAATCATGTCACTGGGATCCTGATCACATGGCAAAACGTTGGTACATCATTCACGCCTATTCGGGTTTTGAGAAAAAAGTCGCTCAATCCGTTAAGGAGCAGGCCATTATCAAGGGAATGGCGGACTTGTTCGAGGATGTCCTGGTGCCGGTCGAGGAAGTTGTTGAGGTTCGGCGTGGCCAGAAGGTCAACGCGGAACGCAAGTTTTTCCCGGGCTACGTGCTCGCTCATATGGAGATGAATGACGAGACATATCATCTTGTGAAGAACCTGCCGAAAGTGACCGGGTTCCTCGGAAATGGGAATAAGCCGACGCCGATCTCCGAGAAGGAGGCATTGGCGGTGCTCAATCAGGTGCAGGAGGGGATTGAGCGGCCGAAGCCGTCCGTCACCTTCGAACTGGGTGAGGAAGTGCGTGTCAGTGACGGTCCGTTTGCGACCTTCATGGGACAGGTTGAAGAAGTGGATGAAGAGAAGGCGAAGCTGAAAGTCTCGGTTTCCATTTTCGGACGCTCTACGCCGGTTGAGCTTGACTATTCGCAAGTCGAGAAGAACTGAATATTCGAAAATTCCGCATGGTGCGGATCGTTGTGGGAGGCCGGCCATGGTCGTACCACAGCCCCTTAATTTGAAGAGGGTTTAAAATGGCAAAGAAGATTAAAGGTTACATCAAGTTACAGGTCCCTGCGGGACAGGCAAATCCATCTCCGCCCATTGGCCCGGCTTTGGGTCAGCAGGGTGTGAATATCATGGAGTTTTGCAAGGCGTTCAACGCTGCGACAGGGAACATGGAAGGCGGCATGCCAATTCCGACGGTTATTACGGTTTATGCCGACCGGTCGTTCAGCTTCGTCACCAAGACGCCGCCGGCGTCCTACTTCCTGAAGAAGGCCGCGAACCTTAAAAAAGGCAGCGGTACGCCGAGCAGGGAAGTCGCGGGCAAGGTAACAGTTGCGCAGGTCCGTGAAATTGCCGAAGCGAAAATGGTAGACCTGAATGCCAACGATATCGATTCGGCCATGAATATTATCAAAGGCTCTGCCCGGTCAATGGGCCTGGAAGTGGTGGAGTAGGATCATGGCAAAACTGACGAAAAGACAAAAAGCCGCCGTCGACGCAGTAGATCGCGAGAAATTCTATGGGCTGGATGAAGCCGTTGAGCTTATCAAGGCGCATGCAAAGTCGAAGTTCGACGAAACGGTTGAAATTGCGATGAACCTCGGTGTCGATCCCCGCCATGCGGATCAGATGGTTCGCGGTGTGATCCAGCTGCCGAACGGTACGGGCAAGTCCGTGCGGGTTGCCGTGTTCGCGCGCGGCGACAAGGCGGACGAAGCGACCGCAGCAGGTGCCGACCTCGTCGGAGCCGAAGATCTGATGGAGAAAATCCAGGCGGGCGAAATGAACTTCGATCGCTGCATCGCAACGCCGGACATGATGGCGGTTGTCGGGCGTCTCGGCAAGGTGCTGGGTCCGCGCGGCCTGATGCCGAACCCGAAGCTGGGGACGGTAACACCGAATGTTGCTGAAGCCGTTGCGGCTGCCAAAGGCGGACAGGTTGAATTCCGGGCGGAAAAGACCGGTATTATTCACGCCGGCCTTGGCAAGTCCAGCTTCACGAAGGAAGCTCTGAGTGAAAACATCAAGGCCTTCGTTGATGCTGTTGCGAAGTCAAAGCCAAGCGGGGCAAAAGGAACATTTATTAAGAAGATCGCCGTCAGCTCGACAATGGGCCCCGGCGTGAAACTTGAAATCGGCGACGTGATCTAACGCCGAATACGGAATTTGCCGCATCTCGGTGCGGCAAGTGTCGGGCTGGCTTGCCAGCCCGTCTGTCCAAGACTGCAGGTGTTCCCGGAAATATCTATTTTCGGGAATTTAAAAGCAAACCGTTGCCTGCATAGACAGGGAAGCTAAATAATTCGCTGCATGTCAGCAATTCAGGTGGACCTGGGACAGTTTAACCGGACCCGACGCAAGTCAGGTTCAAATGTAAACGGAGTGTCTTTCGTATTTATGACATTCCTAATACTGGAGACGACGAGTGGACCGATCGCAAAAAGAAGCGGTGGTTGCCGAGCTGAATGGTGTCTTTAACGAGGCAGCAGTTGTTGTAGTCGCCGAATACAGTGGCCTCACTGTGGCGGAAATGACAGACCTGCGTGTGAAGATGCTTGATGCCGGTGCCAGCTTCAAAGTGACTAAAAATCGGCTTGCGCGTCTCGCTCTTGACGGCACGGACTACGGTTCCCTGTCCGAAAAACTCAAGGGCCCTGTCGGTATCGCCTATTCAAACGATCCGGTTGCGGCCCCTAAGGTAGTTACGGACTATGCAAAGGGAAATGAGAAGCTCATCGTTGTCGGAGGTGCTATGGGGGCAACGGAACTTGATCCGGATGGGGTCAAGTCTCTTGCCAGCCTGCCATCTCTTGATGAACTTCGCGGAAAGCTGGTCGGGTTGCTTCAGGCCCCTGCGACGAAAATCGCAGGCGTCATGCAGGCTCCTGCCGGTCAGTTGGCCCGTGTCCTGGCGGCGAAAGCCGAACAGGGTTAGATGTAATAGCCAGTTAATATTAAACGAAACCAATAGGTTTACCTGAGGAGAATAGTACAATGGCCGATCTCGAAAAGATTGCCGAAGATCTTTCCAGCCTGACTGTGCTGGAAGCTGCAGACCTTGCAAAACTTCTGGAAGAAAAATGGGGCGTTTCCGCTGCTGCTCCTGTTGCTGTTGCCGCTGCTGGCGGTGCTGCTGCCGGTGGTGACGCAGCTGCTGCGGAAGAAAAGGATGAATTCGACGTCATTCTCGCTTCTGTCGGTGACAAGAAAATCAACGTCATTAAAGAGGTTCGTGCAATTACGGGCCTTGGTCTTAAGGAAGCAAAAGATCTCGTTGAAGGCGCACCGAAGCCTGTTAAGGAAGGCGCACCGAAAGACGAAGCAGCTAAGATTAAAGAACAGCTTGAAGGCGCAGGCGCAACTGTTGAGCTTAAATAAGCAGTGCAGTTGCGGCGACCTTCGGGAAGCTGAAATGGTAACGGGGAAGGTGGCTTTTGCTGCCTTCCCCGCAGCCGCTTTCTAAGCAGGTAAGCGGTAATCCGGCGGGATTTCAAAGGCGCGGCTTTTCCGGTAGTCCAAAAACCGGAGCGAATTTTGCCGGACGTTTGTCCGCCGCCGCCTGTTTCGGGTGATCGGACAAGCCTGGCAAGCAACCTTTCACAGAGGGGTTGTTTTTTAGTTGGCCAATAAACATACGGGGATTTGGCATGGGCATATTGCAGTCGTTCACCGGTCGCAAGCGCGTTCGTAAAAACTTTGGAAATATCGAGGCGGCCACTGAGATGCCGAACTTGATTGAGGTCCAGAAAACCTCATACGATGCGTTTTTGATGCAAGACACACCGCCCGAGGCGCGTGGCGATGAAGGTTTACAGTCTGTATTCAAATCCGTTTTTCCGATCAAGGACTTCGCCGATACGGCCAGCCTTGAGTTCGTTTCCTATGAATTTGAAGCCCCGAAATATGACGAGGAGGAGTGCCAGCAGCGCGGCATGACCTTCGGCGCGCCGCTGAAGGCGACGCTGCGCCTGATCGTTTTCGAAGTGGACCCGGATACGGAAGCGAAATCGGTTCTCGATATTAAGGAACAGAGTGTTTACATGGGCGATATGCCGCTCATGACCGACAAGGGCACCTTCATCATTAATGGCACCGAGCGGGTCATCGTTTCCCAGATGCATCGTAGCCCGGGCGTTTTCTTTGACCATGACAAGGGCAAGACCCACGCGAGCGGCAAGCTTCTGTTTGCTGCGCGGGTTATTCCTTATCGGGGTTCCTGGCTCGACTTCGAGTTTGATGCGAAAGACATTGTGCATGTCCGCATCGACCGCCGCCGCAAACTGCCTGTTACGACATTGTTGCAGGCGCTCGACATGAGCCATGAGGATATCCTCAACTATTTCTATGACCGCGTCGACTACAAGCTGGAGAAAAAGGGCTGGCGCACGCCGTTCAATGTTGAGCGTGTCCGTGGCAGCCGCCTGATCCGCGATCTCGTAGATGCAGATACCCAGAAAGTCGTTGCCGAGGCCGGCACGAAAATCACCCAGCGGCTTGCCAAGAAGCTGATGGATGAGGGCCTGAAGGATATGCTGGTTGGCCATCTTGATCTGATTGGCCGGTATATCGCCGAAGATCTGATCAACGAGAAAACCGGTGAGGTTTTTGTAGAAGCAGGCGAAGAGTTGACGGAAGCACTGATTGATCAACTCGAAGCGGCCGGTTTCAAGGAAATTCCAACCCTCGATATCGATAACGTGAATGTCGGGCCTTACATCCGTAACACACTGGCCGTCGACAAGAGCAGTTCACGTGATCAGGCGCTGATTGATATTTACCGGGTCATGCGTCCGGGTGAGCCGCCGACCGAGGAAACAGCAGAGGCCCTCTTCAATGGGCTCTTCTTCGATTCCGAACGTTACGATCTCTCGGCTGTCGGCCGCGTGAAAATGAACCTGCGTCTTGACCTTGAAGTCGAGGATACGGTGCGTGTCCTGCGCAAGGAAGATATTCTGGAAGTCGTCAAGACGCTTGTTCGCCTCAAGGACGGACATGGTGAAACCGACGATATTGATAACCTCGGCAACCGGCGGGTTCGCTCCGTCGGGGAACTGATGGAAAACCAGTACCGCATTGGCCTGCTCCGCATGGAGCGCGCCATCCGTGAGCGGATGAGCTCGGTCGAAATTGATACGGTCATGCCACATGATCTGATCAATGCGAAACCGGCCGCCGCCGCAGTGCGCGAATTCTTCGGCTCCAGCCAGCTCAGCCAGTTCATGGATCAGACGAACCCGCTTTCGGAAATTACCCATAAGCGGCGCCTGTCTGCGCTTGGCCCGGGCGGCTTGACCCGTGAACGGGCGGGCTTCGAGGTTCGGGACGTGCATCCCACCCATTATGGCCGCATCTGTCCGATTGAAACACCGGAAGGTCCGAACATTGGACTGATCAACTCGCTCGCGACATTTGCGCGGGTGAATAAATACGGCTTTATCGAAAGCCCGTATCAGCGTGTTGAAAACGGTAAGTTGACCGGCGATGTCAAATACCTGTCCGCTATGGAAGAGAGCAAGCATACGATCTCCCAGGCGAACGCGGCCCTTGATGAAAAGGGTCAGTTCACGGAAGACTTTGTCCGCTGCCGGGCGCAAGGCGAATATGTCGTCGCCAAGCCGGAAGACGTGACCTATATTGACGTGTCGCCGAAGCAGCTGGTGTCCGTTGGTGCAGCGCTTATTCCGTTCCTGGAAAACGACGATGCGAACCGCGCCTTGATGGGATCGAACATGCAGCGGCAGGCTGTACCGTTGCTCCGGGCTGAAGCACCGTTCGTCGGTACCGGCATGGAAGAGCGGGTGGCCCGCGATTCCGGCGTTGCCACAACGGCGAAGCGTTCCGGTATTGTCGATCAGGTTGATGCCACCCGCATCGTGATCCGCGCCACGGATGAACAGGACCTCAGCAAGTCGGGCGTAGACATTTACAACCTGCTGAAGTTCCAGCGCTCCAACCAGAATACCTGTATCACCCAGCGTCCGCTGGTGAAGGTAGGTGACAAGGTTGAGGCCGGTGACATTATTTGTGATGGCCCGTCAACGGATCTGGGCGAGCTTGCGCTTGGCCGGAACGTGCTGGTCGCCTTCATGCCGTGGAACGGTTATAACTTTGAGGATTCCATCCTGATCTCTGAACGGATCGTAAAGGACGATGTCTTTACGTCGATCCATATCGAGGAATTCGAGGTAATGGCTCGTGATACGAAGCTCGGTCCGGAAGAAATCACCCGTGATATTCCGAACGTCGGTGAAGAGGGGCTTAAAAATCTCGATGAAGCCGGTATCGTTTATGTTGGGGCGGAAATCCAGCCGGGCGACATTCTCGTCGGCAAGATCACGCCAAAGGGCGAAAGCCCGATGACACCGGAAGAAAAGCTTCTCCGGGCGATCTTCGGCGAGAAGGCATCCGATGTTCGCGACACTTCCCTGCGACTGCCGCCGGGTGTTGCCGGTACGGTTGTTGAAGTACGTGTCTTCAACCGCCACGGCGTTGAGAAGGACGAGCGCGCGCTCGCCATCGAACGCGACGAGATCGAGCATCTGGCAAAAGACCGCGACGACGAAAAAGCAATCCTAGAGCGGACGATTTACGACCGCCTCAAAGGGCTATTGAACGGAGAAAAGGTTGCCTCCGGTCCTAGCGAATTCAAGGCAAACGAGGAAATCAAGTCCGAGAAGCTGATGAGCCTGCATCCGGGTGTCTGGTGGCAGATCAGCGTCAAGAACGACGAGGCAATGGAGAAGATCGAACAGCTCAAGAAGCAGTATGACGAGGCCATCGGTGGCCTTCGCGCCCGCTTCGAGAACAAGGTCGATAAATTGCAGCGTGGTGACGAGTTGCCGCCGGGCGTCATGAAGATGGTTAAAGTCTTCGTGGCCGTTAAGCGGAAGCTGCAGCCGGGTGACAAAATGGCTGGTCGTCACGGGAACAAGGGTGTTATCTCCCGGATCCTGCCGGAAGAGGATATGCCGTATCTTGAGGATGGCAAGCCGGTCGATATCGTGCTGAACCCGCTGGGTGTGCCGTCGCGTATGAACGTTGGTCAGATTCTGGAAACGCATCTGGGCTGGGCGAGCCATGGTATCGGAACGCAGGTTACCGAAATTATGAACCGTATCCGTCACGGATCGGCCGATCTCGAGCCGCTCAAAGCCAAGCTGAAAGAAGTTTATGGTGATGAGGAGTATGAGGAAAAAATCTCCGGCATGTCCGATGAGCAGTTCCTCGAACTCGGTGGTAACCTGAAGAATGGTGTCCCGATGGCAACGCCGGTTTTCGACGGCGCGAAGGAAGAGGATATCAACCGTCTTCTGGAAATTGCCGGTCTTGATACCTCCGGTCAGGTTACGCTCATCGACGGTCGGACAGGTGAGACGTTTGATCGCAAGGTAACAGTGGGCTATATCTATATGCTAAAGCTGCACCATCTGGTCGATGACAAGATTCACGCGCGGTCGATCGGTCCGTACAGCCTCGTCACCCAGCAGCCTCTGGGCGGTAAGGCGCAGTTCGGCGGACAGCGATTTGGTGAGATGGAAGTCTGGGCCTTGCAGGCCTATGGCGCCGCCTACACCCTGCAGGAAATGCTGACCGTTAAATCGGACGACGTGGCAGGGCGGACGAAAGTCTATGAAGCCATTGTCCGCGGTGACGATACGTTTGAAGCCGGTATTCCGGAAAGCTTCAACGTTCTGGTCAAGGAAATGCGGTCCTTGTGCCTTAATGTGGAGCTTTCGCAGATCGGCTACTGATCCAATGATCCCGGCTTCGGCCGGGACGTTGATCAAAAACAGGTATTTTTTAAGGCTGCTATATCAAGCGCCTCCCGGGGACCCCGGGGTTTAAAAGGAGAGATGGTCCATGAATGAGTTGATGAACCTTTTTGGTCAGCCACAGGGCACTCAGGCTTTTGATGAAATCCGAATTTCGATTGCCTCGCCGGAGCGGATCCGGTCGTGGTCCTTCGGTGAGATCAAGAAGCCCGAAACCATCAATTACCGTACGTTCAAACCGGAAAAAGACGGCCTGTTCTGCGCCCGTATCTTTGGTCCGATCAAGGATTACGAATGCTTGTGCGGCAAGTACAAGCGGATGAAGTATCGCGGGATTACCTGCGAGAAATGCGGTGTTGAAGTCACGCTTTCGAAGGTTCGCCGTGAGCGCATGGCGCATATCGAGCTGGCGTCTCCGGTTGCCCATATCTGGTTCCTGAAATCACTTCCGTCCCGTATCGGGCTTCTGCTTGATATGACGCTGAAGGATCTGGAACGGATTTTGTATTTCGAAAACTATGTTGTTGTCGAGCCGGGCCTGTCTCCGCTCAAGCAATTCCAGCTTCTGAGCGAGGAAGAATATCTGGATGCACAGGACGAATATGGCGAGGATGCCTTCACCGCCGGTATCGGCGCGGAAGCCATCCGCGATATTCTGACGTCCCTTGATCTGGAAGCTATCCGCGACGAAATCCGCGAAGAAATGGCGACAACAACGTCTGAAGCCAAACCGCGCAAGCTCGCGAAGCGCCTGAAGATCATTGAAGCCTTCATGGAGTCGGGGAACCGTCCTGAATGGATGATCCTGCAGGTTATTCCGGTCATTCCGCCGGAACTGCGCCCGCTGGTCCCGCTCGATGGTGGCCGGTTTGCAACGTCCGATCTCAACGATCTCTATCGCCGGGTGATCAACCGCAACAACCGTCTGAAACGGCTGATCGAGCTGCGCGCGCCGGACATCATTGTCCGCAACGAAAAGCGGATGCTTCAGGAATCTGTCGATGCCCTCTTTGATAACGGCCGTCGCGGCCGGGTGATTACGGGCGCCAACAAGCGGCCGCTGAAATCCCTGTCTGATATGCTGAAAGGCAAGCAGGGCCGGTTCCGTCAGAACCTGCTCGGCAAGCGCGTCGACTATTCCGGCCGTTCCGTGATCGTGGTCGGGCCGGAGTTGAAACTCCATCAATGCGGCCTGCCGAAGAAGATGGCGCTAGAGCTGTTCAAGCCCTTTATCTATGCCAAGCTCGAACTCAAGGGCATGGCGGCAACCGTCAAGATGGCGAAAAAGCTGGTCGAGAAAGAACGCCCGGAAGTCTGGGATATCCTTGAAGAGGTGATCCGCGAGCATCCGGTCCTGCTGAACCGCGCGCCGACGCTTCACCGTCTTGGTATTCAGGCGTTTGAGCCGATCCTGATTGAAGGCAAGGCCATTCAACTGCATCCGCTCGTCTGTACGGCCTTTAACGCCGACTTTGACGGTGACCAGATGGCCGTTCATGTACCGCTTTCGCTGGAAGCGCAGCTTGAAGCCCGCGTTCTCATGATGTCAACAAACAACATCCTGAGCCCGGCAAGTGGTAAACCGATCATCGTTCCCAGCCAGGACATCGTTCTTGGTATCTATTATCTGACGATGGATATCGCCAATGAACCGGGTGAGGGGATGGTGATCGCCGATGTGGCAGAAGCCCAACATGCAATCGACAATAAAGTCCTAACCTTGCATAGCAAGATCAAGACCAAGATCACGGTCGTTCAGGACGACGGTACGGAAGTCCGCAAACTTGTGGAGACCACCCCGGGCCGGATGCTGATCGAGGAGATTTTGCCGAAAAATGCGAAAATCAGTTTCGATCTGATCAACCGCCTATTGACTAAGAAGGAAATCACCCAGGTGATTGACGAAGTCTATCGTCACTGCGGTCAGAAGGAGACGGTTATTTTCGCCGACCGGATTATGGGCCTCGGGTTCTCCCATGCCTGCCGCGCCGGTATTTCGTTCGGTAAGGATGACATGCGTATTCCGGAATCGAAGGACAAGCTGGTTGAAGACACCCGGAAACTCGCCGAAGAATATGAACGGCAGTATTACGATGGTCTGATCACCCAGGGTGAGAAGTATAACAAGGTCATTGATGCCTGGTCGCAATGTACAGACCGGGTCGCGGACGAGATGATTAAGGTCATTGAAGCCGTGGAGATGGACGAGAACAATCGTCAGGTCGGCATTAACTCCATCTACATGATGGCGAACTCCGGTGCCCGTGGATCGGCGGCCCAGATGAAGCAGCTTGCCGGTATGCGCGGTCTGATGGCCAAGCCGTCCGGCGAGATCATCGAGACACCGATTATCTCGAACTTCAAGGAAGGGCTGAGCGTTCTTGAGTACTTTAACTCTACTCATGGCGCGCGTAAGGGTCTCGCGGATACAGCACTTAAGACTGCCAACTCCGGTTACCTGACCCGTCGTCTGGTGGACGTTGCCCAGGATTGCGTCGTGATCGAAGAAGATTGCGGAACAGAAAAGGGCGTTACCGTCCGCGAGGTTGTTGAAGGCAGTGATATCATCGCGACCTTGAGCGATCGTCTGCTGGGCCGGACCGCAGCGGTTGATGTAGTCAATCCGTCAACAGGCGAAGTGATCGTGGCTGGCGGCGAGATGTTTGATGAGGCAAGCTCGCTTCTTGCGGAAACCTCCGGTGTCGAGCAGGTCCTGATCCGATCGGTTCTGACGTGCGAGACAAAAGGCGGTATCTGCGCCAAATGTTATGGTCGTGATCTGGCGCGCGGAACACCTGTCAATATTGGTGAGGCTGTCGGCGTTATCGCAGCGCAGTCTATCGGTGAGCCCGGGACCCAGCTGACCATGCGGACCTTCCATATCGGTGGTACCGCGCAGGTTGCGGAAATTTCCTCGATCGATGCGTCGCATGATGGCACGATCCGGCTCGAAAACCGCAATGTGGTTGTCAACAGCACCGGAAATCCGATTGTGATGGGGCGGAACTCTGAACTGGTTCTCGTCGATGACAATAACCGGGAGCGGGCGCGCCACCGTATTGCCTATGGTACGCGGTTGCTCGTTGATGATGGATCGACGGTCAAGAAGGGCGACAAGCTGGCCCAGTGGGATCCGTTCACCACGCCGGTTATCACGGAAATTGAAGGTACGGTCAGCTATAAGGACCTTGTCGGCGGTGTCTCCATGGCGGAGCAGGTGGACGAAGCCACCGGTATCGCCCGGAAGATCGTTGTCGACTGGAAATCGCAGCCGAAAGGAAGCGATCTGCGTCCACGTATCACCTTGCGCGGAAGCGACGGAGAAATCCTGACACTTCCAAGCGGTCATGAGGCCCGCTACTTCCTGCCCGTTGACGCAATCCTCTCGGTTGAAGACGGCGCGGACGTTCAGGCCGGTGACGTGCTGGCCCGTATTCCACGCGAAGGTTCCAAAACGAAGGATATTACCGGTGGTCTGCCCCGGGTGGCCGAGCTTTTCGAAGCGCGGCGTCCGAAGGACCATGCCATTATCGCGGAAGCGGACGGCTTCGTCGAATTCGGCAAGGATTACAAGTCCAAGCGTCGTGTCTCGATCCGTCCGGAAGAGGAAGGCGCGGAGCCAGTCGAATATCTCATTCCGAAAGGCAAGCATCTTTCTGTCAATGAAGGCGACTATGTCCGGACCGGCGATTACCTCCTCGATGGGAACCCGGCACCGCATGATATCCTGAAAGTTCTGGGGGTTGAGGCACTGGCCAACTTCCTGATCAACGAGATTCAGGATGTTTACCGTCTGCAGGGCGTGAAGATCAACGACAAGCATATTGAAGTGATCTGCCGTCAGATGCTGCAGAAGGTCGAGATCGAGAAGCAGGGTGAAAGCTCCTTCCTGATCGGCGAGCAAATTGACCGTGAAGAATTCGAAGAGCAGAACGAAAAGCTGGTCGAAGCAGGCAAGGCTCCGGCGGAAGGCAGCCCGATACTGCTCGGTATCACGAAAGCCAGCCTGCAGACGAATTCCTTCATCTCGGCAGCGTCCTTCCAGGAAACGACCCGGGTTCTTACGGAAGCTTCGGTCGCCGGCAAGAAGGATACTCTGCTGGGTCTCAAGGAGAACGTTATCGTTGGTCGCCTGATTCCGGCAGGTACCGGATCGCAGATGAACCGCATGAAACTGATTGCGGCGAAACGCGACCGGGAAATCCAGGAGAATTCAGAGTCTGCTGTAGACGTACTGGAATCCGAAGGAGCGGAAGAGACCTCCGCCGCCGAGTAAGTCGTCGGGAATCACCATGTTTCGTCGCTGTGATGGCGGCGAATAACATGAAATTAAAAGCGGCGTCCGATACCGGGCGCCGCTTTTTTCATTATATATGACGGCAAACAGACGGTCGTGGGCAGGCAGGTTTCACATTCCGGCGCCAAAACCGCTTGAAATCGGCCAAAAAGCAGGAAGACAAGAGCGGGAAAGCGAACTGGCGGAAAGATTAACAAAAAGCCAACCTTTTCTGCTTGACTGTGCCGGACCTCGCCCATATATTGCGCGCTCCTGACAGCAGTCGTGTACGTCATTTTCCGTGTGTCGTCAGGATTTTTTTAAAAAACACACGTGTCAAGTCTATTCGGGTGGACGCAAAAAACCTGACCGCGAGCAGAGCCGCAGCTGCACGCGGCTGTTCTGTTTGCGGCAACGCATGATAGGAAGAAGAATGCCTACTATTAATCAGCTGATCAGAAACCCCCGCAAGGCGCCGGTTTCACGCAACAAAGTGCCCGCCATGGAGGCGTGCCCGCAAAAGCGTGGTGTTTGCACAAGAGTTTATACGACGACTCCGAAGAAGCCGAACTCAGCTTTGCGGAAAGTTGCTCGTGTTCGTCTGACCAATGGCTTTGAGGTTACAAGCTATATCCCTGGTGAAGGCCATAACCTGCAGGAACATTCGGTTGTTCTGATCCGTGGTGGTCGTGTGAAGGACTTGCCGGGTGTTCGTTATCATATCATTCGTGGCGTGCTGGATACGCAAGGCATTGCGGATCGCCGTCAGCGTCGCTCCAAATACGGCGCGAAAAAGCCGAAATAAGGGAATTATCGAATGTCACGTCGTCACGCAGCTGAAAAGCGCCAAGTTCTCCCTGATGCAAAATATGGGGACGTTGTTCTGACCAAGTTCATGAACTCCCTCATGTTTGACGGGAAAAAATCTACTGCCGAAGGTATCGTTTACGGTGCTTTTGACATTATCGAGAAGAAAACCGGCTCGAACGCGGTTGAGGTCTTCCACGATGCACTCGACAAAATCAAGCCGGACCTTGAAGTGCGGTCCCGCCGCGTTGGTGGCGCCACCTATCAGGTGCCGGTCGAAGTTCGTGCGGAGCGGGGGCAGGCCCTTGCCATTCGCTGGCTGATTTCCAGCGCTCGCAAGCGCTCAGAAGTCACCATGGTTGACCGTCTCTCCGGCGAAATTCTCGATGCATCGAACGAGCGCGGGGGCGCCGTCAAGAAGCGCGAAGACACTCACAAGATGGCAGAGGCCAACCGCGCTTTTGCTCATTATCGCTGGTAATCGAAATATTTACGCAAGCTTGATCTAGGATTACAGACATGGCACGCAAAACGCCCATCGAAAGATACCGCAACATTGGCATTATGGCCCATATTGACGCGGGCAAGACAACGACTACGGAACGTATTCTGTACTATACAGGTGTGTCTCACAAAATTGGTGAGGTGCATGATGGTGCGGCAACGATGGACTGGATGGAGCAGGAGCAGGAACGCGGTATCACCATTACCTCGGCTGCGACGACTTGTTTCTGGAAAGATCATCGCATCAACATCATTGATACGCCAGGCCACGTTGATTTCACGATTGAAGTTGAGCGTTCTCTGCGCGTGCTTGACGGTGCGGTTGCTGTCTTCGACGGTGTCGCCGGCGTTGAGCCGCAGTCTGAAACCGTGTGGCGTCAGGCGGACAAGTACCGTGTGCCGCGGATGTGCTTCGTCAACAAGATGGACCGCACCGGTGCCGACTTCTACCGCTGCGTTGAAATGTTCAAGACCCGCCTTGGTGCGAAGCCGCTTGTTCTTCAGCTGCCGATTGGCTCCGAAGCTGATTTCGAAGGCGTCATCGACCTGATCAAGATGCAGGAAATCGTCTGGAATGGCGAAGAGATGGGCGCATCGTTCGAGTATCGCGACATTCGCCCGGAGCTTGCCGACAAGGCCGCCGAGTATCATGAAGCCATGCTGGAAACTGCGATTGAGTCTGATGAAGCTGTTCTGGAAGCCTATCTGGAAGGTGAAGAGCCGGATGAGGAAACCCTGCGCCGATGCATTCGTAAAGGCACGCTGGCCGCAACTTTTGTTCCGGTTCTGACCGGCACGGCCTTCAAGAATAAGGGTGTGCAGCCGTTGCTCGATGCCGTCATCGAATTCATGCCGTCGCCGACCGATATTGGCGGAACGCATGGTATCGATGTGAAGACGGAAAAGGATATCGAGCGGCTGCCGTCCGATACAGAGCCGTTTGCCGGCCTTGCCTTCAAGGTGATGACTGACCCTTTCGTTGGTTCGCTGACGTTTGTGCGCGTATACTCCGGTGTTCTGGAATCCGGCACGCAGACTCTGAACTCTGTCAAGAAAAGCCGTGAGCGCGTTGGCCGTATGCTGCAGATGCATGCCAACAGCCGGGAAGACGTGAAAGAGGCCCGTGCTGGTGACATTGTCGCTATTGCGGGGCTTAAAGACACAACAACGGGCGATACGCTGTGCGACTCTGCGAAGCCTGTTATTCTGGAGCGGATGGAATTCCCTGAGCCGGTGATCGAGATTGCCGTTGAGCCGAAGACCAAGACAGATCAGGAAAAGATGGGTGTGGCTCTCAACCGTCTTGCAAAAGAGGATCCGTCCTTCCGTGTGACATCTGACCATGAAAGCGGCCAGACGATCATCAAGGGCATGGGCGAGCTGCATCTGGACATCATTGTTGACCGTATGCGGCGTGAGTTTGGCGTCGATGCAAACGTTGGTGCGCCTCAGGTGGCCTATCGTGAAAGCATCACCAAGCAGGCCGAGCTTGACTACACGCACAAGAAGCAGTCCGGTGGTTCGGGTCAGTTTGCTCGCATCAAGCTGGTTGTGCAGCCGGGTGAGCCGGGCGCCGGATTTACCTTTAGCGATACCATCACCGGCGGTGCGGTTCCGAAGGAATACATCCCGGGTGTTGAAAAGGGTGTGCGGGATATCATCGAGACAGGTGTCCTTGCCGGGTTCCCGCTGATTGATGTCGATGTCGTGCTCGTCGATGGCGCGTTCCATGATGTTGACAGCTCGGTCATGGCGTTTGAGATCGCCGGTCGCGCCGCAATGCGGGAAGTTGCCCGCAGCGCCGGTCTGCGGCTTCTGGAACCGATGATGAAGGTCGAGATTGTCACGCCGGATGAATATATCGGCGACGTGATGGGCGATTTGAACAGTCGTCGCGGTCAGGTGACCGGAACGGAACCGCGCGGTGTCGCGCAAGTCGTAAATGCCATGGTGCCGCTGGCCAACATGTTTGGCTATGTGAACAACCTGCGCTCCCAGACACAGGGCCGCGCAACTTTCACCATGACGTTCGACCATTATGAACCAGTGCCACAACACGTTTCAGACGAAGTTCTGGCGAAGTTGGCGTAACGCAATAAGCTGAGGCAGCCGGAGATAACGGAGAGATAAAATGGCCAAAGAGAAATTTGATCGTAGTAAGCCGCATGTGAATATTGGGACGATTGGTCATGTTGACCATGGTAAGACGACGCTGACGGCGGCGATT
>PAKP01000010.1 GCA_002706985.1 Sneathiella sp. | reverse complement strand
TAATAGGCTTCGCGATAGACGAACATGACGACGTCGGCGTCCTGCTCGATGGAGCCGGATTCGCGCAAGTCCGAAAGCTGTGGCCGCTTGTCATCACGGTTCTCGACCTGTCTGGACAACTGCGAAAGGGCAATGACGGGGATGTCGAGTTCCTTGGCGACGGCTTTAAGCCCCTGCGTCACCTCGGAGATTTCCTGAACCCGGTTATCCTGACGCCGACCGGAGCCCTTCATCAGCTGCAGATAGTCGACGACGATGAGGCCAAGGCCGTGGCTGCGTTTCAGGCGGCGCGCCCGGGTCCGGAGCGCGGCGATGGAAAGAGCCGGCGTATCGTCGATAAAGAGCGGGAGCTCGGAGATGAGCGCGCTCTGCGGCACCAGCTTGTTGGCGAATTCATCGTCGGTGAGGTCGCCGCGGCGGAGTTTCTCGGAACTGATCTCGGTGGCCTCCGCCAGGATACGGCCAACCAGCTGCTCGGCGGACATTTCCAGCGAGAAGAAACCGACCACCGCGCCTTCCTTGCCACCGCTCTCATGATGGGCCTTGGCAGCGTTATAGGCGATGTTGGTGGCAAGCGAGGTTTTGCCCATGGACGGGCGCCCGGCGAGGATCAGCAAGTCCGACTTGTGCAGGCCGCCGAGCTTGGCGTCCATGTCCTTCAGCCCGGTGGTTGCGCCGACCAGATTGCCGTCGCGCTGGAACGCCTCCTCGATGGATTTGAGGGTTTCATCGACGGCCATGCGCACCGGCATCAGCGCCCCTTCATGAGAGCCGTTCTCGGCGAGGGCGAAGAGTTTCTGCTCCGCATTCTCGATCTGCGAGCTGGAGGTTTCTTCAAGCTCCGAATCATAGGCGATGTTGACGATTTCCTCGCCCAGCAGGATCAGCTCCCGCCGCATGGCAAGGTCATAGATCAGGCGGCCGTAATTCTCCGCATTTATGATGGTGGTGGCGGAGGCGGCAAGACGCGCGAGATATTGCGAACCGCCGATATCGGCCAGCGCCTCGTCCCGGTCGAAATAGGATTTCAGAGTCACCGGATCGGCGATTTCCCCGCGCTCGATCAGGGTGACAGCGGCCTGATAGATGCGGCGATGGACATCCTCGGCAAAATGCTCGGGCTTGAGGAAGTCGGAAACCTTCGCCGCCGCGTCGTTATTGACGAGGATCGCCCCGATCAGGTCCTGCTCGGCTTCCACATTATGTGGCGCGGTGCGGTAACCGGGACCAGTCGTCTCTCCGCCGTCATCTCGGCCATCATTCAGTGTGAGCGTTTCCATAGGTGGATGTTAGCACAATTCAATCGAGAGGGTAGGCCTACTTCGAGAAAAACAAATCCACAACCTGTGGATTACGGGGATAAAAAAACGGCGCCGTAACCGGGCGCCGCTTTTCCTGTTGGTTTGTCCGGCGCGGATTTACGCGTCGTCTTTTTTCTCTTCCGGCTCTGCGTCCAGCTCGGAGGGGTCGATCTCACCGGCGGCGACCTGCTCCAGCTCCTCGACATCCACATCGGCGGTGGATTCGAAGACATTGACGACAGCCTCGTCACGCTCGTCAAGCTTGGCTTCGGCCACTTCCTCGACGCTTTCGCCGCGGGCCTGGATGTCCGCTTCCTCGTTCGAGCGGGCAATGTTGACCGTCACCGAAACGATGACTTCCGGATGCAGCCGCACCTTGATGTCATGCAGGCCGAGGGTTTTGAGAACCTTATCCAGGATGATCTGCTTGCGCGAGACCGTGAAGCCGCCTTCGGTGATGGCTTTCGCGATATCCTGCGTGCTGACCGAGCCGTACAGCTGCTGGGATTCGGAGGCGGCGCGGATCAGGACGACGGATTCGCCATCGAGCTTCTCGCCGACTTTCTCGGCTTCCTTCGCCTGTTTCAGGTTTTCCGCTTCCAGCTGGGCGCGCTGGGCTTCGAACACCGCGAGGTTTTCCTTGCTTGCCCTGAGTGCCTTGTTCTGCGGCAACAGGTAATTGCGGGCATACCCGTTCTTCACCGTCACGACATCGCCCATTTGACCGAGCTTCTCAACCCGTTCCAGTAATACTACTTCCATCAGTCTTCCTCCAGCTTCGTGGTTACGGCAAAGCGGCGCCTGAACCCGATCCAATTTTCCATCAGTCCCAATATCGCAACAAGCAGGACCAACCATAAGGTTATAATCATCAATATATAGACCGCCCCCAAAATGAAGGGACGCCCGTTCCATCTGTGTGACACCACATGGATGACCGCCATTCCCTGCAGGAAGAACAGCGTCTCCAGCGTAATCACGACCGCCCCCAGGAGCGGCAGCGGGGTGTCGAACAGGACGCTCAACGCCGTTGCCGCGATGAAGGCCAGCGCCAGCCAGCCCGGCAGCGCCATCTTCGTCAGCTTCGGTGTCGGCCGGATATTCTTCTTGAAGCGGACCAGCAGGCCTTGCGCCAGGCAGCCGCTCAACAGAATGAACATCCCCCATATCGGACCGAGGAACTGCGGCATCAAGCTCACGAATTCCTCTCCGGTCAGGGCCGGGGTGACACCTTGTATCTCCTGCATCTGCACCAGCATCTGGTCGAACGCCTCGACCATCCCCTGACGCAGCGCGTCGTCCCAATAGAGCAGCCCGATGGCCAGCCCCGTCAGTCCGATGCAGATACCCGCCCACCATATCAACAGATAGTCGACCGGGTACCAGAATCGCGTTCCGTCACTTTCCCGCCAGAGCAATGCCTGCCGTACCAGGATGACCACCGGCAGACCGGCAATCACCGCATAGGCGAGGGCAAAGCCCGTATCGATCGCAATCGCGGCGACCACGACACTGGTTGCCACCGAGATGAGGGCGCTTCGCAACCCGAAACCCAACCCGGACACAAACAGCGGGATCAGTGACAAGATCCAGAAGGCAACGGTCTGAAAGGCTGTCCCGAAGGAGGTGCCGCCCACATTTCCCAATATGGAAAGGGCGACAAGCGCGGTATTCAGGATACCCAGCGCAACAGCAACAACCAGTTCCTTGCCCATTATCAAATCTTTCCGGGGCCGGCCATAACCGTCGCCCCCGGCTTTCTTACTTTACAAGAAACGGCAGCAAGGCGAGGTTTCTTGCGCGTTTGATCGCCTTGGCCAGCTCCCGCTGTTTCTTCGCGGAAACGGCGGTGATCCGGCTTGGCATGATTTTGCCGCGCTCCGACACATAGCGCTGGAGGAGCTTGACATCCTTATAGTCAATCTTCGGCGCGCCTTCCCCGGTAAACGGGCAGGTCTTGCGGCGACGGAAAAACGGGCGGCGTTGTGCGTCGGCCATTATGCGTCCTCCTTCTCGGTGCTGTCATCAGCGGTTTCGTCATCTTTGTCAGATGTGTTCCGGTCATCATCGTCGTCATCGCGATCGCGGCGGCGATCGGGACGGGAGCTGCGGCTCTGCAGCATGACGCTATCGCCTTCTTCCAACTCGTCGACCTTGATGGTCATGTGGCGCAGCACGTCTTCATTGAGACGCAGGTTGCGTTCCATTTCCTTCACGGCATCGGCCGGAGCGTCGATGTTGAGGAGGACGTAATGTCCCTTGCGGTTTTTCTTGATCTTGTAGGCGAGATTGCGAAGGCCCCAGTGTTCAACCTTGGCAACCTTGCCGCCGCCGTCGGTGACGAAAGCGGATGCGGCTTCTGTCAGTGTTTCCACCTGCTGGCTGGAAATATCCTGACGCGCAATAATAACTGTCTCGTATAGAGGCATATATAAAGCTCCTTATGGCTCTTGGGTGTCTGGAGTTACCACCGGTAACCGATCAGACTTAGCCGACCTCCGTCGGCAAGGAGTATTGAGGCGGCGGACTATACAGATTTTACCGTCATATGCAAGTAGGCTTGACAGGAAATTTTGCTGCAATATGACTGTTCCCCTCAAGTCAACAGAATCGGACCCGATATATGACACGTGCATTTGTATTTCCCGGCCAGGGCAGCCAGGCCGTCGGTATGGGGCAGGAGCTGGCGCAGAGCCATGCCGTCGCCCGCGAAGTCTTTCAGGAGGTGGATGAGGCGCTCTCGCAGAATCTCTCGAAACTGATGTTTGAAGGCCCGATCGAGGAGCTGACCCTGACCGAGAATGCGCAGCCTGCCCTGATGGCGGTCAGCATGGCGGTGGTCCGCGTCCTTGAGAAGGACGGCAATATGGACCTGGCGAAAGTCGCGAAATATGTTGCTGGCCATTCCCTCGGTGAATATTCCGCGCTGACCGCTGCCGGGGCGCTGGAGCTGGCCGATGCGGCACGGCTCCTGAAGGCGCGCGGGCAGGCCATGCAGGCGGCGGTACCCGTCGGCGTCGGCGCCATGGCCGCGCTTCTCGGCCTAGATATCGGTCCGGTCGAGGAAGTCGTCGCCGAGGCGAAGGAAAAATCCACCAATGACGAGATCGTCGTTGCCGCCAATGACAATGCGGACGGGCAGGTCGTGCTCTCCGGTCACAAGGGCGCGGTCGAGGCGGCGATTGAGATTGCCACCGCCAAGGGCGCGAAGAAGGCGATGCTGCTCCCCGTGAGCGCGCCGTTCCATTGCCCTCTGATGCAGCCCGCCGCCGACGCCATGGCCGAACGGCTCGCCGAGGTGGTGATCGCGCCGCCGCGGGTGCCGCTGATCGCCAATGTCACGGCGGGCGAGGTGAGCGACCCCGATACCATCCGCAAGCTGCTGGTCGAGCAGGTGACCGGGCGCGTGCGCTGGCGCGAGAGCGTCCTTTACATGGGCGAGCAGGGGGTTGAGGAACTGGTCGAGATGGGCAGCGGCAAGGTGCTCTCGACCATGGTCCGGCGCATCAACCGGGCGATGTCCGGCTCCGCCGTCGGCACCCCCGCCGATATCGACGCGTTTCTTGCAAAACTCTGACCGATTACATAAGTGAGGAAGACCATGTTTGATTTGACAGGAAAATGCGCCCTCGTCACCGGGGCCTCCGGCGGTCTTGGCGCAGTAATCGCGCGCGATCTGCACCGTCAGGGCGCGACGGTCGCCCTCTCCGGCACGCGGGAGGAGGCGTTGCAGAAAGTCGCGGCGGAACTGAAGGACCGCGTCCATGTCCTGCCCTGCAACCTCTCCGATATGGAGGCGGTGGATAACCTGATCAAGCAGGCGGAAGAGGCGATGGGCCAGGTCGATATCCTGGTCAACAACGCCGGCCTGACGCGCGACGGCCTGGCCATGCGCATGAAGGATGAGGACTGGGACACGGTTCTGGATGTCAATCTCAAGGCGGCATTCAAGCTCTCCAAAAATGCGCTGCGCGGTATGATGAAGCGGCGCTTCGGGCGGATCATCGGCATTACCTCCATCGTCGGGGTGACGGGCAATCCGGGCCAGATGAACTACGCCGCCTCGAAAGCGGGAATGATCGGCATGTCGAAATCGCTGGCGCAGGAAGTGGCAACGCGCGGCATTACCGTCAATTGCGTGGCGCCGGGCTTTATCGAGACGGCGATGACCGATGCGCTGCCGGATGCACAGCGGGACGCACTGCTGACGGCGGTGCCCGTGGGTGCTCTCGGAAGACCTGAGGATATCTCCGCTGCGGTGGTCTATCTCGCCTCGGAAGAGGCGGCCTATGTCACCGGCCAGACATTGCATGTCAACGGCGGCATGGCCATGATTTAAACGGCGCGCCGGGTGCGGGGGATCAAAAATTACCCGCCCCGGTCAGGTTTTCTTTGCAAGATGATTAAAGTATGTTAGGAAACCGCACCAAATTGACCTCCGTTGGCGCTTGAATTTTTCGCACCTTGGAGGTAAGGAATGGACATAGACTTTTTGAACTGTCGGATTTTCTAAGGATACAGCTATGAGTGATATCGCAGGGCGCGTAAAAAAAATCGTCGTTGAACATCTCGGTGTAGATGAAGGCAAGGTAACGGACGAAGCGAGCTTCATTGACGATCTGGGCGCAGACAGCCTGGATACGGTTGAGCTGGTGATGGCTTTTGAAGAGGAATTCGGCATCGAGATTCCGGATGACGCAGCCGAGAAAATCCTGACGGTTAAAGACGCGATCACGCATATCGAAGCTGCCTGATCGACCGGGGCCCTGTGCCCCGTTCTCTTTTTCTGCACAATATCTATTGGGTGACGCATGCGACGAGTGGTGGTAACCGGCCTGGGACTTGTGACCCCTCTGGCGAACGGGGTCCAGCCGACCTGGAAAAAGCTGATTAACGGCGAATCCGGCGCAGGGATGCTGACCAAGATCGACACGACGGACCTGCCGGTCCGCTATGGCTGTGAAGTGCCGGTCGATCCGGACCAGCCCGACTCCTTCATTGCCGATAACGTGCTGGAACCCAAGGAACAGCGGAAAGTCGACAGCTTCATCATTTTCGGCATTGCCGCCGCCGATGAGGCCATCAAGGACAGCGGCTGGCAACCCGCGACGGAAGAGGAATTCTGCCGCACCGGTGTCACCATCGGTTCCGGCATCGGCGGCCTGCCCTCGATCGAGGCGAACGCCATCACGCTGCATGAGCGCGGCCCCCGCCGCATCGGCCCGTTCTTCATTCCGGGCGCCCTGATCAATCTCGTCTCTGGACAGGTCTCCATCCGTCACGGCTACAAGGGCCCGAACCACGCCGTGGTGACCGCCTGTTCCACCGGTGCCCACGCCATTGGCGATGCGGCGCGGATGATTGCCGACGATGACGCGGATGTCATGGTGGCGGGCGGTGCGGAAGGCGCGATCTGCCGCCTCGGCATTTCCGGTTTTGCCTCCGCCAAGGCGCTTTCCAGCTCCTATCACGATGCGCCGGAAACGGCCTCACGCCCCTATGACAAGGACCGCGACGGCTTCGTCATGGGCGAGGGCGCGGGCGTTGTCGTTCTCGAAGAATATGAACATGCCAAGAAGCGCGGCGCGAAAATATATGCCGAGGTTCTGGGCTACGGCCTGTCGGGCGATGCCTATCACATCACAGCGCCGTCCCCTGATGGTGACGGCGGCTATCGCGCGATGCAGATGGCGCTGAAGAAATCCGGGCTCAATGTCGACGATATCGGTTATGTGAATGCCCATGGCACCTCGACCATGGCTGACTTCCTAGAGGTCGGCGCGGTTGAGCGGCTATTCGGCGCTAACGCCAAGAATGTCGCCATGTCCTCCACCAAGTCGGCGATCGGCCATCTGCTCGGCGCCGCCGGCGGGGTCGAGGCGATTTTCTCCATCCTCGCCATGAACGAGGGGATCCTGCCGCCGACCATCAATCTTCACGAACCGGCGGAAGACTGCCAGCTCAACCTCGTGCCGATCAAGGCGCAGGAGAAGAAGGTCGACGCGGTTCTGTCCAACTCCTTCGGGTTCGGCGGAACCAATGCCAGCCTTGTCTTGAAGCGCGTCTGACCTTCGGGCCGGAGGCGGGTCCATGAAGAAAAAATTCCTCATCGGCCTGACTGTCCTGTTTCTGTTGGCCGTCATTGCGGCGGGCGGCGTTGCCGCCGTCGGCTGGACGCTGTTCACCTCTCCCGGACCATATGAAGGCGAGACCGTCTATATCCTCAAGAAAGGGACGGGCCTTCGGGCACTATCCGCCGATCTTCAGGAAAAAGGCATTATAAACAATCAGTACGCCTTCATTTTTGGTGTAAGACTTGAACAAAAATCGGGCCAACTCCAGGCCGGGGAGTATCGCATTCCCTACGCCATTTCGGGGCAGGATCTGATGAACCTCTTTGTCTCGGGCAAGGTGATCGAGCGGTTGATCACCATCCCCGAAGGCCTCCAGAGCCGGGAAATCCGCGCCCTTGTCGAGGCTGCGGACGGGCTGGAAGGAGAGATCACGCGGCCGATGCCGGAGGGGGCTTTTCTGCCTGAAAGCTATCAGTACCGGCTTGGCGATACCCGCGATGAACTGCTGGATCGCATGGCGGCGGCAATGCAGACGGCGATTGCCGCGATTACCGCCGCCCATCCCTTGCCGCCGGAAATAAAATCGGAGGAGGAGATGGTCATCCTTGCCTCCATCATCGAGAAGGAGACGGCGGTGGCGGCGGAACGGCCGCGGGTGGCCGGGGTCTTCCTTAACCGGCTGCGCAAGGGGATGAAGCTGCAATCGGACCCGACGGTGGTCTATGGCGTGACTGGCGGCACCCGCGATCTCGGCCGGCTTCTGAGCCGCAAGGACCTCGCGACCGTCAATGACTACAACACCTATCAGATAACCGGCCTGCCCGCCGGCCCGATCGCCAATCCGGGGATCGAGAGCCTGCAATCGGTGGTACAGCCGGAGGAGACGGACTATCTTTATTTCGTCGCCGACGGCACCGGCGGCCATGCCTTCTCCCTCACCCTCGATGAGCATAACGCCAATGTCCGCAAATGGCGGCAGCTGAACAAGAAGCCCTGAATTCCGCCGCCGTCGCCTGATTTGGCACAAAATCCCCGCCGCAAACGTCCTTGCCATGGATAATGGACAAAGAAGTGGCGGGAGCCCCATGGCGGTGAGTACGGATACGATACAGACGCTGCTCCGGCAGCGGCAGCAGCTGCGCGAGGCGCTGCTTGAACTCAGGAAGGAAATCGAGTCGCTGGATGCAACCTCGCTCGATCTGGTGAACAGCAATATTAAGAACGTGCCGTCCGCCACCGCCACCACACCGGGCGGAGAAGCGACACCGGCGGGCAGCGTCCCGGAGCGAACGGCGGCAACCGCGCCTGCGGCAGCGGCTTCCACTGCGGCCCCGGTGGAGACGAAGACGGAGGCAAAGGCCGCGCCCACAACGACGCCTGCCCCCGCCGTCAAAGCGCCCGCCGCCAAAGCGCCCGATCCGGCGCCCGTTCAGACAGCACCGCCTGCGCCGGTTCATACACCTGCACCGGCACCCGAACCGGTTGCGGCGGCACCGGAACCTACTCCCGCTCATACGCCCGCGCCTGTTAAGGCATCTCTACCCGCACAGGAGGCCGCGCCGAAAGCCCCGGAACCAGCCCCAGCGCCAGTTGCGCCACCGGCTGCCGAGACGGAACCGCCTGAGCCTGAGCGGCAGGAACCGGTACTTACCGCACCCGAAGCCGCACCTGAGAAGGAATCGGAGAAGGAACAGGAGAAAACGCATGAAAAAAGTCATGACAAATCGCATGAAAAATCGCCGGAAAAGGCTGATGAAAAACACGCTCATAAAGCGATGACCGAGCGGGAGATCGAGAGGGCCTGGGAGGACGGCACGGCAAAGGAGGAGGAGGCATTCGGCGAGCTGCTCACTCGCGCGCGTATCCTCTCCAACTATTTTCTCGACCATCCGGCAAGCTCGACCCCGGCGGAGCTCGGCGCCCTCGACAGTGCCATCACCATCAGCGAGCGGGCGAAAACCCCGGCGGAGAAGACCGCCTGCTATCACACGTTGCAGGCCGCCTATCGCAAGATTTCGGCGGCGAATTTTGGCACCCTCGGCCTCAATGGCAAGACCCTGCAGGACAGCCAGCTGGGCGCGCCGCTGCTGTGGACGATCCCGCTCTCCATCTCGCTGCTGATCTTCGTGTTCTTCCCGCTGTTGCTGCTCGCGCGGCATCTGGCGGCGGAGATGTTCACCGACGATTTTGCAAATGATCTGACCTGGTCCATCTGGCTCATCGCCGCCTATCTCTGGGGCACGGTCGGCGCGCTCAGCCTGCTGACCCTCAATATCGCCATCGAGGTGAGGAAGCGCCGCTATGACGAGGCGGTGCGCCTGTCGCCGGGATTGCGCGGCGCGCTTGGCGGGCTGACGGGAGCGGGCTTCTTTCTGGCGCTGGAACCCTGGCTGCCGATGACCGGCGCGGCGCAAGACTTCGCCCTTGACCTTGCGGCCTTTCTCGGCGGCATGCTCTCGATGGTGCTGTTCGCAGGCCTCCAGCGCATGATCAGCGCCATCACCGGCCGTCTGGAACCGGCCAAACCCAAACCCTCGGCCGCGGCCAAAAAATAGCGCCGCGCGCTTGTGGCATTCCGCCGAAGCGGATATACAGGGGCGGTGACGAATTCCCCGACCGACCCCATGCGCGAGAGGCCATTTTGACGATTAACAGTATGACGGGATTTGCCCGGGCAAGCGGCTCTTTCAAGGGGGTCAGCTGGCTCTGGGAAATGAAGAGTGTCAACGGACGGGGGCTGGAAGTCCGCTGCCGCATTCCCGCAGGCTTCGATCATCTGGAAGATCCGTTGCGCAAGCTTGTCAAGACACGCATCACCCGCGGCAATGTCAATATCCATCTGCAGTTTGACCGCGCGAGCGCCGGGACCGCCTATCAGGTGAACCACGAATTCCTCGAAGAATTGCTGAGCCTCGCCCATCATTATGCGGAACGCGGAGAGGCCGACCGGCCGCGCATGGACGGCATGCTGGCGCTCCGCGGGGTGATCGAGACCCGCGACGAGACGGCGGGCGAGGATGCCGATGACGAGGGGCTGGCGGCGGCGATGCTGTCCTCCGCCGGGGAACTGGTCGAGAGCCTCGCGGCGGCGCGGAGCGAGGAGGGGCGCGCCCTTGGCCCCGTGCTGATCGCGCAACTCGACGAGATCAAGGCGCTGGTTGCCCGGGCGACGGAGATTGCGGCGGGCTGGCCCGACAAGATGCGCGCCAAGATCAAGGCACAGATGGCCATATTGCTGGAAAGCGGGGAGCTCGACGAAGGGCGGCTGGAGCAGGAGCTCGCGCTGCTCACCACCAAGGCGGATATCGCCGAGGAGCTGGACCGGCTGACCAGCCATATCGCCGCCACCCGCGACATGCTGGAAGGGGCCAGCGCGCCGGTCGGGCGGCGGCTCGACTTCATCTGTCAGGAATTCAACCGCGAGGCCAACACTCTCTGTTCCAAGGCCAATGACAAGGAACTGACGCAGATCGGGCTCGATCTCAAGGTGCTGGTCGACAAGATGCGCGAGCAGGTTCAGAATATTGAGTAGGGGTAGCTGAGGATGACGGGGGACGACGAAAAAGGGATGATGACGCGGCGAGGGTTGATGCTGGTGCTGTCCTCACCGTCGGGAGCGGGCAAGACGACGATCTCCCGCGCCCTGCTCGAGGAGGAGGACGAGCTGGTCATGTCGGTCTCCGCCACCACGCGGCCGCCGCGCCCGGGAGAGACAGACGGCAAGGATTACTTCTTTGTCGAGCCGGTCGACTTCAACCTGATGATCAATCGTGACGAACTGCTGGAGCATGCCAAGGTGTTCGGCAATTACTACGGCACGCCGCGCGGCCCGGTCGAGGAGGCGCTGGCCGACGGACAGGACGTATTGTTCGATATCGACTGGCAGGGCACGCAGCAACTGGCCCAGAAGGCGCCGAACGATCTGGTCAGCGTTTTCATCCTGCCGCCCTCCACCGATGCGTTGGAAAAGCGCCTGAAAACCCGGGCGCAGGACCCGGCGGAAGTGATCGCGCAGCGCATGTCCAAGGCGGCGGAGGAAATCAGCCACTGGCGCGAATATGACTATGTGGTGGTCAATGAAGATGTCGATCACTGTCTTGCGCAGGTGAGGGCGATCCTGAAGGCGGAACGGCTCCGGACCCACCGCCGCGCCGGGCTGATCGATTTCGTGAGCCGCCTGCGCGAAGGGTATTAGGCGGTTTCCGCGTAAGCGCGCGCCAGCGCGCAGAATTCCTCTATTGAAAGTTCCTCGGCCCGGCGGGTCGGGGCGATCCCGGCTTTTTCCAGCTTTGCTTCCGTATTGGCCCCGAGCGGTTTCAGGCTCGCCCGCAGCATCTTGCGCCGCTGGTTGAAGGCCGCCGCAACGACTTTTTCAAGAATATCGGGATCGGCGGGGAAGAGTGGGCTCGCGCGCGGGATCAGGGTGACGACGGTGCTGGTCACCTTCGGCGGCGGGGTGAAGGCGCGCGGCGAGATATCGAACTCGCGCCGGGTTTCGCACAGCCACTGGCAAAGGATGCTGAGGCGGCCATAGGATTTCGTGCGCGGAACCGCCGTGATGCGATCGGCCACCTCCTTCTGGAACATCAGGGTGAGGGACGAAAAACGCCCCCGCTGTTTCAGCCATTTGATCAGGAGCGGCGTCGCCACGTTATAGGGCAGGTTGGCGATGATCTTCGCCGGGCCGTCGAGGAGCGTGGCTTCATCGATGGTGAGCGCGTCGTCATGGATGACCTCCAGCTTGCCGGGCCAGGCCGCCGCAATCTCGGCGAGGGCGGGCAGGCAGCGGGTATCCTTCTCCACCGCGATGAGCTTTCCCGCGCCCGCCGCCAGGATTGCCCGCGTCAGGCCGCCGGGGCCGGGGCCGATCTCGATCACTGTCTCGCCTTTGAGGCTTCCGGCGCATCGCGCGATCCGGCCGGTGAGGTTGAGGTCGAGCAGGAAATTCTGACCCAGCGATTTCTCCGCCCGGAGGCCGTGTTTCGCGATCACCTCCCGAAGCGGCGGCAGGGCGGGCGTGTCAGTCATTTTTTGCGCCCGCCATCTCGGCGGCCAGTTTCAGCGCGGCGATCAGGCTGGCGGCGCTGGCGATACCCTTGCCCGCAATATCCTCCGCCGTGCCGTGATCGGGCGAGGTGCGGATGATGGAAAGGCCGAGGGTGACATTGACCCCGCCGTCGAAATCGATGGTCTTGATCGGGATCAGGGCCTGGTCATGATACATGCAGATGGCGGCGTCATAATTTTGGCGCGCTGCCGGATGGAACAGGCTGTCGGCAGGAAACGGCCCGTTGATCTTCATACCCGCCGCCTGCAGTTTCGCGATGACCGGGCGGATGACGGTTTCCTCTTCCCGCCCGATGGTGCCATCTTCCCCGGCGTGGGGGTTGAGACCGGCGACGACCAGCCGGGGCTGAGAGAGGCCGAAGCGGGCCTTAAGGTCGCGGTGGGTGGTCTCGATCACATGGGTAAGGCGCGCGGCATCGAGGGTTGCCGGCACCTTGGCAATCGGAATATGGACGGTGGCGGGCACGACCTTGAGGGCCGCGCAGGCGAGCATCATCACCGATTTGCCATCCTCCCCGGTCAGTGCCGCGAGATATTCGGTGTGGCCCGGATGGGTGAACCCGGCCTCATACAGCCGCCGCTTATGGATGGGGTTGGTGACGATGGCGCTGGCGTCCCCGGACTGGCACAGCGCGACTCCTCGGCGGATGGCTGCGATGGTCTGCTCTGCCGGATCAAGGCCATCTTCGAGCGCGAGAAGGGGGAGGGCGCGGGCGAATGTTTCGTGAGCCGAACTGGGCTCCGGGATCACCTCAACGGGCACATCCGGGAACAGGCGGTTGACCTGCGCGGTTACCTCATCCTTACCGCCGATGAGGAAAAAGGGTGCGAGATGGTCGGCTTCCCGCTGTTGCCAGGCCTTGGCGCTGATCTCGATCCCGATACCATTGGGATCGCCCATGGTTACGGCGAGAAGCGGCGGCGGTGTCATAGCCGGTTTTCGACGGTCGCCGCGGTGTGGATGTCCTGCATATAGCCGCGCGCCCGGTTTTCCGCCCGGCGCAGCAGGATTTCGCGGCGGATCGTCTCCGGATCGTTGCTGCGGGCCTGCGGATCGTTACGTTCGCAGACGACGAAGATGCGATAGACCCCGTCATCGAAATAGGGGGTGCTGACGTCCCCGGTCTCCATGTCCTTGAGGATTTCCTTGATATGGTCGGGCATGTCGCCGAGACGGATCTGGCCTATTCTACCGCTGAGCGAGCTGTTGAACTCGGTCAGCATGTCGGGCAGCCTCTCGCATCCGTCGATGAAATTGCTGATGGTGTTTGCGAGCTTTTCCTGCGCCTCCGGTCCGGCGCTTTCTGCACTTTCCGCCGGTTCGGGCACGACAATCTGGGTGATGTCGAGGGAGATGTTATTCGGATCGTTCTCCAGGATTTTCCGCGTCGCCTTCACGGTGACGATGTAGAATCCGGCGCCCGAGCGGATCGGGTCGGAGATGCGGTTGGTGCCAAGATCGGGCAGGACTTCGGCGACTTCCGGTTCCACATCCTCTTCCAGTACCCAGCCGATGGAGCCGCCCGACGCGGCCGTCGCCCCCTGGCTGAACTGAGAGGCCGCCCGCTCGAACGAAGCGCCGGAGCGCAGCTGGGAGATGAGATTGGCAATGCTCTCGCGCACCTGTGCTTCCGGCGCGCTCGGCTCGATCGGCAGGTAAATTTCGCTCAGCAGATATTCGGTCTTGCCCTTGTTCGCCTCCATCGCCTGACGGACGGCCTCGACCTCCTCGTCGGAAATGGATATCCGCGGCATGATCCGTACCTCGATCAGGCGGTTCCAGATCAGGTTGGCCCGCACCTGTGCTGTCATCGTTTCAATGTCGATATTGTTCTGGCGCAGCATCCGGTCGAGCTGTCCCGGCTGCATGCCGTTCGCTTCCTCAAGATAGGCGATGGCGTTCAACACTTCCTCGTCGCTGACGGTGATGTTGTAGCGCGCGGCCTCCTGCATCTTCAGCCGGTCATCGATGATCCGCGCCAGGGTCGGATCGACAAGCTGTCGGCGGGTCTGATCGGTATTGGGAAAGCCCGACAGAACGATGGTCAGCTTGATCCGCTGGTTCAGGTCATAGCCGGAAATAACCTCGTCATTGACCACGGCGACAATCTTCTGGACATCCTGCGCCGCCGCAGTCGACAGCACAAACAGCGCCGCAAGGCCGGCCAGCATGGTCATTTTCAACATTCGACAGATCAGCATGGTTTTAATCTTTACGTTTTTACTCTCTCATCAGCCATATAGTGCAGGCGGGCGGCAGGATAACCCGCGGCGCGCCTAATTGAAAGGCAGCAACCTGATCCGGACGCCGAAGCGGGTTTCCGGCTCCACGTCGCGGTCACGGGTGAAAGACCGTCTCGCCTCCAGCGCGATGCCGAAACATTCATCCAGATATTCCAGGCCGATCCTGCCGTCAATCGAATTGCCGTCATTGACGAGATTACGCCGGTAGCTGCCATAGGCGCTCCAGAATTCGGAGAGCTTGACCTTGCCCGCGACATAGATTTCCTCCCGCCGGTCCTGGGTGATCCCGTTTGGATCGTCCCGCAAGTAGACATAGCCCAGATCAAACCAGTTTTCCACCGTTCCCAGCTTCATGCTGATCTCGTTGCGGGCGAGGAACAGGCTGTCATGGTCGAGCCGGACGCGGTTGACAAACTGCAGATAGTCGGCAGGGCGGATTTCAAGGCGGGCGACATAATCGGAGAAGCGGTCCTCAAGGCCGGTGCCGTCCTGAAAGCCGGTGTCCTTGTCGAAATGATAGCTCTGGCCGAACAGCAGCGTCGTATAGCCGCCGGAGGCGCCATAGGCGCTCAGATTCAGGCCATAGTTCAGCCGGGCGCCGGTTTCCACCTCGTCCAGGCCCGCATAGCGGTTGGAGCCGAAAAGGTTGGTGTCGTCAAACTCGAAGCTCAGGCTGTCTTCATTGGGGGTGCCGTTGTCGCCGATAACATCGGACCAGACGGCCTCGGCAATCGGCTCGACCACCTGGCGGATGGAGCCGGACTGGCGGACGAAGGGATATTGCCATTTGACTGAGACGGACGGGACCAGCCGCCCGGTAAAGCTGTCATCGGCGGTGGCGCTCGAAGGATCGGCGGGGTTCGCCAGTTCGTCATGGGGGTAGTAAAGATCGCCACGGATGGAAGTATCCAGCGTGATAACCTGTCCGTTGGCGGTGGTGTAGGGGTTCAGATAGCCACCCTCCAGCGACAGGCGGTTGGTGTCCTGCCCGTCGGTCCGGTAGATGGCCAGCACATCCGCATTGGCATCGAAACGGCCACCATAGGAGTTCGCATCCCCGACATAGGAATAATTCCACCAGGCCGGCACGATCGGCGTCTCGCCGGACACATCCTCTTCGGTCAGCCCCTGAAAGCTGTAGGCGCTGAGCAGCGAGAAATTCCGGCCGCGCTGTCCCTGCAGATAGGCGGTCGAGGTCAGCGTGTCGGCATCGCTGATGTCGTATTTCTTGAGATAGGTGTCATGGGTGGTGCGGAAGATGTCGTAGCCCCAGACCCAGGCATCGTCGATGCGGAACTCGCCATCGCCGCGGATATGGCCCTGGAATTCCTGCCCGCCGGTTTCATTGTTATTGTTATCGACCTTGTCCACATAGGTGAGGGAGCCGTCAAACTGGAACGATCCGCTCTCCACCGCCTGGCGGTATTCCGCCGCCATCTGCACCCCTTCCTTGGAGGTGATGGTCGGGGTGACGGTCATGTCCTTGTCTTCGTCGATGACATAGTAATAGGGCACCTTCACGCCATAGCCGAGGGTCGATGAATTGAACACGCTCGGTGCGAGGAAGCCGCTCTGGCGGTCAACGGTCGGATCGGGATGGGCGAAATAGGGCGTGTAGATGACCGGAACGCCGAAGAACTCCAGAAAGGCGTTGCGGTAGGTGATTGTCTTTTCCTGCCGGTCGTGAATGACCTTGTCGGCCTTGGCCTGCCAGATCGGCGCGCGGGTCGGGTCTTCCTTGCAGGGTTCGCAGCTTGTAAAGACAGCCTTGTTCATGACAGTACGGTTCTCATCCTCACGGATCGCGTCATGGGCGGCGAGGCGGGAATTGTCGGTGAACAGGATCTTGAGGTCGCGGATCGCGCCGGTCTTGAGCTCATTCTCAAGCTCCATGTTATCGGCGAAGACGACATCACCGGTCGGCTCCAGAAGGGCGATATTCCCCTCCGCCCGGACCGTGTCCGCCGCCACGTCATAGATGATCTTATCGGCCTTCAGCACCCGGTCGCCCTGCACAATCTCGACATTGCCGCGGGCTTCCACCCGCTGGGCCTCATTGTCATAGACGACTTCATCGGCGCTCAGCAGCGCCTCCTTCGAGAGGTCGAGCTCGGATGATTCCGCCTCGGCGGCCTGCACGGGTCCGAGCGGCGCATTCAACGCCAGCAAGGCGCCTAGACCCAGGTAAATCGCCCTCTTCATCGCCTAGCCATCCTCCAGGTGAAACATCATTGCCAGGCCGAACAGGGTGATGGCCACCGCCGGAATCCAGGCGGACAGGATGATCGGCAGATTGCCGGACAGCCCCAGCGCATAGATAATATCCGTCATGAAATAAAAGACAAAGCCGGTCGCAATCCCGCCCAGCACCAGCAGCACCGTCCGCCCCTGACGGAGGGAGCGGAGCGAGAAGGTCGCCGCAACTAGCACCATGGCCAGCATCAGCACCGGCCCCGCCATCAGGCTGTACCAGTGAAGGCGATGCCGGTCACCGGAGAAGCCGGCGAGTTCCAGCGTCTCGATAAAGCCGGGCAGATCCCAGAAGGAGAGCGTCGCCGGGGAGGCGAAGCTTTCCTGAATCTGCAGGATGGTGAGGGAGGTCGGCAACTCCAGCCGGTCGCGTCGCTCGGCGGGTCTGTCCGGACCTGTTATGACAACGTTGGTGAGGTCCCAGAAGCCGGGCCGCAGGGTCGCCTGCGATGCGTCGATCCGCCCGGTGAAGATATCGTTCACGTCATACTGGAAGATGATCACTTCGGTCAGATCGATGCCCTGGTTCACGGCGCCGCGCGCATGGATGACCGATAGCCCGTCCTTATCCACCTGCCGAAGCCACAGATCGTTGGTGGAGAGGGTCAGCAGGTTCGAGCGGGTCTCGAAATATTTCGCCTCCATCCGGTCGTTCTGCGCCTGCATCGCCGCCGCGATCGGGTTGATGACCGTCAGCACAAGCATGCCGATGGCGAATGCGATAAAGAGGGAGGGGAAAAGGAATTGCCAGACCGACACGCCCGACGCCCGGATCACCGGCAGCTCGCTGGTTTTCGAGAGCCGGAAGAAGGTCAGCATCCCGCCGAACAGCGTCACGAACGGCAGCAGCTTCATCGCCAGCGTCGGCATGCGCAAGGTTACCATCTCCAGCAGGATCATGATCGTGATATCGTCGCGGTCGGCGGTGCGGCGCAAGGCCTCGATAAAATCGCCGAGGAAGACGATGGTCATCAGGATGGCGAAGATCACCCCGACATATTTAAGGAATTGCTTGCCCAGATAAAGCGAAAGGGTACCCGGCACCTGTATCATCCTGCGTCCCCGCTGGCCACGGCGTCATTATCCAGCCGGTTTTCAAGGAAGCGCAGGCGTCCGCCTCCGGCGAAATAGGCCCCGATGGCCCCCGCCGCAATGGGCAGCAGATACATCAGCGGATAGACCAGCATCGGCTGGCTTGTCACCCGGAAGAGGGCCATGCCGCCGATCAGCACGAGAACCCCCGCCGCCGCGGCAATACCCATCTGGCGGCCCCGTCCGCGGCGGGCGAACTCACCGCCCATCACCCCGGCGAGCGCGATGAAGACAAGGGCGACCGCATAGAGCGGCAGCACCAGACGCTGATTAAGCTCCGATAGCAATTTAGGTTTTTCCTGCTGCACCCGTTCGCTATCCTCGGGGTTGATCAGCTCCCACACATAGCGATGGTCCGGCGACAGCCAGCGGGCGCCGCTCTTCTTCTCGAACTGGCTGATATCGAGGGCATATTGATCGAAATAGAGCAGGCTGAGCTTGGCGTTCTTTTTCGACACCTCCTGAAGGTTGCCCGCATTCATGATGAAGCGCGGCCCTTCATCGGTCTTCACGAAGGCGCCGCGTTCCGCCATGTAGGTCACGGGCTTTTCCGGTACCCGCTCGTCATGCACGAGGATGCCCAGCATCTCGCCCGCCGGGGTTTTCTCGCGGATATAGACGGTGACGTCATTGGTCAGGGTGTTGAAGACCCCCTCGCGCAGGACCACCGCCGCGAGGCTGTCCTGCCAGGCGACCCGCATCTCCGATACCGTGCGGTTGCCAAAGGGCACCAGAATGAAGCCGAGGATATACATGATCAGCGTGACGATCAGCGCGAGATAGATGGCCGGGCGCGCCAGCGCCGATTTGCTGAGTCCCGCCGCCCACATGACGATCAGCTCGCTGTCCGAATAGAGCTTGTTGAAGGCGAACAGAGTGCCGAAGAACAGCCCCAGCAGCAGCGTGTAGCGCAGGATATCCGGCAGCAGCAGCAGGGAAAGATAGAGGAAGGTCGTCACCGGCAGACCGTTGATCAGCTGCTCCACGAATTTGAGCGCCTGCGACAGCCAGATCACGCCCGTCAGCGAGAAGGCGATGAACAGCATCGGAACGGCCAACTGCCTCATAATATAACGGTTAATATTCCTCATGGGGGGAGTATAGCGATAGTTTTGCTTGTTGCCAGTCAGGAAAGGACGCGCTATGAAAAATAATGACGATAGCCAGGGGCGATTCGTTGCTATCCTTCATCCCGCCCCGGAAAAAGATTAGAATAGGTGTTTTCCATGAAGTTCGCATTTTCTGAAATTTCCATTCCCAAGCGCGGCTCCCTCGCGGTGGCCCTTTATGCCGACAAGACTTTCTCGCCGACCGCGAAGCTGGTGGACAAGAAGACGAAGGGCGCGCTCAGCCGGGCGCTGGAGACCAGCCGCTTCACCGGCAAGAAAGGGGATTTCCTGGAAATCGTCGCGCCGAACGGGCTGGAAGTATCACGCGTCGTCCTGTTCGGCCTCGGCGAGACCGGGAAACTGTCGATGACGGATATGGAAACCCTCGGCGGCTCGCTGGTGAAACGGCTGAACGCCTCCGGCGCGCGCTCGGTGACTGTCATCCTCGATGAGCTGAACGTGGAGGACTTCAAGACGAATGAAGCGGCCGCCGCGGTGGCAGGCGGGGCGATGCTCGGTTCCTACCGGTTCCGCAAATACAAGACCGATTTCGACGAGGCGGCGGAACCGACGCTGACCCGCATGACCGTTTCCTGCAAGGGCTCGGCGACGGCGCGCAAGGCCTTCGCGGATATCGAGGCGCTGAACGAGGGCGTCTTCATGACCCGCGATCTGGTCAGCGAACCGGCGAACGAGCTCTATCCGGAAAGCTTCGCCGCCCGCTGTCTGGAGCTGTCCGACATGGGCGTGCATGTGGAAATCCTCGATGAGGCGAAGATGCAGCGGCTCGGCATGGGCGCGCTCCTCGGTGTCGGGCAGGGCTCCCGCCGCGACAGCCGCCTCGTCGTCATGCAGTGGAATGGCGCAACCGCCAGGAAGGCCGGGCGCAAGCCGCTCGCCTTTGTCGGCAAGGGCGTCTGCTTCGATACCGGCGGCATCTCGCTCAAACCCGGCCCCGGCATGGAGGAAATGAAATGGGACATGGGTGGCGCGGGCACCGTCACCGGCCTGATGAAGGCACTGGCGGGGCGCAAGGCGAAGGTCAACGCCGTCGGCGTCATCGGCCTTGTCGAGAATATGCCCGACGGCAATGCCCAGCGGCCCGGCGATATCGTCAAATCCATGTCCGGCCAGACGATCGAGATCCTGAATACCGACGCCGAAGGCCGCCTCGTGCTCGCCGATGCGCTCTGGTACACGCAGGACCGCTTCAAGCCCGAATTCATGATCGACCTCGCCACCCTGACCGGCGCGATCATCATCACCCTCGGCCATGAGAATGCCGGGCTGTTCTCGAATAATGACGAGCTGTCCGAGCAGCTGTTCGCCGCCGGCAAGGCGGTGGGCGAGGGGGTCTGGCGCCTGCCGATGTCGGACGCCTATGCCAAGCAGACGAAATCGCCGATCGCGGATTTGCAGAATATCGGCACCGGCGGGCGCGGCGCGGGCTCCATCGTCGCGGCGGAATTCCTGCAGAAATTCGTGAACGACACCCCCTGGGCGCATCTCGATATCGCCGGGATGGCCTGGTCGAAGGCCGACAAGCCGATCACGCCGAAGGGCGGCACCGGCTATGGCGTCCGCCTGCTGGACAAGTTCATCCGCGATAATTACGAGGGCAAATAGGCCCCCGCGTGACCGAGGTCAGCTTCTATCATCTGCAATCGGAACCGATCGAGCGGGCGCTGCCCCGCCTGCTCGAAAAGGTGCGGGAGCGCGGCTTTCGCGTGCTGGTCCGCGGAGCGACGGAGGAGCGGATCGAGACCCTCGACGAGGCGCTCTGGACCTATCGTGATGCCTCCTTCCTCGCCCACGGGCGGGCGGGGGATGCCCTCGATCCTGCGGAGCAGCCGATCTTCCTCACGCTGGAGACGGAGGGGAATGCGAACGGCGCCACTATCCTCGTCCTGACCGAGGATGCCGCCGCCGACGACGCCACGGCCTTCGAGCGCTGCCTCTATATGTTCGACGGCAACGACGATGCCGCCCTCAAAGCCGCCCGCGGCCGCTGGAAATCCCTCAAAGACCGGAACATCCCCGTCAGCTACTACCAGCAGACCGAAAACGGGTGGGAAAAGAAGGCGTGAAAATTTCGGACAACCATATTTATGATGCCATGCGAGATGTAAATACTCAGTCGTTCTGGTTTGCTCAAGCCTTGCAGCAGGAGATGCCGTTTACGCCTGTCAGCCTGGCAAAGGACACGCGGGCCGATGTTTGTATCGTCGGAGGAGGGTACACGGGGCTGTGGACGGCAGTTCAGCTAAAACAGCAGAAGCCGGAGCTTGACATTGTCGTCATCGACAAAGGGCTGTGCGGCGCAGGGGCGTCGGGGCGCAATGGCGGTTGTATGCTGACCTGGTCGGGAAAATATTTCACATTACTGGCTACATATGGTGCGGCGGAGGCCAGCCGTCTGGTCACAGCCTCGGAACAGGCACTGTTTCATATTCGTGATTTCTGCCGTGACCATCGCATTGAGGCGGAAGTGCGGGTGGATGGCGTACTGAATACCGCTACCAATACCGCGCAGCTTGGGGCTCTCGATACAGTAATTGCCGCATTGCAGGAGCAGCAGATCAACCAATGGCATAAATGGGATGTTGACGAGGTGCAGCGAGCCGCCGGATCAAGGCAGCATATCGAAGGTTATTTCTCTTCTGTCGGCGGTAGCCTGCAACCGGGTCTGCTGGTCCGGGGGTTGCGTCGCGTGGCACTGAAGATGGGTGTCCGCATCTATGAAAATACCGCTCTAACGAGGCTTGATGAAAATCAACCGGCGTTGATACAGACCCCCAATGGCACCATTACGGCGAAGAAAGTTGTGCTGGCGCTCAATGCCTGGATGCCGTCGATGTTCCCGGCTTTCCAGAGAAATATAATGCTGGTGTCATCTGACATGGCGATTACCGAACAAGCGGGAGAGCAGCTGGACCGGGCCGGGCTGGTCGATGGCAAAGCAGTGATCGACAGTCGTGCATTTGTTCATTACTACCGGCGTACACCGGATGGCCGCCTGATGCTGGGCAAGGGCGGGAACATGATTTCCTTCAATAATGTTGTCGGCCCCAAGTTTGACCAGCCCAGCCAATATGCCGGACAGTTGCGGGAGGCAATCAACCGGTTTTTTCCGGATCTTTCCAAGAAGGAAATATCGACAACCTGGACTGGCCCATCCGATAGATCGACAACAGGATTGCCGTTCTTTGGCGCGCTCAATAGCAATCCGGATATTGTCTATGGTCTGGGATATTCGGGAAACGGCGTCGGGCAGAGCTATGTCGGCGGGCAGTTTTTGAGTGCAATGGTGCTGGAACAGGATAACGAATGGACCCGATCCACTATGGCAAAAGGACCGCTCGGCAGCTTTCCGCCTGAGCCGGTCCGCTGGCTGGGTGCAATGATGGTGAAGAATGCCATTCGGCGCAAGGAACGGATGGAAGATGCAGGCCGGAAGTCATGGTGGGTCGATCGGCAACTGGCCAAAATCGCGGCCACAACCGCAGGACGCCTCAAAAGTGTGAGGTAATGCCCGTGATGCCGGACAGTGAGAGCCGCCGCCCGCGGCCGCCGGAAAGCCCTCAAGGAAAACGATATCCCCGTGAGCTACTACCAGCAAACGGAAACCGGCTGGCAGAATATGGCGTAGACTTAGGGTATGAATTAGTTGTCTTGGTTTAGAAAAAATCTATAAGATAAATAGATGGATTATATTCAAGCAGGGGATGCTTTTTGGACGATTTCTACGACAGCCAAAGGGCTAAAGCAGGTAAATACGCTACATTTCTTTGGCTTGGAATAGGCGTATATCATTTTGCCACTTCCGATGTGGCGTCGTTCCTATCATGGCAGGCGGCCGTTTATTTTATTGGCGGAATGTTTATAGCTGCACTGATATTTGGCGGAATTTTTTATCTTCTTCAACGGGGTATTACGAAACTACTGTTAAAAATTATTACTACGCCATCACCCGCAATAGCCTCAGTAATTATAGCAATTGGTATAATATTAATGGCAATTGAAGCAGTATTAATATTTATCATTTCTGGCTGGATTATCTCCAATCTGCTGTTTTCCGAAAGTGAGAAACCGCAAAAAGTGTGGACCATACTTGAATTCCAAATGCCAAATGGAGAGAAGGTCGAAATGACATTTCACAACCCTTCATTTCCTGAAGCAACATTAGCGGATTGCAATAACGCGTTAGCAATAGCTAAAAGTGATTACGTGCAGACCGCCAAAGAAACAGCGCCTGCCTTGAAGGAAGCGCAGTTTATAGGCGCGAGATGTGAAGTTTCAAAAGACGATCCATTGAAACCTGAATAAACCTGTTTCATATAACTGCGAAAATAGCGGTAATACCGCCCCTAAGCAGCGCCCTCAGCCTCAAGCTCTTTGGTCAGGGCGAGCCATTTTTCTTCGGTGCGGGCGAGCTCTGTCTTTATCCGGTCGATCTGGTCGATCTCGCCGCCCCTAGTGCAATGCGCGCAGGTGACAGCGGTCGATGGAGCCGATTTCGTTCCGGAAGACCTTGAACAGCTTCGGGTTGAAGGCGCCTTGGCTTTGTTGCATGAGGGCGATGGTTTTCGGCAGGGACAGGCCCTTGCGGTAGGGCCGGTCCTGACGGACGGCATCGAAGAAATCGCACAGGCGCGTGATCTGGGCGATCTCGGGGATCTGGTTGCCCGCGAGGCGGTCCGGATAGCCTGTTCCGTCGAAATTCTCGTGATGGAAGCGGAGGGCGTGCCGGAAGGGGTCCCGGTGGCAGCGGCTGAACTGCTCCGGGAAGAGGAATTCCTGTTTTACATGGGTTTCCACGAGGTCGCGTTCCTCGGCGGTGAATTTGCCTGGCTTTTCCAGCATCGTGATCGGGACGCTCATCTTTCCGGCATCATGCAGGCAGGCATAGAGGCCGAAGCGGGCGGCGTCGCGCGCCGTATGGCCAAGAATAGTGCAGAAGGTCCGCACCTGCAGCCCGACCCGGAGGGAATGCCGCATGGTCGCGCCTGAAAAGATATTGAGCGCATCGAGCATGATCAGCATCATCAGGCGCTCGTTGCTGTGCAGGCCAGCCCCGTCCGCCAGATAGGCAAGCGCCTCGGCGCAGCTGCCATCTGCGATAAATATTCGGTCTGCCAATTCTGATGTATGAAGCGCGATCATTTTGAATATTTCAAATAATATGAAATATTCAAAATATTGACGTAGGGTTAATAAATAATTAAAAACGATAATAATATAAATTTTTATAATATATATGGGTGTGAGAACGACGCGCCCCTCGGCCCCCGGTGAGTAACTACGCCGCGCCTTCGGCCTCGAGTTCCTCGGTGAGGGCGAGCCATTTTTCTTCGGTCTCGGCAAGGTCGGATTTGAGGCGGCCGATCTGGTCGCTGAGTTTGGCCTGATGGTCTGCTCCCTTGTCATAGGTCGCGGGGTCGGCGAGTTCGGCTTCGAGTTTTGCCTGCTCGGCGGCGAGGTCCTGCATCCGCTTTTCAAGGCGGCCGACTTCCTTTCGCTTCGGGGCGAGGGCAGCACGGGCGGCGGCGCGGGCCTTGCGCGCCTCTTTCCCCGAGAGTTTCGGCTGCCCCGGGGCGGCGTCGGTCTTGCGCTTGTCGCCCCCGCGCGCGGCGTCCAGCACCTCGCGCTTGTAATCCTCGATATCGCCGTCATAGGCATGGACCCCGCCATCCTTCACCAGCCACAGCCGGTCGGCCACATAGCTGACGAGATGCGGATCATGGCTTATGAGCAGCACCGCGCCCTCATAGTTGTTGAGGCCGTGGATCAGCGCCTCGCGGCTGTCGACATCGAGATGGTTGGTCGGCTCGTCAAGGATCAGGAGATGCGGCTTGTCCTCCGCGATCAGGCAGAAGTTGAGCCGCGCCTTCTCGCCGCCCGAGAGCTGCTTGACGACGGTGTCGGATTTCTGGCGCGAAAAGCCGAATTGGCCGAGGCGCGCTCGGATTTTTGATTCCTGCCCGTTCTCGACTTTTGCCGCAAGATGCTGATAGGCGGTCTCATTCTCCCGCATTTCATCGAGCTGATGCTGCGCGAAGAAGCCGATCTTGAGCTTGCCGGACTTCTGCAATTTCCCGGTTTCTGGGGCGAGGCGGTCGGCGAGAAGTTTCGCGAAAGTTGACTTGCCGTTGCCGTTGGAACCCAGAAGTGCAATCCGGTCGTCCATATCGATGCGGAGGTCAAGGCCGCGCAGCACGGGCTTGCCCGGCTCATAGCCGACCGTGCATCCCTCCATCGTGATGATGGGGGAGGAGAGCGGCTCGGGCGCATGGAAGGTGAGGCTTGCCGTATGTTCCTCGACAATGCCGACGACGGGCTGCATCTTCTCCAGCATCTTCACGCGGCTCTGGGCCTGGCGCGCTTTCGAGGCCTTGGCGCGGAACCGATCCACAAAGGATTGCAGATGCTTCCTCTGGGCTTCCTGCTTGCGTGCCATGCCGGCGAGAAGCTCCATCTGCTCGCGGCGGGTCTTCTCGAAGAAGTCGTAGTTGCCGGTATATTTGACGAGCTTCATCTGGTCGAGATGGGCAATCTCCGTCACCACATTGTTCAAGAGGTCCTTGTCATGGCTAATGATGACGAGGGTGCGCTGATAATTCCGGAGGAAGCTTTCCAGCCACAGCGTCGCCTCGAGGTCGAGATAGTTACTGGGTTCGTCGAGCAGCAGCAGGTCCGGCTCGGCAAAGAGCGTGCCCGCGAGCGCGACACGCGTCCGCCAGCCGCCCGAGAAAGAGGAGCAGGAGCGCTGCTGCGCCGCGTGATCGAAGCCGAGGCCGGAGAGGATCTTCGCGGCCCGCGCCTCCGCCGTATGGGCGTCGATATCGGCAAGGCGGGTATGGATCTCGGCGATGCGCATGCCGTCGGTCGCGGTCTCCGCTTCCTGCATCAGGCGCGCCCGCTCCTCATCGGCGGCGAGCACGGCCTCGATCAGGCTCTCGGGTCCGCCCGGGGCCTCCTGCGGCAGGACGCCGAGCCGCGCGCCGTTCCGAAGTTCGATGCTGCCGCCATCGGCATGCAGCTCCCCGGTGATCAGCTTCAGAAGCGTCGATTTCCCGGTGCCATTGCGTCCGATCAGGCCGAACTTATGCCCGACCGGAATATGCAGGGAGGCATTTTCCAGCAGAGTGCGGCCCGCGATGCGGTATGTTAGGTCCTTGATTTGCAGCATGGGGCACTCTCTATCAGAAACACCCGGCGCCCGAAAGCCGGAAAATGGCCCTTGCAGGCGATTTTGAAAAAGCATTGTTGACATGCAGGTAAATACCTGCATATTATCCCGCCCAAGGAGTAGCGTATGGACGACGACAAGACATTCAAGGCGCTGGGCGATCCTTCGCGGCGAAAGATACTGGATCTGCTCTGCGAGAAGAACGGCCGGACCCTGGGTCAGCTATGTGCGCATATGGACATGAAACGCCAGTCCGTGACGCAGCATATCGGTCTCCTGGAGGACGCCAATCTTGTCTCGACGGTAAAGCGGGGGCGGGAGAAGTTGCATTTCCTCAACCCGGTGCCGCTCCAGACGATCTACGAACGCTGGATACGGAAATTCGAGCAGCAGCGATTGAGCCTGCTACATGAGCTGAAAACCGAACTGGAAGGAGATCAAGATGAGCAGTGAAAAGACGACATTCGTGTATGTGACCTATATCCGCGCGACGCAGCAGAAGATATTCGACGCCATTACCCGGCCCGAGATCGCCGCCCGCTACTGGGGGCATGGAAATGTCTCCGACTGGAAGGTCGGCTCCAGATGGGAGCATGTCCGCGATAATGAGGAAAAGAAGGTCAATATCGCCGGGGATGTGATCGAGATCGATCCGCCGAAGCGGCTGGTTATCAGCTGGTCGGACCCGTCGGAATATGACAACCGCGACAAACACAGCCGCGTCACCTTCGATCTGGTGCCGTATGAGGATATGGTGCGCCTCACCGTCACCCATGACGAGCTGGAGGCGGGCAGCGGCATGGCGAGTGGTATCTCGAAGGGCTGGCCGCTTGTGCTCTCCAGTCTCAAATCCTATCTGGAGACGGATGAACCCATGGACGTGTTCGCCAACCCATGCGCCACCGAAACGGCGGCCTGAGCCGCGGCTTGTGAAAGGAGTATCCTGATGACAGAGAAACCTTATGCCGGAGGCTGCGCCTGCGGCGCGGTCCGCTATGAGGCGGATAGCGAACCGGTCTTCGAGAACCATTGCCAGTGCCGCGACTGTCAGCGCCGGAGCGGGACTGGGCACAGCTCCTTCCTCAGCTTTCCTGACCGGACCGCCGTCCGTTTCACCGGCAAGGCGACGGAATGGCGGGTCGCGGGGGACAGCGGGAAGGCGAAGACCCACGGCTTTTGCGCCGCCTGCGGCTCACCACTCTATCTCCTGCTGGAGGTCATGCCCGATATTATCGCCCTGCATGCTGCGAGCCTTGATGACCCGGCGCTGTTCCGCCCGGCTGTGGTGACCTACGCCGCGGCGGGGCTGGCCTGGGACAGGATGGACCCGGAGCTTCAGGCATTCGAGACGATCCCGCCCGAGTAAGGCGGCGTCTCCCCTGATGTTCCCTTCATAAGAGCCTCCCCGGCGCAAGACAGTTGTTGGTCAACGGCGCATCTGGTGCTATGTCTTTTAAAAAACAAAAAGACGGGGAGGTCTCATGATCACGGTTTCGAAAATCGATGCGCCCTGCGGCGCGCGGGTGGAAGGGGTCGATTTGTCGGCCCCCCTCGACAAGGAAGAAGTGGCCGCCATTCGTGCCGCCTGGATGGCGCATCATGTGCTCGTCTTTCCAAACCAGAAGCTGGAGAATGAGGATTTTGTCCGCGTCGCCGAGTATTTCGGCCCGATCGGGGATGATCCCTTTTTTCACCCCATCGATGGACATGAAAGAATTGCGGCGGTCCATCGCTATGCCAATGAGACGGGGCGGATTTTCGCGGACAACTGGCATTCGGACTGGAGCTTCATGGCGGTGCCGCCGTCCGGCACAATGCTCTATGGCCTTATCATCCCGGAGGAGGGGGGCGACACCCTCTTTTCCAATGAGCATCTGGCGTGGGAGGCGATGCCGCCGGAGATGAAGGAACGGTTCGAAAAGCTGACGGCGGTTCATTCGGCGGGCGGAGCCTATTCGCGCGAGGGCGCCTATGCGGAGAAGAATTTCAAGGGTGCGATGCGGTTCAACATCTCTGACGAGGCGAACAAGCGGGAGACGCATCCGGTGATCCGCGCCCATCCGGAAACCGGCGAACTCGGCATTTTCGGCGGTGGCTATCTGGTCGATCTCGACGGGATGGAGCATGAACGCGCCTTGGACCTGCTGAAAGAGCTCGCGCGCTGGCAAGGGCGGGAGGAGTTTATCTATCGCCATAAATGGAAGCCGGACATGCTGGTCCTCTGGGACAACCGCTCCGTCCTGCATAAAGCGACCGGCGGGTATGAGGGACATGAGCGCCTGCTCCATCGTCTGACCATCGCCGACGACGCGGCCTATTACTGACAGTCCCGCCGCTTGCGGAAGTGGGCGGTCGACCCTGCCGTGCATATTTGCCGCAGGACAGGGGGCTATTGCGTCTGCTAGGGTGAGGGAAGCTGTCCGTTCGACCTTCAAGTTCTTGCCATGCGCCAACCGAAGATAATTACCACACTGAAATCCTATAGCTGGTCGCTTTTCCTCTCCGACCTGCTGGCGGGAGCGACTGTTGCCATGGTCGCCCTGCCGCTCAGCTTGGCTATCGCAATTGCTTCGGGCGCGGACCCGGCCAAGGGCATCGTCACCGCGATTGTCGCAGGGTTCCTGATTTCCCTGCTGGGCGGCAGCCGGGTGCAGATCGGCGGGCCGACGGGTGCCTTCATCGTCGTGGTCTTCGGCGTCATTGCCGAGCATGGCTATGACGGTCTGGTGCTCGCGACTTTCATGGCGGGGCTGATGCTGCTGGTTGCCGGGTATTTTCGCGCCGGGAACCTGATCGCCTTCGTGCCCGAGGCGGTGGTGAACGGCTTCACCATCGGCATCGGCGTCATTATCGCGACCAGCCAGCTCAAGGATTTTCTGGGGCTCTCGGCGGCAAATGTCCCCGCGGACTTCCTTGAGAAAATCCCGGCGCTCTGGGAGGTGCGGGACAGTCTCAGCCTGCCGACGGTTGCCATCGCGCTTGTCACCCTTGTCCTGATCGTTGTTTTAAGACGGATGGCGCCGCGCTTTCCGGGTCTGATCGTCGCGGTCGGCGTGGGCTCCGCGCTGGTGGTCTATCTGAATTTGCCGGTGGATACCCTCGGCTCACGCTTTGGGGAGTTGCCGAGCCAGCTTCCCTGGCCGCAACTGCCGGATTTTTCCTTTGAGCGGATTATCGAGCTGTTGCCCTCGGCCTTTGTCATCGCCTTTCTGGCGGCGGTTGAATCGCTCTTATCGGCGATGGTGGCCGACAAGATGATCGAGGGGCATCACCGGCCGAATGCCGAACTGTCCGCGCAAGGCGCGGCCAATGTCGCCTCGGCCCTGTTCACGGGGCTGCCCGCGACGGGCGCGATTGCACGCACGGCCACGAATATCAAGGCGGGCGGCAAAACGCCGGTTGCGGGAATCGTCCATGCGGTTGTCATCCTGCTGGTCATGCTGCTGGCGGCACCGCTCGCGGGCTATCTCGCCATGCCCGCCCTTGCCGCGCTTCTGATCGTGACCGCCTGGAACATGACGGAGCCGCATAAATGGGGCAGTTATATCCGCGGGCGGAAGAGCGATATTTTCCTGCTGTTGCTGACGCTCGTCCTTACGGTGGTCGTCGATCTGACGGTTGCGATTGGTGTCGGCGTGTCCATCGGCATCGCCCTTCGTCTCAGCCGCCGCAAGTCCGTCAAAAGCGACTGGTCCCCGCCGGAGCGGTGAAATCGCGCAAAATCCATCAATTGGGTTGCCGTGGCTGGGCCGGAGCGCTATAAGGCGCGGGAATTATTCCTTCTGTTTCCTTAGAATGAGCGAGTTAATAAATGGCCCTAGAACGTACTTTCTCCATCATCAAGCCCGATGCCACCCGCCGCAACCTGACCGGCAAGATCAACGCCAAGCTGGAAGAGGCTGGCCTTGCGATCGTCGCCCAGAAGCGAATCCGCATGTCCCGCGAAAATGCCGAGACATTCTACGCCGTGCACAAGGAGCGTCCGTTCTTCGGCGAGCTCTGTGACTTCATGGTCTCCGGCCCGGTTGTCGTCCAGGTCCTCGAAGGCGAGAATGCCATCGCGAAGAACCGCGAAGTGATGGGCGCGACCAACCCGGCCGACGCCGCCGAGGGCACGATCCGCAAGGAATTCGCCGAAAGCATCGAAGCCAACTCCGTGCATGGCTCCGACAGCCAGGCCAACGCCGCGATCGAGATTGCCTACTTCTTCTCCGGCTCCGAAATCCACTCTTAAGCCGGACAAACCCCCAAAGAAAAGGCCCGCAAATGCTGCGGGCCTTTTTTGTGTCTGAATGCGCCGGTTATTTCTCGGCGCCGGCCGCCTCGGACTTATCGAGGAAGGTGACCGTCTCGGCGAGGCCGCGCGGGTTTTCGCTATGCTTCAAATGGCCGTCGATCTTGGCGCCGGGCTCGATGCTGAGGGAGGCGTGGACGATGTCGCCCTTGACGGTGGCGGAGGAGGTGACGGTGATTTCTTCACCCTTGAGGTTGCCGTTGACGCCGCCGCGGATGACGAGGGTGCCCGCATTGATATCGCCGGTGATCAGGGCATTCTGACCAACGGTCAGGGTCTTCGCCTGAATGTCGCCGGTGACCTGGCCATCGACCTGGATTTCGCCTTCGGAAAACAGGTTCCCCTCGATATTGAGGTTTTCGGCGATGATGGAGGGCATGGCGTTGGACCGTGCAGGCTTGGCGTCGGTCTTGCTGTTATTTGAGAACATGGAGATACCTCCCTAAACAGGGTTAGTCGGCGGACGCTTTTTCAAGTTTCGGCGTCGCTTTGAACGCATATCTTCCCGCCTTGATGAAATTCATCGGATTCTGATGCTCACCTTCATAGATGATCTCGTAATGGACATGACGGCCGGTGCTTCGACCGGTAGAACCCATCACGCCGATTTCGGTCCGATATTCGATTTTTGCACCTTTCTTCACCAGCGCCTTCTTGAGATGGCCATAGCGGGTCTGGAAGCCGCTGCCATGATCTATAGTGACCATGGTGCCATAGGCGCCATTGGTGCCGACGAAGGTCACCGTGCCGGGAGCGGTGGCGAGAACCTTTGAATTGCGCGGTCCCGCCATATCGACGCCGGAATGAAAGGCGGTGCGCTTGGTGATCGGGTCGCGCCGCTTGCCGAAGCTGGAGGTGACATAGCCGACATCCACCGGCCGCGCGAGGGGGAGTTGTTTTAGCAATGTCTGCAGGAATTCCCAATGGGCGAGGCTGGTTTCCATCTTCTGCGCCTGGGCGTAGAAATCCTGCTCCGTTTCCAGCAGTTTTTGCGTCGGCGGCAGGGCGGCGACGAACGGTCCGCCCTGTCCGGTCACCTCGTCGGAGCCGAGCAGCTTGTCCGGATCGAGGCCGGTGAGGACGATGATGTCGCGAAGCGCGGCGACGCTGGCATTGGTGCGGTCATGGATGCGGGTGATCAGTTCCTTGTTCTGGGTCGACATCCGGTTCATGCGGTCGCGCAGCTCGCTCACTTCCGAATTCAGGCGGCCTTCGGATTCAACCCGGCTGTCGAATTCCTGCTGCAGGCTGGCGTACTGCTCGCGGGTTTCCTCCAGCTCCTCATAAATCTCGTCCTTGGTGGAGGCATAGAGATTGACAAGGCCGCGGAGCGAGGCAAGCCGCTGCACGGTTTTCTCGCGCTCGGAGATGGCTTCGTCCCGTTCGCGCGAAATCTGGAACAGGGACTTGTTGGCCTGCATGACCTCCATCTCCAGCCGTTCGCGCCGGGCGTTGGTGGCGTGCAGGCTCTCGCCGAGAGAGCGGATGCGGTCCTCCAGCGACTGGCCGCCATTATCGCCATCCGTCGATTTCACCGCGAATTGAAGCGCCTTTTCAACGACTTCCCGGTCGGCGAGGATATCCTCAAGCCGCGCATACTGCTGATCCAGCTCGGCCCGGGTGGCGGCGATCTGCGTTTGCGCCAGTTCAAAGTCGGAGGCGACCGCGTCATAGTCGAGCTGCAGCGACATCAGCTTCGCCTGCTGGTTGGTCATTTCCCGATATTGCAGGGCGCCCGCCGTCAACAGATAGGCGAACAGCCCGCCGAAGCCGAGCAGGACGATAAAGCCCATGAGCTGCGTTCTGACGGAAAGGGGAAGATATTTCAGCTCCCCACGGGTGCGGATGATCACCTGACGGTCCGTAAAAAATTTATCGAATACGGCCTTCAGCCTCATCTGGTCATCCTGATCCGGGTTGCGTTGAACTGTACTGGGGTCTGGAATAATAAAACCGATTTTCCGGCAAACATCAACCGTCGCGCGCGGCCCCTAAAATTTGCGTTTTTTTGTCTGTTTTTGCGGCAGGGTCGCGGCGAGGGGGCGATAGTATTCTTCAGGCAGTCCTGCAACCGAACGCGCATCGTCGTTAAACGGGGGTTTTAAAAGGCCTTTGAAGTTTTTTTGCACAAGCTCGCGCCAGCTCTCCGCGGGATCGAGGGCGCGTTTTTCGCAAAAATAGTGAAACCAGCTGCTACCGATGGCGACGTGACCAATTTCATCCGTTAGGATTACGTTAAGGATAGCAGCGCTCTTTTCGTCGCCGATTTTGCCGAATCGGGTGATCATCGCCGGGGTGACATCCAGTCCGCGCGCCTCCAGTACCATGGGCACGACGGCGAGCCGGGCCCCCAGGTCTTCGCGGGTTGCCATCGCCGCCTCCCACAGTCCGTCATGGGCCGGGAAGTCGCCATAGGTGAAGCCGAGCTCGCCAACGCGGTTGGCCAGCAATTCGAAATGCCGGGCCTCCTCGTCGCCGACCCTTACCCAGTCGTCATAGAAGGCGCGCGGCAGGTTTTCATGGGGGAAGCGGGCGACCATATCCCAGGCAAGATCGATGGCGTTGAGCTCGATATGCTGCACCGCATGGAGCAGGGTGGCCCGCGCCTCGTCGGACTGGCCACGGCGGCGCGGCATCTCGGCGGGCGGCAGCAGCTTTGGGCGCGCGGGTCTTGCCGGGCGGTCCGGCGGTGGGATGTCGCCGATGGGCATGTCGCCGTTGGATGCGCGCCAGAGAGCGGCCGCCTCATGGCTGAGCCGGGCCTTGCGGGCGGCGTCCGGCTCCTCAAGGACACGGACGGCCAGCGCACTCAAACTCGTCACGTCAGAGGGCTTCCGCGGCTTCCAGTACGGCCTCGACATGGCCCTTGACCTTGACCTTGCGCCAGATATTGCGGATGACGCCCTTGCCATCGACCAGGAAGGTCGCGCGCTCGATCCCCATATATTTGCGGCCATACATGTTCTTCTCGACCCAGACGCCGAAGGCCTCGCAGGTTGCCCCGTCCTCATCGGCGGCGAGCACGACCGAGAGGCTGTGCTTCTCGCGGAATTTCGCATGCTTGGCGAGGGTGTCCTTGGAGACGCCGATGACCTTCACCCCGAGCTTGTCAAACTCCTTGATCTTCTCGGAAAAGCCGATCGCCTCCTTGGTGCAGCCGGGGGTATCGTCCTTGGGATAGAAATAAAGCACAAAAGGATGCCCCTTGAGCGCGGCGAGGCTGACTTCCTCTCCGCCATCCGCGGGCATATGAAAATCCGGGGCCTTTTCTCCGATTTCGGGCATGATCACTCCTTTAAAGCATGGACGTGGATGATATGTGACGTAGCAGCAGAGGCGGCCGGGCGCAAGTCGATATCATTCTTTTATAATAATCAATGTGCTAAGTAGTTTTTCTAGCAAATGCAAACATGAAAACTCTGACCTGCATATAGAAATTGTCAGTTAATTTTCAATTTCCCTATTTTCTGCTATTAATGCGATTATTGAATACCTAATTATGATAGGCAAGCTATGTCGTGTACTGAAATACTAACAATCTTGGCAATACTGTCGGGGCCGGTAATTGCTGTTCAGCTCACGCGATACCTCGATGAGAGGAAAGAAACAGTAAAGCGCAAACAACAGATTTTTAGAACATTGATGGCTACACGATCGTACAACTTGAATTGGGATCATGTTAGGGCACTTAATCTAATTGATATCGAATTTAATAGGGACAATCGTAGAGAAAAGAGAGTTATAGAAGCATGGAAAGCTTATCTGGACCTTCTTAATAATAAATCGATGAATGAAAATAGTTGGAATGAAAAGCGCGTCGAATTGCTAGTTGATCTGCTTCATCAAATGTCTAAATGTCTTGATTTTGATTTTGACAAAACACATATCAAAAATTCTTCGTATTCCCCTATTGCACATGGAGAAGCAGACTTTAAACAAAAACAAATTATAGACGGGGCAATAGAAATTTTAGAAGGACGAAGAGATCTCTCTATCGTAATTAAAAATATAGAGAAGAATGATGCCACTTGAGCCATTTCCAATACTCAAGAAAAATATATAATAATTACAATATTCTATCGTTCTAATTCCCCGCCGCCAGATATTTGCCGAGCAGGTCATCGACATACTGCTGGCTCTCTTTCAGCTTTTCGCCAAGGGCGTCGAAATCGGCGATCTGACCGACCTCGGCGAGGGCGGTTTTAAGGGCGAGCGGGATATCGTCATCGAGGCTGCGGCTGCCGAGGCAGAGCTGTTGCAGGCCGCTGATATTGATGTACAGCCCGGAGATGGCGATCAGGCGCTCTGCCTCCGCTGCCGGGATCAGTCCCGCCTTCTGCATCTCATGAAGCGCATCGCTGGAATTGGTTTCGAGGATTTCGGGATGCTCCGCGCCATGGATGAGGCGGAGATACTGGCAGAGGAACTCCAGGTCCATCAGCCCGCCCGCCGCATGCTTGATGGCCCACAGTGAGGAGGAGCCGAGTTCCTTCTGCACCCGCTCGCGCATGGAGAGGGTGTTCTTGCGGATTTCCGCCTCGTCGCGGGGGATTTCCCGAAGGCCGCGGAGCGCCGCCTCGGTCCGCGCGGCGAGCCTTTTGTCACCGGCGACGACGCGGGCGCGGGTCAGGGCCAGATGCTCCCATGTCCAGGCATCCTCCTGATAATATTTGACGAAGGCATCAAGCGGGAGGGCGATCGGCCCGGATTTGCCATGCGGGCGGAGGCGCATATCGACTTCATAGAGCTGGCCCTCGCCGGTGAAGACGCTGATGGCGTTGATATAGCGTTGGCTCAGCCGGTTGAAGAAGACGCCCGCCGAGACCGGCTTTTTGCCGTCCGTGGTCATGTCTTTCTCCGGCGTCTGGAACAGGAAGATCAGGTCCGCATCCGAGGCCGGGGTCATCTGGTGACTGCCGAGCTTGCCCATGCCGATGACCGCGAACTCGCCGCCCGGGACGACGCCGTGATTGCTTGCGAGTTCCGCCCGCACATGCGGCAGCAGGGCATCCAGCACCACCTCCGCCACGTCGGAGAAGGCGCGGCCCGCGGCGACCGTTGCGCCAAGGCCGGTGCCGTGATCGACATTGTCGAGGATTTGCGCGCCCAAGCGGAACTTCTGGTCATTGGCCCAGCGGCGGGTGAAATCCAGCACGTCCTGAAAATCGCGCGCGGTGGAGAGGATCAGTTCCAGATCCTCCGCCAGTTCGTCGCGCCCGGGCAGCGCCGACATGAATTCCGTATCCAGCACCCCGTCGAGCAGCATCGGGTTTTGCGCCAGCTTCTCGGCGAGGTCCGGCGCCATGCCCATGATCCGCGCGACCAGTTTCAGAAGGCTCGGATGCGCCGTGAACAGGGAGAAGAGCTGCACCCCGGCGGGGAGCTTCTGCAGGAAGATATCAAAGCGGGTGAAGGCGGCGTCCGGGTTGCTGGTATCGCCCAGGCATTCCAGCAGCCGCGGCATCAGCCCGGTCAGAGACTGCTGCGCCCGCACGGTGCGCGTCGCCCGGTAGCGGCCATGGTGCCATTCGCGAATTTTCTGCGAGATGGCGGCCGTATCCTCGAACCCCAGCTCGGCGAGGGAATTGAGGGTTTCCGGGTCATCCTCCGCCCCGGTGAAGACGAGCCGCCCGGCCTTGCGGTCCGGTGTCTCCTCGAACGCGAAGAGGGCGTCGTAATGGCGCTGCACGGTCTCCAGCGTCGCACGCAGCTCGCGGCGGAATGTGTCCGGCTCGTCATAGCCGAAAAACACGCCGAGTTTGCGAAACGCCGCCGCATCGTCGGGCAGGAGCTGGGTCTGCTCGTCATGGGTCATCTGTAGGCGATGTTCCAGCTCGCGCAGGAAGACATAGGCTTCTTTCAGTTCCTGCTGCACCGACGGGTCGGTTTTGCCTTCTTCCTGCAGGCCTTGCAGGGTGCCGAGTGTGGTCGCATCACGCAAGTTGGGATTGCGCCCGCCCTCGATCAGCTGCTGGGTCTGGCAGAAAAATTCGATCTCGCGGATGCCGCCGCGGCCGATCTTGATGTTATGCCCCTCCAGCGAGATTTTCGAAAAGCCCTTATGGGTGTGGATTTGCGACTTGATTGCCTGGATATCTTCGATGGCGGCGAAATCCATGGACTTGCGCCAGATGAAGGGCGTGAGGAAGTCAACGAATTCCTGACCCGCCGCGAGATCCCCGGCGATGGGCCGCGCCTTAATCATGGCGGCGCGTTCCCAGTTCTGTCCCTGGCTTTCGTAATAGACATGGGCGGCGCCGACCGAGAGGGCGATGGGTGTCGCGCCGGGATCGGGCCGGAGCCGGAGGTCGGTGCGGAAGACATATCCGTCGCGGGTGCGTTCCTGCATCATGGTGACAAGGTTGCGGGCGATGCGCACGAAGCAGTCCTGCATCGAGCGGCGGCCGGTATAGGTGATCTTGTCCGCCTCGAACAGGACGATCACGTCGATGTCGGAGGAATAGTTGAGTTCCCGCGCCCCGAGCTTGCCCATGCCGAGGATGACGAGTCCGCTGTTCTTTGTCGGATCGCCCGGATGGGGCAGGGTAAGGTCGCCTTTCTCCGCCGCCGCCGTCAGCAGATGCCGGCAGCAAATCTCGACCGCGGCGCTTGCGAAATCGGAGAGCACGCCGGTTATCTCCATCAGTGGCCAGACCTTGCCAAGATCCGCGAGCGCCGTCAGCAGCGCAATGCGCCGCTTGGCGATGCGGAGCGCCGCCATCACCGTATCACGATCCGCTTCCAGCGCTGTGGCGCTCTCCATCTCCTCATAGATCCAGTTCAGGGTCGGCTCCGCCCCGTCCTCCACCAGATGCCGGAGCAGCTGCGGCTCGGCAAGCAAACAACTGCTCAGAAACGGGCTGTTGCCGAAGATAGCGTTCAGGATTTCGGGGCCGTTCGTCATGCCGTCGAGTTTGGCTGCGAAGTCGGCAAGGGCCGCATCCTCCGCCGTGACCTCCCGCCAGCTTTGCAGGCCGACGGCCAGAAGCTCCGCATCCCCGGCGGCGGGAAGATCCCGCGCGACCTCGGCGAACGGCTTTTTTTGGGCTTGCGCGATATCCTGCATTCCTAATCCGGGTTGTTTGGTTTACGATGGGGCCCTAATTATCAGATCAGACTTTTTTTATACAAGCCTTATTAAAAATCGAATTGAAAGCGGACATTTCAGTTGGTCAGATCCACTTCCAGATTATTGTACCGGACCCTGATGGGGGTTGTCGTATTAATCTTTATTGCCGCGTTGGTGCTGGTGGCGGCCCTGGCCCGGGGGCCGGTTTCGCTGACCTACTTCGCCCCCTATATCGAGCAGATGCTGGCGGCGCAGTATCCCGACTATGAGCTGTCTTTTAGCGATATCGGCCTGGAATGGAACGGGCGCGACAAGAATCTGGTGGTGGCGGTGGACAACCTGGAGGTGTCGGAGGAGAACCGGCGCGTTGCCTCGATCCCTGATGTTACGGTGGTGTTCAGCGGCGAGGCGCTACTCCGGGCGCGGATCGCCCCGGCGGAACTTGAATTTACAGGTCTGCGCATCCGCTTGAACCGGGATACCAGCGGCGCCGTCAAGCTCGGCTATGTCAATGCGATCCTGCGCGACGGGGCGCAGAGCCCACCCGCAGAGGAGACGGAGGCGGCGGAAACCGCGACGCGCAACGGCTTCCTTGAAATCCTGCAGGAACTCAGCCGCGAGCCGGACCCGGAGCGGCTCACCGGCTATCTCGAGCGGTTGGAGGTCTATGATTCGTCTGTCTTTATCGAGGATGAAATCCTGGAGAGATTCTGGCGGGTGACCGGCGCCGATGTCTTTGTCTGGCGGGAGGAACACGGCCTCCGCGGGCAGGCGAGCGGCGCCATCAAGATCGGCAACGAGACGGTCTCTCTTGTCGCGCTCGGCGATTATGACCGGGAACTCAAGCGCACGGAGATTGACGGCCAGTTCTCCGACCTGCCGCTGCCGCTCGTCGGCGCGCAGGCGCCGGAGCTGGAGATGCTGAAAGGGGTTGATCTCAGCCTGTCCGGTCATGTCAATCTGGATCTGGATGAAACCTTCCGCTTCGAGACCATGGGATTTGACCTCCGCGCGAATGACGGGATGATCGACTTGCCGGACCTCTATCATGAGCCGCTCCCCGTCGAGAGCCTTTTCGTCGCCGGGGAGGTGACCGGCGATTTCAGCGAAGTCCGCCTCGATACGATCGAGGCAAAAACCCTCGGCGCGACCATGGAAATGACGGGGACTGACGAGATTGCCGAGGTTGGCACCGGCCTCACGCTGGATGGCAGTCTGGCCAATCTTCAGG
>PAKP01000009.1 GCA_002706985.1 Sneathiella sp. | reverse complement strand
GGCCGGGCTGTTCGATACGGGAATGTATGAATATGACAGCGGCTATATCTATATGTCGCTGAATGCAGCGCAGAATTACTTCCGAATGGGAGACGGGGTGACGGCGCTCGAAATATTCGCCACCGACCCGGACGAGGCGCTCGCCATTCGGAGCGAGATAATCAATGCGGTGAATATCCGCGCCTTTATCTATGACTGGCAGCAATCCCGCGCAAGCTTCTTCAATGCTTTGGAGGTGGAGCGGAATGTGATGTTCTTAATCCTCACCCTGATCATATTGGTCGCGGCCTTTAACATCATTTCCAGCCTGATCATGCTGGTGAAGGACAAGGGGCGGGATATCGCGATCCTGAGGACCATGGGGGCAACCCGTGGCATGATTATGCGGGTCTTTTTTATTGCCGGGGCCAGCGTCGGTGTCGTCGGAACCCTTTTCGGCTTTTTGCTGGGGCTCGGGTTCTGTATGAATATCGACAAGATTAAGGGAGTGATTGAGGGGATCACAGGCGCGGAACTTTTCTCTGCGGAAATCTATTTCCTCTCTAATCTGCCGGCGAAAATAGATGCAGCGGAGGTGACGACGGTCGTCATCATGGCGCTCGTCATTTCGCTGTTGGCGACGATATATCCATCCTGGCGCGCCGCGCGCCTCGATCCGGTGGAGGCGCTTCGATATGAGTGAGGCCGTTCTTCAACTTGAGAATATCGGGCGTGTCTTCAAGCAGGGGCAGGAAAAGCTTCTGGTGCTTGAGAATGTCGCGCTTGATCTCCGCCCCGGAGAGATTGTCGCCCTGTTGGGGCCGTCCGGTTCAGGTAAATCCACGTTGCTGCAAATCGCCGGTTTGCTGGAGCCGCCGACGACGGGCACGGTGCGGATCGACAACATCGATTGCAGCAAGGCTCGGGACGGCAAGCGGACAGAGATTCGTCGTGAAAAGATTGGTTTTATCTACCAGTTTCATCATTTGCTGCCGGAGTTTTCAGCTCTTGAAAATGTCATGATGCCGAACCTGATTGCAGGAATTTCGAAGGCGCAGGCGAAACAAAAAGCTAAAGAGTTGCTGGAAAAAATGGGGCTGAGAGACCGGCTCTCTCATCGCCCGGCCAAGCTCTCCGGCGGAGAGCAGCAGCGTGTGGCCATTGCCCGGGCGCTTGCCAATGACCCGGTATTGCTGCTGGCGGATGAGCCAACCGGAAACCTGGATGAGCAGACGGCGGAGATCGTGTTCAAGCAATTCCTGGATGCGGTGCGGGACCGGCAGGTGGCTGCACTGGTGGCAACCCATAACAATGAGCTTGCTCGGCGTATGGACCGGATTGTCCAGGTTCGGGATCATCATCTGGTAGCTGAGTAAGAGTCAATCTTCTCCTTTTATTGCTTTCGCAGTTAGCGGTTTGTCTTTCCCAATATTCAATGATCAGGCAATTTAGCGCCTCAAAAAACAATTTATAGTTGAAATTGAAAATATAAAAACTATTTATTGGGAATATTTTTTACTATCAAACAGAGACATAAATATCGGGTCTTATTTCATGGGCCGAGAGAGTAACGACATCAGCTTTTTTGGATTTTTCAGCTCTGTTTATAGCTTTCCCCATCGTTGATTCAATTGTTAGGAATTAATTTTAATTAGGAGATATATATGGTTAATCCACTTTTTATGGCCCGAGTGAAGAATTTCAGGAATGCTTTGAATTTGATCGCACGATACCTCAATTTTGAGTCAGTTGAATTGGATAAAACTGAAACGAACGAAGAGAGTGAGCGGCAATCATTCGAAAAACAATATAATCTGATTTACTCCGTTCAGAATATGGGCTCGCATGCTCATGAAATACTGGCATTCGGCAGCACTTTTGATCACGCTTTCGGCAAGGCATCGCGAGATGACATCAACGGCTTTATTTCAGAGGCAAAACTGCTCCCGACGGACGATCTGCCCATTCCCTTTGCATATCAGGAGTTTCAAGCTGTCAACGCCCGTACAAATGTATTGGCGCAGGCAATGCAGGAACTGAATGCCCGATATCAGGCTCTCGCCGGGCGAGAGAGCAAAAACGGGTTCCAGCCTCTCGCTAACTATCCGTCGATTGCTCATGCCCTGGCTGCGCAGAACGGCCTGTCTCTCGACGATATCACGAAGATTGAGAACGAGGTGGAAATGCCGAAAGGGGGAGGGCGGATTCAGGTCAAGGCCTATCATCTGGCGAGCGGCAAGGACGGCCAGGATATCATCTCCCGCCACTATGAGCTCTGGGTAAAACCGGCCAGCACGAAGATAAATCCCTTTATCGGGGAATCGACGATCTACAAGGACGGCGTCACCGGTGGGAAGGGGAGCGAGAAAAACGGCTTTGATCCGAAATTGAAAAAACCGAGATATGCGGAAAGCGAAATGGAGATATTGCTGGCTGGCGCCAAGCAGTCGGCCGATTTTGCGGATCTGAACATTATAAATGTGACAGCGGATCCGAAACAGCTTGAATCCAATGTTGGCGCTCATGCCGCCTGGCAGAATGATGAATACAAGCTCGATTATACGGTGGAGGTTCCCGTTAGCTCCAAAGCTTTGCAAAGTCTTCTGAAACACAAGGCAATCGTCGATTATATAAATTCCGAGCTAAAGCAGCATGCCTCGCTCGGGGCTCATACAAATGCGAACAGCTGCGGAAATTATATTATGGCGTTGCTGGAAGAGGCTGCTGTGCTACCCCGCCCGGATGTTTATGATGCTCAGTCTGCACCGCTTTCTGTCCTGCCTCTGGATGCGCTCGAAGTGGCCTTTCTTTTTACCATTCAAAAACGGTATCCAAAACAGGCCACACTGACGAAGCCGGACGGAGAATCCGTCGACTTGACGTCTCTGGAAAAAACATGGTTCGATGTTGATAGTATCACGAAAAGCGTCGATAGTGAAAAGCTCTATCTGGCGCTTCCGAAAAGCCCGAGTTTCTTCGATAAGTACTGCGCGGCAAGTGCTGGCTATCTCTATACGACCAACAAGCAACTGGAAGATAGATCAAATCAACAGCTTTCCGCGGCCCTGGTGCACGCCCTTCTGACGAGCGAAGTGAGAAAGCTGCAGGAAAAGGATTTGGACAAGTCCATCCCGCTTGAAGTGCAGGACCTGAGCAAGATGGAAGAAGTCGAATAACAACGGAATATGTCGTGAAGCCGGAAACTTGAAGCAATTTATCCGGCTTCACGGCAGGCTATTTTTCGAAGCTCGCGCCGGATGATCTTGCCGGTGGTGGTCATGGGCAGGTCGCTGACGAATTCTATTTCGCGCGGGTACTCATGCGCTGCGAGACCGGCAGGTGGCTGCACTCCTGACGACCCATAACAACGACCTCGCCCGCCGCATGGACCGCATTGTCCGCGTCTATGATCACAGCTTGATTAGTGATTAGAAGGGCCTCGGAGCTGCTTCTGGTCGTTGCCTTGGTTAATATAATTTTAAGCAGATATTGATACTATTCCCTCCATATCACATTGACATCGGGGATGGGACGGCATGCCGATTTTGGTTTCGGTCCGTAAATTTATTGAATTTCTTCCGCAGTGCGCCTTTGTTGCGATTTGCATGGCTTTCTTTGCGGGCGTGCCTACCGGCCTTGCCGGGGAAAGACTTCAATATAATGAGATTAGTCCATCGATTGTGCCCGATGTACATCCGGACCCGACTCTCTTTCAGAAAGACTATTTGCTCGAAAACCCGATATCCCCTCCCGATTCTTCCAGCCCCCGCGCCACGATAGAGAGTTTTCTTTTCCTGATGGGAGAGGCACGGAACATATGGCTGGATGTGCGCGACGATCATGCCAAGGGTGACACCATTCTCTTGAGTGATGCCGACAATCGTCGGCTTGATTTTGTGCAAACCATCCTTGAGAAAGCATCGCAGACTTTTGATCTGAGCGCTGTCCCGGCAAGCACGCGGGAACATGTCAGTATTGAAATCGTGCTTCAATTGGTGGAGATCTTCGATCGAATTGATCTGCCTGAGCTTTCAACGGTCCCTGGATATGAGGTAGGCCTATTCCCGGCTGCGTCGGATCTTGCGGCCCTGCCTACGAGTTGGACGGTTCCCGGCACGAACATTGTCATCGCCCGCATCAATCAAGGGGCCGAGCAGGGTTCGTTTCTATTCTCCAAGGAGACAGTTCAGCGCATTCCGGGGGATTATGAAACGATCAAGAACTTTCCGCTGAAGCATGACCGCACAGAAGATCTCTATAATTATTACATCTATACGCCTGGCGGATTTGTCGCCCCCAAATGGTATGCTTTCGTGATGGCCGGGCCGGACTGGCTTCAGAAGGAGTTTTACAATCAGACAGTCTGGCAATGGATGATGTTCGCAATACTGACACTTCTGTTTGCTGTTACGCCCGCGGCGCTCCTTCGGCAGTCTCGTAGAAAAGAAGAGGAGGAGATCACTGCGCGGCATCAGATTCGTCAGATGCTCTCTTGCGGGGGGCTTATTTTTCTTGTTCTGCTCTATCGTTATCTTTGTAACAGCCAGATCAACATCACCGGCGGACTTATGGAGGGGATCAGCACAGCGACAACCGCGATCATCTGGTCTTGCATGGCGTTGCTGACCTATCAATTTCTGAATTTTATCTACTCTTCTGCCGTCAGAAATCCGGCTGTTCCAACAGGAAGCATCGATGCAAGCCTGCTGCGTACCGGTTTTCGGGTCTTTTCAGTTACCGTGGCACTGGTCATCATGGGCTATGGAGCAACGCAGATCGGGATTCCGGTCTATGGCGTGATCGCGGGGCTGGGTGTCGGCGGGTTGGCGATTGCGCTTGCGGCCCAGCCGACAATCGAAAACCTGATCGGTGGTATTATTCTGTATGCGGACCGGATGGTCCGTGTGGGGGAGTTCTGCCAATTTGATAATCTTTCGGGGACGATCGAATCAATCGGGATCCGTTCCACCCGGATACGTGCCCTTGATCGCACGGTGATTACCATATCGAACGCTGATCTCGCTAAGCGCAAGATTACAAATTACAGCAGACGCGACCAGTTTCATTTACGCCATCGTATTGGCCTGAGATATGAGACTACGCAGGCCCAACTCGCCGTGATTATCGATGATATTCACAGATATCTGGAGGATCTCGAGTGCATCAAGGATGATCCACTTCGTGTGCGCTTTGTGGAGCTTGGCGACTATTCTCTCAACATAGAAATCTATGCCTATGTGGCGGTCGGCAGTATGCCGGAATTTCTGAAGGTTCAGGAAGAAGTTCTAATGAGGATTGTCGGGATAGTCCGAGCCCGTGGCGCCGATTTCGCGTTTCCGTCCACGACCACCTATCTCGCGTCCGACACCGCGCCGGAAGAGGTGGGGTCTCTGTTCAGTTGGCCGTTGAAAGATGAGTTTTCAGCGCACTCTAAATAAACGAACTGATTGTCGCCTAATAGCGCTTTCTTAAAACAGACGGTATTGCAATGACTTGCCTCGAATTTTCAGGCACGAAAATACCTTCTTGACAAAAGAACAAAACAAGAACATTCTGTGCTCCAACAGACAATCAGGAGAACTGTCATGAATATGAATCAGATAATCAAAAGCGGATTTGAATGTGCGGCCTTTGCGGGCGCGCTCGGGGTGATGGTGTTCTGGGCGGATATCGTGGCGGGCCTTGCCGGACAGCTCTAGGGAGAGGATCTTCGAATAAGGCGGAAGGGGAGTTATCCACAAGAAATTTAGCGGAAGGTGCTGTCAAGCCCTGATCTTTTGTTAAGGACATGCAATAATGGGACGGCTGAAATCACAGATTGGAGATTTGCCGTTGTCCAGTGCCCTGCCTGGCCCCCGTTTTATTCATTTGCGTGTCCATTCCGCCTATTCCCTCTCTGAAGGGGCGGTGCCGGTTAAGGATATAAAATCGCTCTGCGTCGCGGATGACATGCCGGCGGTGGCGATTACGGATACCAACAACATGTTCGGGGCGCTGGAATTTTCCCTGGCGATGAAGGGTGGCGGGGTGCAGCCGATTATCGGCTGTCAGCTCGCCATCATGCGTGAAGACGGCATTGATCGGAGCGGACGCCGACCGGAGCCGGACCCCATCGTCCTGCTGGCGCAGAGTGAGGCGGGCTATAATAATCTTCTGAAACTGACATCCCATGCTTTTTTGAAAACGGAATCGGGGGAAACGGCGCAGGTGCCGATAGCGCTGCTCGAACAGCATAATAGCGGACTGATTTGCCTGACCGGCGGGGCGGAGGGGCCCGTTGGGCGATTGCTTGCCGGAGACCAGTTGCCGGCGGCAGAAGAGTATGTGCGTAATCTTGCCCGGATTTTTGACGGACGCCTTTATATGGAGCTGCAGCGCCATGGCCTGCCGCTGGAGCAGAAAACGGAACCGGGCTTCCTGAAGCTCGCCTATGATCTGGACATACCCTTGGTTGCAACCAACGAAGTGTTTTTCGCCGATCGTGATATGTATGAGGCGCATGATGCGCTGCTATGTATCGCCGCCGGAAAATATGTCGGGGATCAGGACCGGATCAAACGGACACCGGATCATTATTTCAAATCGCAGGCGGAGATGGTTGAGCTCTTCTCCGACCTTCCGGAAGCTATCGATAATACGGTGGTCATTGCCCGGCGCTGTGCGGTGGCCTCTCCCACACGGGACCCGATCCTGCCGGCCTTTTCCTCGGCAGAGGGGCGTGATGAGGCGGGGGAACTGGCGGCGGCCGCCTCGGAAGGCCTTAAAGTCCGGCTTGAAAACGAAGTGTTCACAGAGGGGATGAGCCCCGAGGAGAGGGACGCCACGGCGAAGGAATATGTCGACCGCCTCAACTATGAAATCAGTGTCATCAATGAAATGGGCTTTCCCGGCTATTTCCTGATCGTTTCCGATTTTATTCAGTGGTCGAAGGAGAATGATGTTCCCGTTGGCCCGGGTCGTGGTTCCGGCGCGGGCTCGGTTGTTGCCTGGGCGCTGACCATTACCGATCTTGATCCGCTGCGCTTCGGTCTTCTGTTTGAACGGTTCCTCAATCCGGAGCGGGTGTCGATGCCCGACTTTGATATCGATTTCTGCCAGGACAAGCGGGAGAGGGTCATCCGCTATGTGCAGGACAAATACGGTCATGATCAGGTGGCGCAGATCATTACCTTCGGGAAGCTGCAGGCAAAGGCGGCGGTCCGCGACGTGGGGCGGGTGCTGCAAATGCCCTATGGTCAGGTGGACCGGATCAGCAAGATGATCCCGGCCAATCCGGCCAATCCCGTCAGTTTGCAGCAGGCGCTGGATATCGAGCCGCGACTGCGAGAGGAGAGGGCCGGTGATCCGGAAGTTGCGCGCCTTCTGGAAATCGCACTGCAGCTGGAAGGGCTGTATCGTCATGCATCCACCCATGCGGCGGGCGTGGTGATCGGCGATCGTTCGCTTGATGAGCTTGTCCCGCTTTATCGCGATCCGCGCTCCGACATGCCGGTGACGCAATTCTCGATGAAATATGCGGAAACGGCGGGGCTGGTGAAATTCGACTTTCTCGGCCTCAAGACCCTTACGGTGCTGGACCGTGCAAAAATGCTGCTGGCCCGCCGCGGGATCGAGATTGACTATGCGAAGGTGCCGCTGGATGATCCGGCGGTGTTCGAGCTGCTCTCTACCGGCAATACCATCGGCATATTCCAGCTTGAAAGTTCGGGCATGCGGGACATGCTCCGGAAGATGCGCCCTGACGCATTCGAGGATATTATTGCCATCGTGGCGCTCTATCGTCCGGGTCCGATGGAGAATATCCCGACCTATATCCGCCGCAAGCATGGAGAGGAAGAGCCCGATTACCTGCATCCCGAGCTGAAACTGGTGCTGGAGGAAACCTACGGCGTCATCATCTATCAGGAGCAGGTGATGGAGATCGCGCGAACGCTGGCGGGCTACAGCCTTGGCGATGCTGACTTGTTGCGCCGGGCCATGGGTAAGAAAATCCAGTCGGAAATGGATCAGCAACGCGCCATTTTTGCCAAAGGCGCGAAGGAGAAGGGGATTTCCGCCAAGGATGCGACCCATATTTTCGATCTGGTGGCGAAATTCGCAAACTACGGTTTCAACAAGTCCCACGCCGCCGCCTATGCGCTTGTCTCCTATCATACGGCATGGCTTAAGGCGAACTATCCGGTGGAGTTCATGGCGGCGTCCATGAGTCTCGACATGAACAATACGGACAAGCTCAATATCTTCCGTCAGGATCTGGAGCGCATGAAAGTACCCATCCATCCGCCGTGCCTCAACAGATCGGACGTTGAATTTTCCGTGGAGTTTGAGGGGGATCAGGGCGCTGTGCGATATGCACTTGCGGCGGTGAAGAATGTCGGACGGGAGGCAATGGCCGGAATCGTGCGTGAACGTAGCGAGAATGGGCCATTCAAGGACCTGTTCGATTTTGCCGCACGCCTCAATCCTAAATATATGAACAAGCGCCAGGCGGAAAATCTTGTCCGGGCCGGTGCGTTTGACGACATGCTGGATCATCGCTCCCAGGTTTTCTCTTCAATCGAGACCCTTTTGCGTCAGGCCCAGCAATCGGAGGAAGAGCGCGGTTCGGGCCAGGTTAATCTGTTTGGCGGAGCGTCCGAAGCTCTGACTGTCCGCCCGGCATTGCCCGATGTCGCTCGCTGGACAGCCATGGAACAGTTGAAGCAGGAATTCGATGCCATAGGTTTCTACCTCTCGGGCCATCCGCTCGATGCATGGGACAAGACACTGGACAAAGCGGGGGTTCGCGATGCGGCGAGTTATCTTGCCGGTCTTGGCACGACGGAGAGTGCGGCGACGCTTGCCGGGACGGTGATGGGCAAGCGCGAGCTCCGGACGCGGAAGGGAAAACCGCTCGCTTTCGTTCAGCTTTCCGATGCGACAGGGGCCTTTGAGGTCACCATGTTTGCGGAATCGCTGGATAAATACCGTGATTTGCTGGTCGTTGGGCAGTCGCTTGTGCTGCGGGTGACAGGAAATCTCGATAGTGATCAGCCACGACTGACGGTGCAGAGCCTACAGCGGCTCGAAACGCTGGCGGCGAATATCGCGGATGGTGTGCGTATTTTTGCGAATGACGACAGGCCGATTGCGGAAGTGGCGGCGATCCTGAAACAGGGCGGCCGGGGCCGGGGGCGTGTCGCCTTTGTCCTCAACCTGGAGGCGGAGGCGAAGGAGGTCGAGTTTGATCTTTCCGATCAGGTGAATATCACGCCGGAAGTCCGTCAGGCCCTTAAATCCGCTGCCGGGGTTATCGATGTTCACGATATTTAGTCCCGATCGGCGGATTTAAGCGTAAATCCGCATTTTTCCCTTGCATCCGGGGCGCGAGGGGCCTATTTACCGCACTGTTAAATTCACACGTGGGTTTTGGGTCAGGCTGTGTTGGTCTTTCCCATCCGGTGTCCTGAGGAGTTTCCGACGGACCGCAGCTCACGGAGGTTCAACCGGAAAAGGAGATTGCAGAATGGCTCTGCCAACATTTACTATGCGTCAGCTTCTGGAAGCTGGTGTTCACTTTGGCCACCAATCACGTCGCTGGAACCCGAAAATGGGTCCCTATATCTTTGGTGCCCGTAATAAAATCCATATTCTAGACCTGCAACAGACAGTTCCGATGCTGTATCAGGCCCTTAAAGTTGTGCGTGACACCGTTGCCGGCGGCGGACGTGTGCTGTTCGTCGGCACCAAGCGCCAGGCGTCCGAGGTTGTTGCGGAAAGCGCCAAGCAGTGCGCGCAGTTCTACGTCAACCACCGCTGGCTCGGCGGCATGCTGACCAACTGGAAGACCGTTTCGGAATCGATCAAACGGCTGCACAAGCTTGAAGAGCAACTCGCAGAGGAACATACAGGCCTGACCAAGAAGGAAGTCCTGAAAATGACCCGCGAGCGGGACAAGCTGGAACGCGCACTTGGTGGTATCAAGGAAATGGGCGGCCTGCCGAATGTGATTGTCGTGATTGACACCAACAAGGAAGAGCTGGCCGTTCAGGAAGCCAATAAGCTGGGCATTCCGGTCGTCGCGATCCTGGACAGCAACTCCGATCCCGATGGCATTACCTATCCGGTACCGGGCAATGACGATGCGCTCCGCGCGATCAGCCTGTATTGCGATCTGTTCAAGCAGGCGGTGATTGACGGCATTTCCATGGAAATGGCAAGCCAGGGCACGGACCTTGGCGCATCGGAAGCTCCGGCGCTGAGCGAAGACCTGCCGGAAGAGGAAAAAGCTGAAGAGGCAGCTCCGGAAGCCACAGAGGAAGCGTCTGAATCGGCTCCGGCCGAATCTAAAGAAGAAAGCGCGCAAGCGTCTTAAATCTGAGAGGATCGCCCGCGCCATTTGGGACGGGCGTCTCCCCCTTTTAAGAATATAAACGCGAGGATGAATTATGACTGCTATCACAGCGGCACTTGTTAAAGACCTCCGCACCCAGTCCGGGGCGGGCATGATGGATTGTAAAAAAGCGCTGACGGAAACGAATGGCGATATTGAGGCAGCGATCGACTGGCTTCGGACCAAGGGTCTGGCCACGGCTGCGAAGAAATCCGGCCGTGTAGCCGCGGAAGGGCTGGTGGCCGTTTCTGCGAACGGAACGACCGGCGCTGTCGTTGAGGTGAACGCAGAGACCGACTTTGTGGGCCGGAACGAGGATTTTCAGGCTCTGGTAAAGGGTATTGCTTCTGTCGCCACCGAAAAGGGCGATGACGTTGAGGCGATCAAGGCGTCCCCTTTCCCCGGCGGATCCAGCACGGTTGAAGAAAAGCTGACCGATGCCATCGCCACAATCGGCGAGAATATGGCGCTTCGTCGCGCGGCCTTTCTGAGCGTGGAGAAGGGGGTTGTTGCCTCCTACGTTCATAACGCTGTTGCCGATGGCCTTGGCAAAATCGGTATTCTGGTTGCCCTTAAAAGCGATGGCGATACGGAAAAGCTGGCCGTGCTCGGCAAGCAGATCGCGATGCATGTTGCGGCGACAAGCCCGCAGTCAATCGGCGTAGACGATCTCGATCCGGAAGCGGTTGAGCGCGAACGGGCGGTTCTCTCGCAGCAGGCACGCGAATCCGGCAAGCCTGAAGAGATCATCGGAAAGATGGTCGAAGGCCGTATCAGCAAGTTCTACAAGGAAGTCGTCCTGCTGGAACAGACTTTCGTGGTTGACGGCGAGAATACAGTCAAGGCTGCAATTGATCTCGTTGCCAAGGAAATCGGCGCGCCGATCGAGGTCGTCGGCATGGTTCGTTTCGCCGTCGGCGAGGGGATCGAGAAGGAAGAAAGCGATTTCGCGGCAGAAGTGGCGGCCGCTGCCCGATAGAAGCGGCCAGATGCGATAATATATGGCGGTCTTGGTTCGAGGCCGCCATATTTTTATGTGCGGCTTCGCGGCTTTTCAAATCATACTTTTTCTGTATGCTGTCTTGCCGACACGGTTAACCATATGTAGCAGTTTTGGGAAATAATATGTCGAAAACACCTCAGTACCACAGGGTTCTCCTGAAATGTTCCGGTGAAGCACTTCTGGGAAGTCAGCAATATGGTATTGATGTCGAGACAGTTTCCCGCATAGCCAAGGATATCCGCGCCGCTCATGACATGGGGGTGGAAGTCTGCGTCGTTGTTGGTGGCGGCAACATTTTCCGTGGCATTTCCGGCACGGCAAAAGGCATGGATCGATCCAGCGCCGATTACATGGGCATGCTGGCGACGGTGATGAACGCCCTTGCCCTGCAAAATGCAATTGAAGCCCAGGGAATGGACAGCCGGGTGCTCTCCGCCATTCCGATGTCTGCGGTATGCGAACCGTATATCCGCCGCCGGGCCGAGCGGCATCTTGAAAAAGGCCGTATCGTGATTTTCGCGGCCGGAACCGGCAACCCTTACTTTACAACGGATACGGCCGCTGCGCTTCGTGCAGCCGAGATGAAATGCGATGCCCTGCTGAAAGGCACCAATGTTGATGGTGTCTATGACAAGGACCCACGTAAATTTGAGGATGCCGAGCGGTATGAGACCCTGTCTCATCTCGATGTGCTGGCCCGGGACCTCAAGGTCATGGATGCCGCGGCCATCTCGCTTGCACGGGAAAACAAAATCCCGATCCTGGTCTTTTCAATTCAGGAAGAGGGGGCATTTGCCAACGTCCTCAGAAAAGAAGGATGTTTCACAGAAGTTGTTTAGGGGTGTAAGATACCCCGGCTAACGAGAAAGATGCCAGATTATTCAACCTGGCAATGGAGGAGAGGAAAAAATGGCGGCGCCGAACATGAAAGATCTTGAAAAACGCATGCAGGGGGCGCTTGAGGCGCTCAAGCATGAGTTTACGGGGCTGCGGACGGGCCGGGCGCATATCAGCCTGCTCGATACCGTCATTGTGGAAAGCTACGGAAGTTCCATGCCCATTAACCAGGTCGGAACCGTGAGCACGCCCGAACCCCGCTTGTTGAGTGTACAGGTCTGGGACAAAAATAACCTCAAGGCAGTCGAAAAGGGCATCCGTAACTCGGGTCTCGGCCTTAATCCGGTCGTCGATGGCATGGTTGTCCGGGTTCCTATTCCCGAATTGACGGAAGAACGACGCGCTGAGCTTGCCAAGGTCGCGGCCAGCTATTCCGAAAGCGCCAAGGTTGCCATCCGCAATGTCCGTCGTCACGGGATGGACGATGCGAAGGCAGCCGAGAAAGATGGCGATTTTTCCGAAGATGATCGCAAGAAATCAGAAGATGCCATCCAAAAACTGACAGACAATTATGTCGATAAGGTCGATGAAATGCTGTCGGAGAAGCAGCAGGAAATCATGCAGGTCTGACGCATGGAAGTCTTGCCCTCTGTTACATCCGGCGATAGCCAGATTCCCGAACATGTTGCGATTATTATGGACGGTAACGGCCGCTGGGCCACGAAGCGGTCCCTGAAACGTCTGCGCGGCCATGAACAGGGGGCGGAAGCGGTCCGGGAAGCGGTAAAGGGCTGCGGTGAACTCGGCATTCGCTACCTGACGATCTTCGCCTTTTCCTCCGAGAACTGGAGCCGTCCGGTCGAGGAAATCAATCACCTGATGGGTCTCTTTCGCTTTTTCTTTCAGAAAGAGGTGAAGGCGCTGTGTGAGGCCGGAGTTAAAGTAAAATTTATTGGTGATATCAGGCGATTACCTGGCGATATTCAGGAATTGATAGAGGACCTGAAGGAACGCACTAAGGATAATTCCAAGCTGATTCTGACGATTGCGCTCAGCTACGGCAGCCAGGCGGAGATTGCCGGCTCCATGCGGCGCATTGCGGATAAGATCAAAGCCGGTGAGATTGCGCCGGAAGATATTGACGAGATCATGGTTGCGCGGCACCTTGAGACCGCAGACCTGCCTGATCCCGACCTGTTGATCCGGACAAGCGGGGAGCAGCGGCTCAGTAATTTTCTGCTCTGGCAATGTGCCTATACGGAATTTGTTTTTCTGGATGTGCTATGGCCGGATTTCCGCAAAGAGGATCTGATCGGCGCTGTTGAGGAATTTGGAAGCCGTAACCGTCGATACGGGGCCGTATAAGTGCTGCTGTCCTCCCTGACGTCCCTGCAGCAGCGTGTCATTTCGGCGCTTGTTTTGGCGCCCATCGCCATCGCAGCGCTCTATTTTGGCGGTATTTATTTTCTGGCTTTCCTGATCGGTGCCGCGGCGATCATGGCCTATGAATGGTGCCATGCCTCTGTTGAAGCAAAACCGGGTATCCTCACGGTATTGACGGCGATAACGGTAATATCTGCCTTGGTTTTGACATATAATTTCAATATTTTTCAGTTGATTGGGGTCGTTATCTCAGGATCCGCCTTAACGGCTGTCGCGACTGCTTTCACGAGGAAAAGGGCGCGCATTGTCTGGGCGTTTTTCGGGCCCATATGCATTGGCGTTCCGGTTGTCGCGCTAATGCTGCTGCGCTCGGTGCCGGAAACCGGCTTTGCACTGACATTCGGCCTGTTTCTTGTTATATGGGCAACGGATATTGGTGCTTATTTCAGCGGAAAATCGATCGGCGGGCCTAAAATCGCACCGTCGATCAGCCCCAACAAGACCTGGGCCGGGCTTATCGGCGGCATGATCTCCGCTATGATTGTCGCGTTTGGAGTGAACAGCCTGCTGATTGGCGAGCAGGTTGCGACAATCGGTATACTGGGTTTGGGCGCCATTTGTGCTATATTCGCGCAGACGGGTGATTTTGCCGAGTCAGCGTGGAAGCGTCATTTTGGCATAAAGGACGCCAGCAACCTCATTCCGGGCCATGGCGGTGTTATGGACCGACTTGACGGCGTCTTTCTTACAGCACCAATTCTGATGGCAATATTGATGTGGAATGGGATTTAGGATGAGTATCAGTCCGGCGACAACGAAGATTTCCCCGACCCAGCATCCCGGAGTGCGCCGCGTAAGCATCTTCGGTTCCACCGGTTCGATCGGGGTAAATACGCTGGACCTTATTGCAGCGGCACCGGAAAAGTTCGCAATTGAAGTGTTGAGTGCGAACGAGAATGTCACCTTGCTGGCGGAACAGGCGCGGCAATTCGGGGCGAAGCGCGCCGTTATCGCCAATGAGGCGAAATATGCGGAACTGAAATCTTTGCTTTCGGGGACCGCTGTTGAGGCGGCTGCCGGACGGGACGCCCTGATCGAGGCGGCGTCCTGCAAGGTGGACTGGGTCATGCTCGGGATCGTTGGCGCGGCCGGCCTGGCGCCGACAATTGCCGCGGTTAAGACCGGCGCGATCATTGCTATTGCTAATAAGGAAGCCCTGGTCTGTAGCGGAGATATGGTCCTTGCAGATGTCAAGAAATACGGCGCAACGCTGCTTCCCGTAGATAGCGAGCACAATGCGATATTCCAGGTGCTGGACTTCGATCAGATTGACAAGGTGGAGCGCCTTGTCCTGACGGCATCCGGTGGCCCGTTCCTTGACTATACATTGGAGCAGATGAAATCTGTTACGCGTGATCAGGCGCTGGCCCATCCTAACTGGGACATGGGCGCGAAGATATCCGTCGATAGCGCGACGATGATGAACAAGGGGCTTGAATTTATTGAGGCGGTTCGCCTGTTTCCCGTCTTGCCGGAGCAGATCGATATTCTCGTTCATCCGCAATCGGTTATTCACAGCATGGTGGAATATCGGGACGGATCGGTGCTTGCGCAGATGGGCGCGCCGGATATGCGAACCCCGATTTCCTATACATTGGGCTGGCCGGAGCGGCACGACTTCAGGGCTGAGCGGCTTGACCTTGCAAAAGTCGGTTCGCTGACCTTTCTGGACCCCGATCATGTGAAATTCCCGGCTCTGCGCCTTGCGCGTGAGGCGCTTAATACTGGAAAATCGGCCCCGACGATCCTAAATGCTTCCAATGAGGTCGCAGTCCATGGTTTCCTGAATGGCGAAATCCGTTTTCTGGATATTGCCGGAATTGTTGAGGAATGCCTGAATCGTGCGGATATTGCCGAACTGACCTCGATAGAGGATGTATTTGATTGTGATGCGCAAAGCCGGGATCTGGCCCGCTCTGTCATGGCGTCCATTTCGACGAAAGTTTAAAACGGTAAAGTAATATGGATTTTCTGATCAATAACTGGATTTACATCCCGGCCTTTATTGTCGTCATTACGGTTCTGGTCTTTGTTCATGAGTATGGACATTACAAGGTTGCGCGGCTTTGCGGCGTGAAAGTCGATGCCTTTGCCATCGGATTCGGCCCGGAACTCTGGGGCCGCTATGACAAGAACGGCTGTCGATGGAAGGTCTGCGCGGTTCCCTTTGGCGGATATGTGAAGTTCCATGGGGATGCCGGCGTCGCCAGCGACGCTGCCGACGACATTGACGAGATGTCCGAGGAAGAAAAAAAGACCAGTTTCCACCACAAATCCTTGTTACAGCGATCTGCGGTTGTCTTTGCCGGTCCAGCGGCCAATTTCATTTTCGCCATTGTCGCGATGGCAATCCTCTACATGGCGCTCGGTCAGGCGCAGACCCCTCCGGTTGCGGGAGAGGTACAACCGAATAGTGCGGCCGCGGAGGCAGGGATCGAGGTCGGTGACCGGGTTATTTCCGTGAACGGCTCCGCCGTTGACAGTTTTGAGGAGCTGCGGCGGACTGTGCTTGTCGGCCTTGATGAACCGCTCGATGTGAAGATTGACCGTGACGGACGCATTATCGATCTCGCCATCACACCGCATATTGTCGAAGAAGTGGATGCGGACGGAAATGTTCAGCGCATTGGCCGCCTTGGCATTGTGTCGACGGGGCGGGAGTTTGTCCGTCATGGCCCGATCAGTGCGCTGACCAGCGCGGTGGACCATACCTGGTTTATCACTACCGCGACATTAAAGGGCGTCGGACAGATGATCTCCGGCGCGCGGGACACGAAGGAGCTGAGCGGCCCGCTTGGTATCCTGAAAATGTCCGGTGATGCGGCAAAGCGCGGTGAGGATATCGTCGATAACGCTTTGTCCCTGTTCAACTTCATGATTTTCGTTTCCATCAGCCTCGGCCTGATCAATCTGTTTCCGATACCGATGCTGGATGGGGGGCATCTTGTTTTTTATGCCTATGAGGCGGTTCGCGGTAAACCACCCTCTGCAAAAGCCATGGAATTCAGTTTCCGAATTGGACTATCCCTCGTTCTGATGCTAATGGTATTTGCCACATGGAATGACGTTAACAAACCTTGGGTAAAAGATTTTTTCACCGGCTTGTTTTCCTGACAGGCAAGGTCTGATAGAACTGTTCGACGATAACTGAGGCTGTCCGCTCAGGGGGGTGGGAATTTGCGCGTATTTTTGTTACTTGCAGTGTTCGCATTTGCAACACTCTCGACGGTGCTGACAGCCAGCCAGCCGGTTTCCGCGCAATCATCCGTCATCATTTCCGAAGTTCGCGTTGAGGGAAACCAACGGATTGAGGCCGATACGGTTCGATCCTATCTGCTGATTACAGCGGGCGCGCCTTATGACCGCTCCCGCGTTGACCGATCCCTGAAGGCACTTTTCAATACCGGGCTTTTCGCCGATGTCACCATCCGTCAGGAAGGGGATGTGGTGATCGTCAATGTGGTTGAAAACCCGATTATCAACCGACTGGCGTTTGAAGGAAACCAGCGGATCGAAGACGAAGTCTTGACGGCGGAAATCCAGCTGCGGCCGCGCATTGTCTATACCCGTGCACGGGTGCAAAATGATGTGCAGCGGATTATCACGGTCTATCGACGAAGTGGCCGGTTTGCGGCAACGGTTGAACCGAAGGTTATCCTGCTTCCTGAGAATCGCGTCGACCTGGTGTTCGAGATCAATGAGGGTGAAGAAACGGGGATCAAGAAAATCCGTTTCTTTGGCAACGATAACTTTAGCGATAGCCAGCTGCTCGGCGAAATTTCTACCGAGGAAACCCGTTGGTATAACTTCCTATCTGACTCCGACACCTATGATCCCGATCGCCTGACCTTTGATCGGGAGCTGCTTCGCAAATTCTATCTGTCCAAGGGCTATGCGGATTTCCGCGTAGTCTCCGCCATTGCGGAACTGACACCGGACAGAGACGGATTTTTCATCACCTTCGCCGTGGAAGAGGGACCCAAGTATAAATTCGGTGAGATTGACGTGAAGAGCGAGATCAAGGATCTCTCACCGGAAGCGTTGCTTGAACAGGTAACAACAATTGAGGGAGAGACCTATAACGCCGACAAGATCGAAGATACTATCCAGAAAATTACCTTTGAGCTTGGCAAACTGGGCTATGCCTTTGTAAACGTCCGCCCGCGTATTGACCGGGATCGCGAGAACCTGACGATTGCCGTTACCTATGAAGTCAACAAGGGCCCCCGCGTTTATGTCGAGCGGATCAATATCACCGGCAACGTCCGGACGCTTGACTATGTGATCCGGCGGGAAATGAAGCTTGCGGAAGGTGACGCCTTCAACACGGCGCTATTGCGGCTTTCGCAGTCCCGCGTCCGCGGTCTCGATTTCTTCGAGAAGGTTGAGGTCACCCAGGAAGAAGGAACGGCACCGGACAAGACAATCATAAATGTTGATGTTCAGGAAAAATCAACGGGTGAGCTCAGCGTTGGTGCCGGCTTCTCGACTACCGAATCCGTGTCGGCAAATCTTCAGATCCGCGAACGTAACCTGCTGGGCCGTGGTCAGGACCTGAGGTTCGGTATTTCCGTTGGTGCGCAAAGTCAGACCGTTGATATTGGGTTCACGGAACCGTATTTCCTGGATCGTGATCTGAGTGCAGGTTTTGATATTTTCCGAACTGTCCGCGATTATCAGGACGAAAGTGGATATGATCTGGAACGTACCGGTTTCGTATTACGCTCTGGTTTCCCTATACGTGAGTATGTGCGTGGAGACGTTTTCTATAGTCTGGTAAACGAGAAAATCGATAATCTGGCATCAAATGCACCTGTATCCATTCAGAAGGCGGCCGGGGAATATCTCATATCTTCCGTTGGCTACACGATTACGATTAGTGATCTGGATGATACATTGTTTCCAACGACGGGAAGCAAATACACCTTCGGACAGATCCTGTCCGGCCTTGGTGGGGACGTCCGCTCGCTCGCCACGAATGCCAGCTATGTGCGGTTCTTCCCGGTCTATGAAAATGATGTTGTCCTGAGTACGGGTATTACTGGCGGTTATATTTTCGGATTGGGGGAAGACGTCATCCTCGCACAACGTTATAATGTTGGCGGGCGCAATTTCCGCGGCTTTGACAATCGCGGTATCGGACCGCGGGATATAGCCTCTGGCGATGCTTTGGGTGGCAACGCATATTTCGTTGCTACGGCTGAGCTTCGTTTCCCTGTCGGATTACCGGACGAGTATGGTGTCCTCGGCCGGACGTTTTTGGATGTCGGTACTCTGACGACGATTGATGATAGCGATCCCGGTATCGTGGATGATGCAAGTATCAGGGCTGCAGTTGGTGTCGGTCTGAACTGGGTCTCACCATTCGGCCCCATTCAGATAAATGTTGCAGTTCCGGTTCTGAAGGAAGACTACGACAAGGAAGAAATATTCCAGCTCGATTTCGGGACACGATTCTAGGATAAGGAAAAATGCTCTCAAGATTTCTGCAATATGCCATATTTCTGCTGATTTTAGTACCGGCTTTCGGTCAGGCGAGTTTCGCACAGACATCGCCGAAGGCAAAAATCGGCGTCGTTGATATGCAAAAGATCATGCGCGAGATAGAGGTTGCCCAGGATATCAATGCGCAAATGGCTGCCTATGAGGAAGAGGTAAATGCGGAACTGACAGCGGCAGAACAGAAACTGAAGGATGAGAAAACACAGATTGAGCGGCAGAAAACCCTGGTAACGCCGGATGCGTATTCCAAAAAACAGGCGGACTTCAATCGCAAGGCAGCGGCATTCCGTGTCAATGTCCAGGAACGGAACCGGCAGTTGCAGCGCAGCCGGATTCAGGCTCTCGATAAGGTGAAGGAGCAGATGATCCCAATTGTCCGTGCGGTAATGGATGAATATGGCGCGACACTTGTTGTGGATGTGAGTGAAATCCTGTTTGCGGAAAAGCCGCTGAACATGACGGAAGCAGTGATAAGCCGCCTCAATAAGGAACTGGAGAAAACCAAGGTTGAACTCGTTCCCTTGAAGAAAAGCTGATGCCTGATTCTCATTTTTATCGAGTTGCAGGGCCTTTCTCTCTTGCAGAACTCGCCGAGCTGCCGGATGTGGAGCTGGCACCGGATGTCGATCCGAAAATCATGATCTCTGATGTCCGGCCGCTGGATCAGGCCGGGGAAGGAGATTTGACGTTTCTCAGCAATTTGAAATATCTGGACCAATTTCTGAATACGAAGGCAACGGCTTGTATTGCGACCCGCGCGGCCCTTAAGAAGTTTCCGAAAGGACTGTCCATTCTGGTTGCAAAGGATCCCTATAAAGCCTATGCGCGGATTGCCAACAAGTTCTATCAGCCCGTTCTCGGCAATGGGGAAGTGCACCCGACAGCTTTGATCTCCCCCAAGGCCACTATTGGCAAAAACCCCTCCATCGGACCATATGTTGTGATTGAGGAAGATGCCGTCGTCGGTGATAACTGCATCATTGGCCCGCATTCGCTCCTGAACCGGGGGGTTAGCCTTGGTAACGATTGCCGCCTTGGCGCGGGCGTTGTATTAAGTTTCTGCCAGATTGGTGACAACGCCTTCATTCATAATGGCGTAAAAATCGGCCAGGATGGTTTCGGCTTTGCCCCCGATCCCGTGCAACATGTGAAGATTCCTCAGCTTGGCCGCGTCATCATTGGATCGAATTGCGAGGTTGGTGCCAACACGACGATTGATCGCGGGTCCGGGCCGGATACGATCATTGGCGATAATACCTGGCTTGATAATCTGGTTCAGGTGGGCCACAACGTAATGATCGGCAAGGGAGTAATCATTGCCGCCCAGACCGGCATTTCAGGTAGCACGATGATCGAGGATTTCGTGGTTATTGGGGGGCAGGTTGGCCTGGCGGGTCATATAAAAATTGGCAAAGGCGCACAGGTTTCGGCGAAATCAGGTGTTATTTCTGATGTACCGGCTGGTGAGATATATGCAGGATTTCCGGCACGCCCCCGTAAACAGTTTTTCCGCCAAATGGCGATATTGCGTAAATTATCGAATAACAAGGGTTCTGCAACATGAATGAAAAATCCTCCTCTGATACGGCTGATGCCCTCGATATTCTGAATATTCTGGATATGATACCGCATCGCTATCCGATGCTTCTGGTAGACCGACTCATTGATATTGTACCGGGTGAGTCTGCGGTTGGTATCAAGAATGTGACGATGAATGAACCTCATTTTCAGGGCCATTTTCCTAACCGACCGATTATGCCGGGAGTCATGATAGTTGAGTCCATGGCGCAGACAGCGGGCGTTCTTGTGATCAAGTCCCTTGGGGCGGAGTCACAGGGCAAGCATGTTTTCTTTATGTCGATCGACAATGCACGTTTCCGCAAACCTGTAACCCCCGGTGATACCATGCATGTTCATGTCAAGGTAAAACAAAACCGGGGCTCCGTCTGGCGGTTTTCCGGCGAGGTCATGGTGGACGGAAAGAAGGTGGCGGAGGCCGATTTCGCCGCCATGATCGTAGACTAGAAATTCGGGTAACCGGCTGTAACATAGCTTGATTTGTGGTTCGGGCTGTTCCGCGTTAGCTATAGCGCAGATTTTTCACATATACGTTAGATTGACTGGGTACCGAATGGGTAAAATTCATCAGACAGCGATTATCGAAGACGGAGCATCGGTACATCCGGACGCCCACGTCGGCCCCTTTTGTGTGGTTGGCAAGGATGTAACGCTGGCCGCCGATGTGACGCTGAAATCCCATGTCGCCGTTGCTGGCAATACGAAAATTGGACGGGGAACAACCATCTTTCCCTTTGCCTCTGTCGGTCACGCCCCGCAGGATCTGAAATACAACGGGGAAAACTCCGAGCTTGTTATTGGTGAGAATTGCACGATCCGGGAACATGTCACGATCAATCCCGGAACCGAAGGCGGGGGCATGCAGACCCGCGTCGGTGATAATTGCCTGTTGATGATCGGCGCGCATGTCGCCCATGACTGCATCCTCGGAAACCATGTCATCCTTGTGAATAATGCGACGCTGGGCGGGCATGTTGCCCTAGGTGATTTCGTGATTATTGGCGGACTATCGGCGGTGCATCAGTTTGTACGGATCGGTGAACATGCGATGATTGGCGGGGCGTCCGGCGTGGAGACTGATATCATCCCCTTTGGATCGGCGACAGGGAATCGCGCGGCGCTTGGTGGCCTGAACCTTACAGGGATGAAACGGCGGGGCTTCTCCCGTGAGGATATTCATGCTTTGCGTAGTGCTTATAAATATCTTTTCTCCGGGGATGGCACCTTTGCGGAGCGCTGTAAATCCATGCCGGAGGAATATAGCAAATTCTCGTCAGTGCAAACGGTCCTCAAATTTATCAATGAGGAAACGAAGCGTGGATTCTGTCATCCGGAATGATGCAAGTTCAATGCGGGTTGGCATCGTTGCCGGCAGCGGAAGCTTGCCCCTTGCACTGGCAACAGCTCTTCTGGCGGACGGGAAAGAGCCCTATCTTCTTCTTATCGAGGGGGAAGCCGACCCGGCGCAATACAAAGATTTTCCGCATGAGGTAATCCGGATCACCAAGGTCGGGCGCTTTCTCAAAGCCCTCGCGCGGGAAAAATGCACTCATATTACCCTCGCTGGACCCGTCAAACGGCCAAACCTAAAGAACCTTGTTCCCGATATGGAGGGGGTGAAGCTGCTTGCCCGGATTACCGGGGCTAGCCGTAAAGGGGACGATGGTCTGATGCGGGCGATCACCGGCTACCTGCAGGAAAAAGGATTTACAATTATTGGTGCCCATGAACTGGCAGGGGATTTGCTGGTGCCACATGGTCAGCTTGGGAAAATTTCGCCGACAGAACGGGATAAAGCCGATATTGCGGCAGGTGTGAGGATTGTCAAGGCGGTCGGAGCCCTGGATATCGGGCAGGCCGCCATCCTGCGTGACGGATATGTTCTTGCTGTCGAGGCGGCGGAAGGGACGGACGGTTTGTTGACGCGCTCTGCCGCCTTCGCATGGGAAGAGCGGGCAGGGGTTCTCGTCAAATTGTCTAAGCCCGGTCAGGAGTTGAAGGCGGACATGCCGACAATCGGGCCGGAGACCGTGACGCTCGCCGCCGAGGCGAATTTGCGCGGCATCGCATTGGAGGAAAACAAAACCCTCATCCTTGACATGAAGGAAGCGATCCGACGGGCGGACGCTGCGGGGATTTTCTTGATCGGCCTGGACCCGGAGAGCGGATCATAATGGCCTCTGTCGGCCATTACAGGGTTTTCATACTAGCGGGCGAAGCCTCCGGTGATGCGCTGGCCGCGCGCCTCATGGCGGGATTGAAGGAAAAAGCACCTGACACGGAGTTTTATGGCATTGGCGGTCCGCTAATGGTGGCGCAGGGCCTCAAAACCCTGTTTTCCATGGAGGAATTGAGCGTCATGGGGCTGTTTGAAGTCCTGCCGAGACTCCCTCAACTGCTGAAACGGATCGAACAAACTGCTGCCGCGGCGCGAGAGTTCGCTCCCCATGTTTTCATTACTGTTGATGCGCCGGATTTCAGTTTTCGCGTGGCCCGGCAATTAGCGGGAAGTCATTTTCCAAAAGTTCATTATGTGGCGCCGTCTGTCTGGGCCTGGCGGCCGGGGCGGGCAAAAAAAATCGCCGGTCTCTATGATCACCTTCTGACCTTGTTGCCGTTTGAGCCACCCTATTTCGAAGCTGTGGGACTGCCCGCTGACTTTGTCGGCCATTCCGTCATCGAGAGTGGTGCGGACAAGGGAGACGGCCCGACATTTCGGGCACGTCACGGCATCAAGCCCGATGAAAACCTCCTGATGCTGCTGCCCGGAAGCCGGCGCGGGGAGGTGAGCCGTCATCTGCCCGTTTTCAGGGAGGCGGTGTCCCGTTTGCAGGGCGACATTGATGAATTTCGCATTGTCGTTCCGGTGATTGGCCGTGCGGCGGATATCGTCCGGCAGGAGACAGCACAGTGGGAGCTGGACGTCCTCGTCGTTGATGGAGAGACGGAAAAATATGATGCGATGGCGGCCTCCGATGTGGCGCTCGCCGCGTCGGGGACTGTCGCGCTGGAGCTGGCGCTTGCCCGCCTGCCAAGTGTCATTGCCTATCGCATGAACCCGGTGACCGGCTGGATCGCGCGGCGGGTGGTCAAGCTAGACTATGTCAATCTGATCAATATCCTGCTGAAGCGCGAAGTCGTGCCGGAGTTCCTGCTTGAAGATTGCACGGCCGCAAACCTCGCAGGCGCTCTTGGCGATCTATTCCGCTCAGAGGAAAAGCGCCGCCAGCAGATTGTTTCCTGTGGCGAGGCCATGTTACTGTTGGGGGAGGGCGGTGACGCCCCCGGCGAACGGGCGGCGGATATTATCTTGAAACTCATTACAAGGGATAAAACGACATGAGCGGCGACGATAAGAACAACTTCAGACTGCTGCACACGATGATCCGGGTCAAGGATCTCGACAAGTCGATCAAATTCTATGTCGATACGCTGGAGATGAAGCTTCTCCGGCGGACCGATTTTCCGGGCGGGAAATTCACATTGGCTTTTGTCGGATATGGCGAGGAAAAAGATACGGCCGTTATCGAGCTGACCCACAACTGGGACCAGGAAGAGCCTTACGATCTTGGCAACGGGTTTGGCCATCTCGCGCTCGGGGTACAGGATATCTACGGAATTTGCGACAAGCTGGCGGCGCAGGGCGTCAATATTCCACGGCCACCCGGACCGATGAAGCATGGGACATCCGTGATCGCCTTTATCGAGGATCCGGATGGCTACAAGATAGAGCTTATTGAGCGAAAATAGGCCGCTTACGCGCCACCGAAATACCAGACACCTGCAAAGAAGAGCAGCATTGCCGCCGGCAGCAGGATCATGGAGAGCTTCTTCGCGCGATAGAGGAAGGGCGCCCGATTGTCGTTTGCCGCCCGGAGATAGAGCCGTTTGGCAGGTTTGACGCCCCCGGTCGGGACCGAAGGCGTCAATTTCTTGCTTGTTGGTGAGGCTCCGCTCATCCGATTATCGCTTGCTGATATCAACATAGGGGCGTTCGGTTGCCCCTGTATATAGCTGCCGCGGCCGCCCGATTTTCTGTGACGGGTCTTCCATCATTTCGTTCCACTGCGCCACCCAGCCAACGGTACGGGCAAGAGCGAAGAGCACGGTGAACATGCTTGTCGGGAAGCCAAGTGCCTGCAGAATGATACCGGAGTAGAAGTCGACGTTCGGGAAGAGCTTCTTCTCGATGAAATAGGGATCATTCAGCGCGATCTTTTCGAGCTCCATTGCGAGCTTGAGCATTGGCTCATCCTTGATGCCCAACTCATCCAGCACCTCATAGCAGGTCTGCTGCATGACCTTGGCGCGCGGATCGTAGTTCTTGTAGACCCGGTGGCCGAAGCCCATCAGGCGGAAAGGATCGTTCTTGTCCTTTGCCTTGGCAATGAACTCCTGAACCCGATCGACGCTGCCGATCTGATTGAGCATGGTCAGCACAGCTTCGTTCGCACCGCCGTGGGCGGGCCCCCAGAGACAGGCAATACCCGCTGCAATACAGGCAAACGGATTGGCACCGGAAGATCCGGCCAGACGTACCGTCGATGTCGAGGCGTTCTGCTCATGATCCGCATGGAGGATGAAAATCCGGTCCATGGCCCGGGCAATGGTGGGCGAGAGCTTGTAGCGCTCTGCCGGAACGCTGAATGTCATATGCAGGAAGTTTTCCGCATAGGACATGTCATTGCTCGGATAGATGAAAGGCTGACCCACAGAATACTTATAGGCCATTGCGGCAATTGTCGGCATCTTCGCGATCAGGCGATAGCTGGCGATCATCCGCTGTTGCGGATCCGTGATATCTGTGCTGTCGTGATAGAAGGCGGACAGGGCACCGACCACGCCGACCATGATGGCCATCGGATGTGCATCGCGACGGAAGCCGCGGTAGAACTGGGTCAGCTGCTCATGCAGCATCGTGTGATAGGTGATGTCGTGGGAGAATTTATCCTTCTGCGGCTGTGTCGGCAATTCGCCTTTCAGCAGCAGATAGCAGACTTCCATAAAGTCGCTTTTCTCCGCAAGTTCCTCGATCTTGTAGCCGCGATGCATCAGGATGCCTGCATCGCCATCGATATAGGTAATCGCGGAATCACAGGATGCCGTAGACGTAAAACCTGGATCATAGGTGAAATGACCTGTATCGGCATATAGCTTGCGAACGTCAATAACAGACGGCCCGACGGTGCCTGCAATGAGAGGCAGGCTAAGGGTATCGTCGCTTCCTTCTGACAGGGTGACGTTGCCGGTAACAGTAGAGCTACTCATTCATCCACTTCCTTTTTATTTTCAGGCTGGTTGCGCCCGTATCATTGACAAAATTCCGGGTGGAATTTCTTTCTTTTTATAGCGTTTTCATTGGAATACCGGCCCCAAGGTGTCTTAATCTCACGCGAGAACCGCATCCCGAATACGTCCGATTGACTGTTCCCGTCCGAGGACGTCGAGAACATCAAAGATACCGGGCGAAACTGTGGTTCCTGTCAGCGCTGCCCTCAAGGGTTGCGCAATTTTACCCAGTTTAAGGCTTTCCGCCTCAGCCGCCGCCCGAACGGCCGCTTCCAAATCCTCAGCGTTCCAGTCCTCCAGCGCCTCCAATCGGTCCGCCAGCCGTGTCAGAACAGCGCTTGCCTCTTCAGTTATCAGGCTTTTGGCTTTCTCGTCCAGCGTGAGTGGCCGCTCGGCGATAAGGAACAGGGAACTCTCCGCTAGGGAGTTTACAGATTTTGCGCGTTCTTTCAAGCCATTCATGGCTTTTTCTATTAGTTTCAGTTGATTAGAGCTTATCTCTTGACCGGCCATTTCTGCCAGTATAGGCGCTATAAGGCTTATCAGATAGGCGTTGTCAGCATCCCGAATATAAATGCCATTGAGGTTTTCAAGCTTGGCAAAATCAAAGCGGGCCGCCGATTTTCCAATATTTTCAAGGTTGAACCAGTCAATTGCTTGCGCGGTCGAGATCACTTCGTCATCTCCATGGGACCAGCCCAACCGGAGCAGGTAATTCCTCAATGCTTCGGGCAGGTACCCCATGTCACGATAAGCGTCCACGCCGAGCGCGCCATGCCGTTTTGAGAGCTTGGCGCCATCCGGGCCGTGAATCAGCGGGATGTGGGTATAGCGGGGCACCGTCCAGCCGATTGCCTCGATCAGCTGCTGTTGCCGTGCCGCGTTGGTGAGATGGTCGTCGCCGCGGATAATATCTGTGACCCCCATGTCATGATCATCCACCACCACGGAGAGCATGTAGGTCGGGGTTCCGTCCGCCCGTAGCAGGATCATGTCATCAAGCTGTTCATTGGCGAAAGTGACATCGCCCTGAACGAGATCCCTGACCACCGTTTCGCCATGGTTGGGAGACTTGAACCGGACCACGGGGTCGACGCCAGCCGGTGCCGCCGACGGATCCTTATCGCGCCAGCGTCCATCATAGATCGGCGGACGCCCCTCCGCTCGCGCCGTTTCGCGCATCTCCGCAAGTTCCTCGCGGGAAGCATAGCAATAATAGGCTTTTCCGGCGGCCAGCAATTCCCGCGCAACTTCCGCATGGCGCTCACGCCGCGAAAACTGGAAGACCGGGTCTTCGTCCCAGTCGAGCCCGAGCCAGTTCAGGCCGTCCAGAATGGCGTCGATGGCCGCATCGGTTGATCGTTCCCGGTCCGTATCCTCGATCCGGAGAAGGAATTTTCCTTTGTTATGGCGCGCATAAAGCCAGTTGAACAGGGCCGTCCGGGCGCCGCCGATATGCAGGAAACCAGTAGGTGAGGGAGCGAAACGTGTTACGACAGTCATAAGAATTTACTTTACATTCCGTTCGATTATAAATTGAAACCGGATGGTTATTAAAAACAGGCTTTTGTACCCTTTGTCATGGCGGAGGGCAAGCATGCCGTTGGAAGGTCCGCGCCATGACCCTGTCGAGCTGGTATAATCTGGAAAAGCTGACTGATCAGTTCCGGTCTGACCGATCGCGTTGGTTTCTCTGGTTCCCGGTGCTCATTGGCTTCGGCATCGCCATTTACTTCGCGCTTCCGATGGAACCGGGGCCTGCATGGCTCGCGGCTCCCGTTGTTCCGGCACTCGGCCTGCTTTGGCTAAGGGGCAGGGCGGAGAGCGGTTATGCCTTGATCCCCGGCATCCTACTACTTGTCGCGATCGGGTTTTCTGCGTCTATCCTTCGGACACAGATTGTTGATGCGCCAGTCCTGCAGAAGAAGGCCGTCACGGAGCTTCGCGCGAGCGTGCTCGAAAAATCCACCGGATATGACTCAGCCCGGTTTCTGCTCGGGGATATTTCATTTACGGGACAGGATGACCTCCCGAAACTCCACCATATCCGGCTGTCGTCGCGCACCAATTTTGATGAGGTCCGGCCGGGGCAGGTCATTCGCGTAAAAGCGGTGCTTTTGCCGCCGCCGGAACCCGCCTATCCCGGCGGCTATGATTTCCAGCGTCATTCCTATTACCAGTCCATCGGCGCGGTTGGCTACAGTATCAGCGCGTTTGAAATTCTCGGGGAGGATAGCGATTTTTTCCCGCGCCTTCGCCAGCTCTCCGCCGGGATAAGAGCGCGAATCGCTGATTTTGTCATGGCCAATACGCCCCCGGAAAATGCAGGTTTTATCATTGCCATCATGACGGGAGACAAGTCAGCAATCCCGGAGGAACAGCTCGATAACATGCGATTTTCGGGGTTGGCCCATCTTCTGGCGATCTCCGGCATGCATATGGGGATGATCGGCGGTCTGATTTTCTTCGCAGTCCGTTTTCTGTTGGCGCTTATGCCTTATGTGGCGCTCTACTATCCGATCAAGAAGATTGCTGCCGTCGTCGCGCTGCTGGGGCTCGCCGGATATCTGTTCGTGAGCGGGATGAGCGTTTCCGCCGTTCGGGCCTTCATCATGATTTCGGCGCTTTTCGTCGCAATCTGCTTCGACCGGACGGCGCTTTCCCTGCGGATGGTGGCCATGGCGGCGGTGATCATCCTGATCCTGTATCCGGAGAGCCTTGTCACGGCAAGTTTCCAGATGTCCTTTGCCGCCGTTTTCGCCCTGATTTCACTCTATGAACAGTTCGGGCCGTGGCTCGGTGGTTTTGCGCGAAGCGGCGGGATCATTCGCCGCAGCCTTGCCTATCTGATCGGCATCGTACTGACATCCCTCGTTGCCGGATTGGCGACGGCGCCTTTTGCGCTTTATCATTTCGGGCAGGTAGCCGCTTACAGCCTGATCGCTAATTTCCTCGCGGTTCCTCTCATGGGCCTGTGGGTGATGCCGGGGGTTATCCTGTCCTTTATCTGTTATCCGTTTGGCCTCTCTTTTCCGCTCGTTATCGTTGGTAGCGGCATTGACATGATCCTTCGTGTGGCGGCAGAGACCGCGTCCTGGCCCGAGGCGGTACAGTTTCTCGGCTCCTTCTCGGTTTTGCAGCTGATTGCGATTACCGTAATCGGGCTCTGGTATATTATCTGGCGTCAACCGGTGCGCTGGCTGGCCTTGCCGATGCTGGGTATTCTATTCCTCTCGTTCCTGTTCAACCGATCGCCGGATATCCTGATCTCCGAAAGTGGTAATCTTTATGCGGTAAAAAGCGAGGAGGGAGAAACTTATCTTTCCACCCGCCGGGCCGACCGGTTCGAGGCGGAACGCTGGCGGCTGGTGATGGGTGAAGAAATTGCGGAGGAGCCGCTACCGGGATTGTCCTGTGATCCCTATGGATGTGTATACAGGAGCGGGCCGGATATCATCGCCTTTCCGGCAACCATGGCGGGTGTGGAAGCGGACTGCAAACGGGCCGACATCATCATAAGCCGTATTCCGGCACCGCGTGATTGCCGCGCGCCACGATTGGTCATCGACAAATTCGATCTCTGGCGGGAAGGAGCGCATGGCCTTTACTTTGAGGCCGCAGGCCAAATCCATGTGGAAACCGGCAATGGACTTCGGGGGAACCGACCGTGGGTGCCGCTCCGTTATCGCGAAAGACCGGAGCGGACGGCGGATTAAATCAGGTTGGCCTCAGTATTTGCGGTAGAGGCCGACAAGATGGCCTTGCACCTTGACCTGATCCGGCCCGAAGATGCGTGTTTTATAGTCCGGATTGGCAGCCTCCAATGCGATGGACCCTCCCTTGCGCCGCAGCCGCTTCAGGGTCACTTCAAAATCATCGATCAGGGCGACGACAATCTTGCCATTTTCCGCCGTCGCGCTTTCGCGGATGATCACGGTATCGCCGTCATGAATACCGGCATCGATCATTGAATCGCCCGCGACTTCAAGGCAGTAATGCCGCCCGGACGCCAGCATGCCCGCAGGCACATCGACGAAACTGCTCGGGTCGCTCAAGGCTTCAATCGCCGTACCGGCGGCAATTCGCCCGTAAAGGGGCAGGCTCTGCACGGCCGGATCCTCATCGCCATATGAATGATCGTCATCCATACTCTCCCGGCGGTCGTTATTTTTGGCGAAATTTACCTCGACCAGATTATCGTCCTGGGTGGGCAAGGCGGTTTTTGTCTTTCCGGCAGCCCGGCTTCTGAGATCATCGGGCAGCTTCAATACTTCCAGTGCGCGGGCACGGTGGGGAAGGCGGCGGATAAATCCCCGTTCCGTTAGTCCCGTAATCAAGCGGTGAATGCCGGATTTTGATTTCAGGTCAAGCGCTTCCTTCATTTCATCGAAAGACGGGGACACACCGCGACTTTCCAGGCATTCGTGAATGTAGAGAAGAAGCTGATGCTGTTTTTTTGTCAGCATGACCGAAACCACCATAAAGAACAAATCAAAAACATTTTCGAATGTTCTACAAAAGTTCTTTTCCCGCGTCAAGGGAAAAGCGCCTAGGCTTGCGAGCGGTTCAGATGGATGGATAGCGGCGGTTGAGCGGGATAATATCTACTTCCGATCCCGCGGGCAGGGCGGCGGCAAACGGCGCGCGGACGACCAGACAATCGGCAATAGAGAGCGGCGAGAGCATGGAGCTGTCCTGCTTCTCAAACAACCGGATGACCGGTAACTCGCCGGCATCATCGGTAATGACAGCGCGCATATAATCCTCCCGCTGGTCATTTTCCTTCAGCGCATGACTGAGGATGGCCCGCTGCCGTGGCGGCGTTCTCGGGGTGAGCCCGCGCAATGCATCGAGGGCGGGGATCAGAAAGAGAAAGCTGCAGATCAGGCTGGAAACCGGGTTTCCGGGCATGCCCAGCATTGGAATTCCTGCGAAGCTGCCGAACATCAGCGGCTTGCCGGGTCGCATGGCAATTCGCCAGAAGTCGACACTCAGCCCCTCTTACCCGAGGACAGGCTGTATCAGGTCGTGGTCGCCGACGGAGGCGCCACCAAGAGTGATGAGC
>PAKP01000008.1 GCA_002706985.1 Sneathiella sp. | reverse complement strand
TGGTGGACCTTTGGCTCGCTTGCCGGCGTGATGCTGGTCGTGCAGATTGTCACCGGTATTGTGCTTGCAATGCATTACACGCCGCATGTCGATATGGCTTTCACCAGCGTCGAGCATATCATGCGTGACGTGAACTATGGCTGGTTGCTGCGGTATATGCATGCAAATGGCGCCTCAATGTTCTTCATTGTGGTTTATCTCCATATTTTCCGGGGGCTTTATTACGGCTCCTACAAGGCACCGCGGGAACTTCTCTGGTGGCTTGGACTGGTGATTTTCCTGCTGATGATGGCAACCGCCTTCATGGGCTACGTGCTTCCCTGGGGACAGATGAGCTTCTGGGGCGCAACGGTTATTACCAACCTGTTTAGCGCCATTCCGCTGGTCGGTGACAGCATTGTGACCTGGCTGTGGGGTGGGTTTGCCGTCGATAACCCGACGCTCAACCGGTTCTTCAGCCTGCATTATCTGTTGCCGTTCGTGATTGTCGGTATCGTTATCCTTCACATCTGGGCCTTGCACACCAATGGCTCCAACAATCCGACGGGCGTTGAATTGAAGGGCAAGCAGGACAGCATTCCTTTCCATCCGTACTATACGGTGAAGGATCTGTTCGGCCTGGCGATTTTCCTGATTTTCTTCTCGGCGTTTTTGTTCTATGCGCCGAACTATCTGGGGCATCCGGACAACTACATCCCGGCCAATCCACTTGTGACACCGGCGCATATCGTTCCTGAATGGTATTTCCTGCCATTCTATGCGATCCTGCGGGCGGTGCCGGACAAGCTTGGTGGTGTTCTGCTGATGTTTGGTGCGATTGCCGTGCTGTTTGCTCTGCCGTGGCTTGACAAGAGCCGGATCCGGTCTGCCCGCTTCCGTCCTATTTACAAGCAGCTGTTCTGGGTGTTCGTTGCGGATTGTATTCTGCTGACCTATATCGGCGGCAAGCCGGCAGAGGGCGCCTATATTATCTGGGGCCGTATCGCAACCATATATTACTTCGTGCATATCCTGATCCTGTTGCCATTGGTGGGACTGTTCGAAAAGCCCAAACCGTTACCCGCTAGTATTTCGGAGGATGTTCTCTCCAAAAAGCCCGCAGCGAAGGAGGCGGCCAATGCGTAAATTACTGACCTCCCTCGGCGTTGCTGCTTTGGTTTCACTGGCATCATTTGGCTCAGCCAATGCTGCCGGAGAGGCGGTTGAGCTCAAATCCATGAACTGGAAGCACGGCGGGCTTTTCGGAACTTATGATCGTGCATCAGCTCAGCGTGGATTGCAGGTTTATCGTGAAGTCTGCGCAGGCTGTCACGGTCTGGGGCTAGTTGCTTTTCGCACACTCAAGGATCTCGGGTTCAGTGAAGATGAAGTAAAAGCACTGGCTGCGGAATATGAGTTTGTTGACGGTCCTGATGATGCTGGTGATATGTTCGACCGGCCGGGCAAGCCTTCAGACAAGTTCCCGGCACCCTTTGCAAATGAGCAGGCCGCACGGGCTTCCAATGGGGGTGCCTATCCGCCGGACCTGTCATTGATGAGCAAAGCACGTCCGAATGGCGATAATTATCTCTACTCGCTTCTGACAGGTTATGAAGAAGCCCCTTCCGACGTGACGCTCCCTGTGGGTATGAGCTATAATGCTTACTTCCCGGGTCACAAGATCGCGATGCCGCCTCCGCTCATGGAAGATGGTGTTGAGTATTCGGATGGAACACCGGCAACTGTCGATCAAATGGCGAAAGACGTCACGGTATTCCTGACCTGGGCGGCGGAGCCGAAGATGGAACAACGCAAGAACATGGGTCTCAAAGTAATCCTCTTCCTCTTGATCCTGGCGGCTGTCTTCTACGCAGTGAAACGCAAGGTATGGTCGGACGTGCACTGAGTATTTTGACCTTCAGTCATAAAAGGGCGCTGATTTCGGCGCCCTTTTTTATGGTATGAGATCAGTTTCAGGGCTAAATTTTTGCCAGCCAACTTGGAGAGCGAAATGGATTCATCAAACGGAAAACCTGTTATCGGCATCATTGGGGGCAGCGGTGTTTACGAGTTGGACGGCCTTGTCGATACATATTGGAGAACCGTTGAAAGCCCTTTCGGAGAACCGTCAGACCAGTTGCTTTTCGGGATATTGGATGGGGTCCAGATGGTTTTTCTCCCGCGCCATGGACGCGGACATCGTATCCCTCCGGCGGCGGTTAATTATCGTGCCAACATAGATGCTTTGAAGCGCGCGGGCGTGACGGAAATTATTTCCTTAAGTGCCTGTGGATCCTTTGAAGAAGAGCTCTCGCCCGGAACATTCGTGATCGTTGATCAATTCATTGACAGAACGATCGACAGGGAGAAAAGCTTCTTTGGCACTGGCCTCGTGGGCCATGTCAGCATGGCACATCCGGTCTGTTCCCGCTTGGGTGATGCCTTGGAAAAGGCCGCGCGTGACAACAGGATAAAAGTGCACAGGGGCGGGACGTACCTCGCAATGGAAGGGCCGCAGTTCTCTACTTTAGCGGAATCCCGTCTTTACCGGAGTTGGGGATGTCAGGTGATCGGCATGACCAACATGCCGGAAGCCAAGCTCGCCCGGGAAGCGGAAATTTGCTATGCGACAGTGGCCATGGTGACGGATTATGATTGCTGGCATCCCGATCATGATGCGGTCGAGGTATCGGCCATCATAGAAGTCTTGATGAAAAATGCAGACAATGCACGCGGGCTTGTGAGAACCGTAGTGCCTTCATTGATGTCGCGCGAAAGAGCATGCTCTGCCGGGTGCCATCATGCTTTGGACAATGCCCTGATTACCGCGCCTGAGGCCCGCAATCCTGACTTACTCGGGAAACTTGATGCCGTTGCCGGACGCGTTCTTTAAGCAGAGGAGATCATGGATATAAAATCTATCATCCGGACCATTCCGGACTACCCTAAGAAGGGGATCATGTTTCGCGACATAACCACGCTCTGGCAGGACGCAGGCGGATTTCGTCAGGTAGTCGATCAGCTGGTCTGGCCCTATGCGGGGGTGAGAATTGACAAGGTGGCGGGTATCGAGGCACGCGGGTTTGTTCTCGGCGGGGCCATCGCCCATCAGCTCAGTGTCGGCTTTATCCCTGTGCGCAAGAAAGGCAAATTACCGGCTGCTGTGATTGGCGAGGAGTATGAACTTGAATACGGTACCGATACGGTGGAAATTCATCACGACGCCATAAAGGAAGGCGAGAATATCCTGCTCGTGGATGATCTGATTGCAACAGGTGGTACCGCCGCCGCCGCAATCAACCTGATACGCCGGGCGGGTGGAACAGTTATTGGCGCCGCCTTCGTGATTGACCTGCCGGATATTGGTGGGGTAAAGCGGGTTGCGGATATGGGCGTCAATGTCCGAACCCTGTGCGAGTTTGAAGGGGATTAGTCTGCGTTTGTAGCTGGCAAAAAAGACTGTTGTCATTTACCGGGTGATATGTCTTTTTGGAAGTGTCGTAAGTTAGAAAGGCAAAGACTATGTCGTTGGAACTCTGGATTTCATTTTTTATTGCCAGCTCGGCGCTTCTGGCAATTCCCGGTCCGACCGTCATGATAGTCATCAGCTATGCCCTTGGTCAGGGGCGCAGCACGGCATGGGCGACTGTCCCGGGCGTCACCTTGGGCGATTTCACGGCGATGACGGCCTCCTTGCTAGGGGCAGGGGCGGTTCTGGCGGCGTCCGCCACGCTGTTCACGGCGCTAAAGATTGCCGGTGCGTTATACCTGATATGGCTTGGCATAAAGCTGTGGCGCTCTGATGATATAATGGGCTCGGTTCGCGCGGCGGGCAGGCAAAGCGGCATGTCCATGTTCAGGGCCTCCTATATCGTGACAGCGCTTAACCCAAAGAGCATTGTTTTCTTTGTGGCCTTTGTCCCGCAATTTGTGAATGTGAATGAACCGGTGCTGGGACAGTTTATTATTCTGGAAGCAACCTTTCTTGTGCTGGCGGCGTTGAATGTTGCTATCTGGGCCATTCTGGCGGGAAAATTGCGGGATAGGTTCAAAAACCCGAAAAGCCTTAAAATAGTGAACCGAATTGGCGGAAGTTTCCTGATTGGCGCGGGGATGCTGACGGCGCTTGTTCGGCGCACGGCCTGAAACGAAACTAACAGTCGGAGAGAGGGATGCTGCATAATCTGCAAGGTATTGATCATGCTTTGATTGGGGTAGAGGATCTGGAAGAAGCGCGATCCCAATATGAAAAGCTCGGCTTCACCCTGACGCCCCGGGGTTCTCATATTGGCTGGGGAACAGCCAACTATTGCATCATGTTCGATGAGGATTATATCGAGATTCTCGGTATTGTAGACCCGTCTCTTGAAACGAATGGTCTTGATACCGCGCTTGCGGAAAGGGGTGAGGGGCTTCTAGGCCTGGCGCTCGCAAGCGATGCGCCAGAGGCTACGCAAAAGTCGCTTAAGGAAGCCGGACTGGAGCCGTCGGATATTCTCCCCCTGAAACGAAAACTGGAGCTGCCAGAGGGGGATGTGCTGCCGGAATTCAAGCTGATCCGGCTTACGTCCTCCGCCGGCTTGTCGACAAAAAACCTGTTTATCTGTCACCATATGACGCCGGAACTGGTGCGCCAGGAAAAGGACTGGTTAAGCCATGCGAACGGCGCAAAATATATAAACTCCATTGTCGTTGTCGTGGAGGATCCGGATTCGCTTGCGGAGTATTACCAACGCCTTTGTGGATCCATTAATGTGACCCTGACCGACAACACCCTGACCGTTCGTTTCGGCAAGGGCAGCATCATTTTCGTGAATGACAGGGATATCGACCTGCTGTTTCCGGGCCTCACCATATCGGATGAGATGCCGACATTGCCCTATCTGATTGCCATGACGATTGTCGTAGATAGCCTCCAGGAAACGGAAAACACTTTGAACCGAAATGGCGTAAGAACGCAGAAAATTGCGACCGGAACACTCAGGGTAAATCCTTCTGACACCAACGGCCTTCTGCTTGAATTTACGGACCGGCGTGCTAGCTGATAAATTCCAGCGTGCGCTCAAGGGCGAGTTTTGCCGCCTCCGCGTCGTAACTTCCCCGTTGATCACAGTTAAAACCGTGTCCTGCCGAATAGACAAAAACCGGGATATCGGGGCGCGCCGCCTTGACTTCTTCAACCGCTGACATCGGGATGGAGGCATCCTTGTCGCCGAAATGCAGCATAACAGGGGCCTTTGGTGTCTCTGCAATATTTTGCGCGACCTGCCCGCCATAGTATCCAACCGCTTTGCCGATGGAAGACAGGCGGCAGGCGGATAGATAGGCGAGGGTGCCGCCCCAGCAATAGCCAATAACAGCGGCATTTCCGGAGGCGTCAATCTCATTTGCCGCGGCATCAATGTCTTTTAACGCCGTTTCGTCCGAGACCTGGTTTTTATATTGAAGGCCCTGTTCCACATCTTTAGGTGTATAGTCGAGCTCAATATCGGGGCTGATGCGATCATACAGGGCCGGGGCAATGGCATTGAAACCCGCCTTGGCGTAGCCATCACACACATCCTTGATATGCGAGTTGACGCCAAAAATTTCCTGCACGATCACGACGCAGCCTTTTGGCGCCTCGTTCGACGCGACTTTGTAAGCGGCGAATTCATGGCCGTCTGCTGCCGTTAAGGTAATCATTTCTCCCATGACATAATCTCCTTTATTCCTTTTTGGCAGGCTCTACGATAAGGAGCGTGCCGTCAACACCCGTTACCCGAACAACCTCGTTCAAATCCGTATCCGGTCCTTCGACGCTCCATTGGGTGTCATCAACATGTATTTTCCCCCGGCCGTTCCGGATCGCTTCCGTCAGTGTGAACTGACGGCCGATATACTGGGCGCCACGCTGATTGAGTTTGGTATTGTCCTCTACGCCCGGATGCTTCTTAAGAAACAGGCGAGACAGCACAATGCTTGCAATCGCAATGACAGCAAAAAGAATCCATTCGTATTCCCATGCCATGCCGGGAAATATCCAGGCGACAATCCCGACGATTCCCGCAGCGATGCCAAGCCAGAGGAAGAAGGTGCTGGGAGCAAAGACTTCGAGGATGATGAGGGCCAGCCCCAGTATCCACCAGGACCAGAAATCAAGGCTTGCAAGCCACGTAATGATCGGATCAAGCATGGGCGCTACTCAACTGTCGGGACAGAGCCGCTGGTGCGCCGTGATGCACTGTCACTGTCTTTACCGAAGACTTCCTTGGCAATTGCGCCAATACCCCCCAGGGAGCCTATGAGAGAGCTTGCTTCCATCGGCAGCAGAACGACCTTGGAGTTGCGCGCCATGCCGATTTCTTTCATGGCTTCGGTATATTTCTGTGCAACGAAATAATTGATCGACTGGATATCACCCGCGGCGATGGCTTCGGAAACGTCATGCGTTGCCTTGGCCTCGGCCTCGGCGAGACGCTCTCGCGCTTCCGCATCCCGGAAGGCGGCTTCCCGGCGTCCCTCTGCCTCCAAAATAGTGGCTCTCTTCTCTCCTTCTGCCTTAAGAATTTCTGACTGACGAACGCCCTCCGCTTCAAGAATGACGGCGCGTTTCAGTCGCTCGGCTTTCATTTGCCGCCCCATGGCTTCAACCAGATCGATCGGCGGGGTAATGTCCTTGATTTCAACGCGGGTTACCTTGATACCCCAAGGTGTTGATGCCTGATCAATGACATTGAGCAGCCGGACATTGATGGAATCGCGCTGGCTGAGGGCTTCATCCAGATCCATTGAGCCGAGGACCGTTCTCAGGTTCGTCTGCGCGAGGTTCTGTATGGCACGCTCAAGATCGCGAACCTCATAGGCTGATTTTGCGGCATCCAGCACCTGATAGAACAACACGCCATCCACTTGCACCATGGCGTTGTCCCGTGAAATGACTTCCTGTGTGGGAATATCCAGGACCTGCTCCATCATATTTATCTTTCCGCCGACACGGTCGATAAAGGGGATGATCAGGCCGAGCCCGGGTTGCAGGCTACGGGTATATCTGCCGAAACGTTCGATAGTGAACTGGAACCCCTGCGGCACGATCGTAACGCCCATAAAGACAATAACGATCGCCAGCAGAACGAGAACGATGACGAATATAGCAAAGCCAGACAAGAATAAATCCATATCGCATTTCCTCAAATAACCGGACAAAGGACAGAGCCCAGACGAACTATATAATGTAACGCCGCCAAGCCTAAGTTAAAAATCTATGAGGATGCGTATAGGGCAGGGCTTATACCGGCCGGGTCTTGATCATGCCGGTGGATTTCAGCGTGAGAACAATCTCGTCATTCTGGTTATAGAGCTTCACATCCGCCCGGATGATGCCCATCTCCGGGCGCGATGCGGATTTTCGGGTCTCAAATACTGTAGATTCATACCGCAGGGAGTCGCCAGGGCGCACAGGACGCAGCCAGCGCAGTTCATCACATCCCGGGGACCCGAGACCGGCGCGCTTATTTGTCATGTTATCGACCAGCAATCGCATCAACAAGGCCGTTGTGTGCCAACCGGACGCAATCAGACCGCCATAAATGCTTTCCTTCGCCGCCTCCTCATCGATATGAAAGGGCTGCGGATCGTATTTGCCGGCGAATTCGATAATCTCTTCTTTTGTCACGCTGATGCTTTTTGACGTTGTCTTGTCACCAACGGAAATATCCTCGAAATAAATCGCACTCATTTGCTGGCCTCCAACCTGTCATGGGAAGGTTTGCGCAAGAATATCCCGCTGGAAATCATCGTCAGCTTTACTTCATTGTCCTGATTGAAGACTGTATGGGAAAATTTGACAAAGCCAAGCTCCGGCCTGCTTTTGGGAAGACTGCGGTCTAGCACTTCCGCTTTTACATGAAGAATTTCCCCTGGCCGAACGGGTTGTTTCCAGCGAAGCTGATCAATACCCGGTGATCCCATTGAGGCCGTGTCATGAATGTAGCCGTCAACCATCATCCGCATGCACATGGCGCCGGTATGCCATCCGCTGGCGATAATGCCGCCGAAGTAATGATCTTTTGCGGCCTCTTTATCGATGTGAAAGGGCTGAGGGTCGAATGCCGTGGCGAATTCGATCACTTCTTCTTCCGTCACTTCGTAACTACCGAATTCCAGTGTCCAGCCGACGTTAAAATCTTCCCAATATTTCATGCTCTTTTTGTCCTCTGATCTTATCCGATCATGGATGCATTTATTGCTTTTTTAAGGTTGATGTTATGCGCATCTAGTTGGCAAACCTGAAATGTAAAACGTCACCATCTGCGACAATATACTCTTTCCCCTCAAGACGCATAAGGCCAGCTTCTTTCGCACCGTTTTCTCCGCCCTGCGCTACATAAGCAGAATAGGCTATAGTCTCGGCACGAATAAAGCCTTTTTCGAAATCCGTGTGAATTACACTGGCGGCCTGCGGCGCTTTGGTTCCTTTATTTACGGTCCAGGCGCGGCATTCCTTCGGGCCAACGGTGAAATAAGTGATGAGGTTGAGCAAATCGTAGCCTGCGCGAATGATGCGGCTGAGCCCGGTTTCCTCCAATCCCAGCTCTTCCAGAAACTCGGCCCGTTCCTCGGTATCGAGCTGGGCGACCTCTGCTTCAATAGCAGCCGATATGACGACGCTACCGGCATTTTCCGCGGCAGCCTTTTCGGCAACTTTCGCAGAGAAGGCATTGCCGGATGCCGCACTTTCCTCATCCACGTTGCAGACATAGAGAACCGGCTTCTGGGTCAGGAGTTGCAGGTTGCGAAATATTCTTATTTCGTCATCAGCCAGCGGCACCAGACGGGCCGGTTTGCCATCACGAAGAACGGTGAGCGCACGATCGATCAGCTCTGATTGCTTTTTCGCTTCCTTGTCTCCCCCGCGGATTTTCTTGACCAGCGCTTCAGTCCGCTTTTCAAGACTTTCCAAGTCCGCCAGCATCAATTCAGTCTCGATTGTTTCGATATCCGAGAGAGGATCAATCTTGCCGTCCACATGGGTGATGTCCTCATCTTCAAAACAGCGGACAACCTGAATAATGGCGTCCACTTCCCGGATATGGGCAAGAAACTTGTTACCGAGCCCTTCTCCGCTCGCGGCGCCGCGGACGAGGCCGGCAATATCAACAAACGTCAGTTGCGTAGGGATGATTTCCTTGGATTTGGCAAGGGCGGCCAGTTCCGCCAGCCGCTCATCCGGGACCGGCACCTGACCGAGGTTCGGTTCAATCGTGCAGAATGGATAGTTTTCGGCTGCCGCCTGCGCCGTTTGCGTCAAGGCATTGAACAATGTCGATTTGCCGACATTTGGCAGACCAACGATGCCGCATTTAAACCCCATACTCAGTTTCCTTTTGTTGTATCTGCGTCTTTACTCTTGTGCGGGGCGATATCCAGCGCCAGCTTGTTCATGAAGCCCGGCGCATCTCCGCCAATCAACAGCTCGATGTGCTGGGCGATACTCTCCGTTGCGGCCTCAACGGTCGCTTGCTCCGCTTTGGAAAAATTGCTGAGCACATGTCCGGTCACCAGATGTTTCTCTCCCGGATGTCCTATACCTAAGCGAACGCGGCAAAAATTCTCGCCAAGATGTGCGATAATGGATCTCAGGCCGTTGTTGCCGCCGTGGCCACCGCCGGTTTTGACGCGAATTTTCCCCAGCGGCAAATCCAGTTCATCATGTAAAACGATAATATTCTTAAGCGGGATCTTGTAGAATCGGGCGGCTTCGCCAACTGACTGACCGGACAAATTCATATAGGTTGTGGGTTTCAGGGCAAGAACCTTTGTCCCGCCAATATTTCCCTCAGCGACCAATCCCTGAAATCGAACCCGTTCCGGCATAAAGGAGTGGCGGCGGATGATTTCATCCACCGCCATATATCCAAAATTATGCCGGTTGTCGGCATATCCCTTACCAGGATTACCGAGGCCAACCAGCAAAATCATCATTCAATCCTGAATTATTCTTCTTCGGCTTCTTCGGCCTCTGCTTCTTCAGAGCCTTCTTCCGTTTCGACTGCATCCTCGTCTTCTTCTGCCTCTTCATCTTCCGGATCCGGTTCGATGGTCGGAGCTGCGATGGTTGCAATCGTAAAGTCACGATCCGAGATTGTCGGCTGCGCGCCTTCAGGCAGGGTCACTTCGGAAATATGGACACTATCACCGATGTCATAATTCAGCAGGTCGATCTCAATGGCTTCCGGGATGTTGCCAGCTGGAACCATCATCTCGATTTCGTAGCGAACCACGTTAAGAACGCCACCGCGTTTGAGGCCGACGCATTCTTCTTCATTGAGAAACCGGACGGCGACCATGACGGCGATCTGGGATTTCGCAGAAACCCGCAGAAAATCAACATGTACCGGCATGTCGTTGATCGGGTGGAGCTGCATGTCACGCGGGAGGACATTATGCTTGGTCGAGCCAACCTGAACCGTGAAAACCGTGGACAGGAACGCCCCGTGGTTGATGGATTTCACCAATTCCTTGGTTTCAAGGGAGATGGAAATAGGGTCTTTTTTGTCTCCATAGATGACTGCCGGTGTCCGGCCGTCACGACGCAATGCCCGGGAGGTCCCCTTTCCGACCCGGTCACGCGTTTCTGCAATTAAAACTGCATTTTCGCTCATTGTATTTTCTCCTACGTAACGAGCAACACCGGGACGAACCCGGTGTCAGAAAGACATGTGCCTCCAGGGGTGCCCATGCCGTGAATTGCCTGATCGGTTAGTCGAACAGGCTGGAAACCGAGGTTTCCTTCGAAATTCTGTACATCGCCTCACCGATCAGCGGGGCGACTGAAATCTGCCGCATCTTTTCCGAAGCACGAAATGCCTCCGTTGCCATGATGCTGTCCGTCGTGACCATTTCATCCAGCGCGGATGCATTGATCCGCGCGATAGCGCCACCTGACAGAACACCGTGGGTAACATAACCAGCAACGCTTTTCGCGCCCTTCTCCATCAGGGCGGCGGCGGCGTTACAGAGGGTGCCCGCGCTATCGACGATATCGTCCACCAGAATACAATGCTGGTTCTTGACATCCCCGATGATATTCATGACTTCGGAAACACCCGCTTTTTCACGGCGCTTATCCACGATTGCGAGGTCGGCGTCAAGCCTTTTGGCATAGGCACGGGCGCGGACCACACCACCAACGTCCGGCGACACGATTGTAATATCGCCGCCCTTGCCGTAATGCTTCTCGATATCCGGGACAATGACGGGTGCAGAAAAGAGGTTATCTGTCGGAATATCGAAAAAGCCCTGAATTTGACCCGCATGAAGGTCCATGGTCAAAACCCTGTCTGCGCCCGCGGTGGTAATCAGGTTGGCAACCAGTTTTGCGGAAATGGGCGTTCTCGGCCCTGGCTTCCTGTCCTGCCGTGCATATCCGAAATAGGGCAGGACCGCTGTGATTCGGGCGGCTGATGCCCGTTTCAGCGCATCGATGCATACCAGCAATTCCATCAGATGATCGTTTGCCGGGAAGGATGTGGGCTGTACAACGAAAACATCTTCGCCGCGGACATTCTCATGAATTTCAACAAATACTTCCATGTCCGAGAAACGTCGGACATCCGCATCCGTCAGAGGAAGTTTGAGATAGCTGGTGATGGCTTCAGCCAACGGTCGGTTGCCATTTCCCGAAAGCACTTTCATCGGAACGATCCTTTAATCTATTGAGGGCTTTTTCCTGTCAAAAAACACATTGCCCCCCGCGCGAAAATGAACGAGTTGGCGTCGGCGGGCGGAACTTACCAAGGCGAATGGGCCCTGTAAACGCATTAAACGCCATTTTTTAGGGGAATTTCGTAAATTTTTGATGGAAAGAGGCAAATAGATCAGGATTTCGACTTGAAATATTCCGGCTCGCTTTTTCGAAGCAGATTGTATATTCCGTCAGCCCCGCCCTGAGCCGCCAATACCGCCGTATCGCCCCAGGCCCCATTGAGGGAGCCAGCCCTGATTCTATTGCGTTGCTTGACTTGCCCCACCTGTTCCCCATTGCGCCGCTCCAGACTCCAGGTCAGCTCTATGACCTGTGTTTCGAACTTGGGCGGTGTGATCTCGGCCTGACCGCGAACAATAAAGTTCGCACCGGCTTCCGTCGGCAGTACTTCAAGTCCCAGTCGTGCCAGCCTGTCTTGTATGGCCGCCGCGAGACTTTCCGATCCGTCTCCCGGCGCTCCCTCCACGATGGGCACGAAAATCACCGGCTTGTCGAGGGCAGCGAAATTAACGCCGTCCCCTCCGAGAAGACGGTCAATGTCACTGGCGGAGTTAAGGACCAGTTTTTCCAGTTCCTGCGGTGGAAGGGCCGAAGTTTCAATCGCAGTCGGCAGTTTCTCGAGTGCAAACAGGCCGGTGTCCCGGTTTTGAGGATCGAAGATCGTCCAGTTCAAAAATCGTCCGTTTGTATCTTCGAATATTTCGCCGCGTACATAGTATCGATTTGGCGCGGCTTGGCCGACAAAGGCGGCGATACCGAGGTCTTGCAGTTTTGCCGCAACCGCATTTTCGAGCTCAGGCGGACCACCGGTTACAGGTTCGACGTAAAGGGCAGTGCGCGGACCGGGTGCTGCGCGCCATGACGTCTTGACCTCCGGCTGGAAGGGACGTTGCAGTGGTTGGCAGGCAACCAGCAATGCCAAGCCTGCAAACAACAATCCTTTTATGACGAAACTACATCGCACAGGTCGCGAGAACCCCCAGCAGACAGATCATGATAAAGATGACCATATAAGGCATTATGATTCTCTAATTCAAGTGACAAGGCGACCGGATCGGCTATCCGGTAAGGGCAACTGCCGACAGCTGACGGCCATAATCCGCTTCGCCCCGTTTTACCATACGTCGGTAGCTGAAAAACAGTTCTTCTTCTGCACAGGTGTCATTGCCCAGCAGATCAATCGCCTTGATTCCTGCTTTTTCAAGTCCTGCGCGGACAAATCCGGTCAGGTCAAACATATGATGACCCTCTTTCTCGGAGGGAATAAAGTACTGTGCGGCATCGGAGTCGACTTCCAGGAAGGGCGCCGGAAATTCGGGGCCGACTTCATATGATTTCTGAGCGATCGCGGGCCCGATCGCTGCCCGGATATTAGATTTTTTTGCGCCGAGTTCCGTCATCTTTTTAATAACATGCGCGCTGATATTTCCAAGCGCACCTTTCCAGCCCGAATGCGCAGCACCAATAACTTTATTTTCCACATCCGCAAATAGCACCGGTACGCAGTCTGCCGTCAGAATGCCGAGCGCGATACCCGGAATGTTGGTGACCATGGCATCCGCCTTAGGCCTCGGGGCGATTTCTTGCTTTTGATCAACAACCAGAACTTCGGTGCTATGAATTTGATAAACAGTTCTGAGAGCGTCCGCCGGCTGGTTGATCATGGCCATTGCGCGGGCGCGGTTTTCTGCAACCTTCGCCGGATCATCCTTGGAGCCAGGGCCACAATTGAGACTTTGGTAAAGTTGCTCTGACACACCGCCGCTGCGTGTGAAAAAGCCATGAGAGATCGCCTCATTCTCAAGTATTGAACTTTTTAGCATCTCAAGATCCAAAACCTTCCGTTGCTACCGATGTATTATGGGATAATGCCATGACTTTGAAAAGTGTTCCCATTTCGGACGAACTGACCAGGCGCTTCAATTGCGCATCAAGGTTTTTGCGTTGCGCCTCATTCGCATTCTTTTTCAGTTGATGATGCCGTGCTTCGATGCCAAGCCGTTCCAGAAACCGGCCTTGCGGTGTCGGGCCCTGTACGGTGATGCCGTAGGAAAGAGCAATTTCCCGAAGGCGGCTGAATCTGACATGGGTTGTCAGATCAGCCTCACCGGGTGAAGCCAATGGATCAGCATATTCATGGCGTTTCATGGCCTGAAAGCTGTCGCCCAGAAGGGTCTCTGTTGCCCCATAATCTATGATCAGTGCCGCACCGCCTTCACGGAATATGAGCTTGCTAATCTCCTCGACCATTCTGTCCCCGGTTGGACATAGTTCAAGAATGTCACCATCTTCCGCTGGCGGAGCGGAAGTGATGGATGCGGGCGCATCAGCAAGTTGATAAGAAAATTTGCCATCGCGATTAGAGACCATTCGCTCGAACCACGTGCCGGATTGACGGCTGTATTGGTGGATGGGCAGCGCGTCAAAAAATTCGTTAGCAATCAGGATAACGGGCGCTCCGGCAAGGTCCGGCAGCTCATCATGCCAATGGATGTCATGATCATCAAGAGTCTCTGCCTGTCGCTCTTTCAGCCGGGCGCTGGTTTCAATCAGATGGATTTCAGCAGCGGCGAGGAATTCAGGCACCAGCCGGGCGCTTCTCAGCGCGTCGCGCATCAAGGTGCCGTTCCCTGGTCCCAGCTCCAGAAAGTAGACCTTGCCGGGATGACCGAGCTTGGCCCAGACGTCCACCGCCCAAAGCCCGATCAGTTCTCCGAACATCTGGCTGGTCTCCGGCGCGGTAATGAAATCACCTGCCGCCCCAAACGGGCTTTGCCGGGCGTAATAGCCATGCTTCGGATGGCTTAGTGCCATTTCCATATAGTCATGCAGAGAAATTGGCCCGTCTCTCTCAATCCGTGCCTTTAGCAATTCGCCAAGATGGGTCATGCGGTTTTGCGGGACGGGCGAAACATGAAATACAGGCCAACAATCAGGATTGGAAGGGAAAGAAGCTGCCCCATAGTGGTCCCGCCGATCAGGAACCCGAGATAAGCGTCCGGTTCCCTGTATAGCTCCACAACACTCCGAGCGACGGCGTATCCTGCAAAGAAGAGGCCCATGATAAAACCGGGCTTTTCGGCATAGCGCGTTCGTCTGAAAACAAGGAGTATGGCGAACAGGACGATCCCCTCCAGAAGCGCTTCATAAAGCTGGCTGGGATGGCGTGGAAGATCGCCGCCGCCCGGAAACACCATTCCCCACGGCACATCGGTCACGCGGCCGTAGAGCTCTCCGTTTATGAAGTTCGCGATCCGTCCGAAGAAAAGGCCAACAGGCACGACTGTCGCCAGCAGATCGCCAAAATCGAGGATGACAATTTTTTTGAACCGGCAATAGAGAACCGTGGCCAGCACCACGCCTAAAAAACCGCCATGGAAGGACATGCCGCCTTGCCAGACCATGAAAATCTCAGATGGATTTCCGAAATAATACTCAGGCTTGTAAAACAGCACATAGCCGAGCCTTCCGCCCAGAATAACCCCAAGCGTGGCCCAGATGAGAAAGTCATCCACCTGTTTGGGAGAGACCCTTGATCCATCCTCCCGGGCGAGGCGCATCATCAATTGCCAGCCAAGGATCAGGCCGACGACATAGGCAAGGGCATACCAGCGAATGGCAAAGGGTCCGATCTGGAAAATGACAGGGTCAATTTCGGGAAAGGCGATGGCCGTGAAAAGGGTCGATAATATCATGCGAGCTACTATATAAAGTTCTTGAGAATATTCGCAAGCTTCTCTGGGCAAGGCGGTTGCTTTCCTGCTTCTCCCTTGTCATTATGAAGACTGATTTTATTGAAGGTTCAATGCGATGCAGACAAATTCCCGTCTTTTTGATGATCTCGCCCGCCTTGCCACCGGTGCCCTCGGCACAGCGCAGGGGGTAAAAACGGAATGGGAAAATCTCTTCCATCAGCGGATGGAGCGCTTTATCAGCGAGATGGACCTGGTCCCGCGGGAGGATTTTGACGCGGTGAAAGCCATGGCGGTGCTTGCGCGCGAGGAAAATGACGAACTAAAAGAACGTCTTGCCGCGCTTGAGAAGAAGGTTGGCGAGCTTTCCAAGGCATCGCGCACGCGAAAAACGCCGACCGCCAAGAAGAAGACCTCGGCGTCGGACGACTGAATTTATCCACAGAAAAAAACGATCCCATAGTACTTTCTTTGTTGCGCTGCAACTCTAGGGGAATTACGCTAGATTTATGGTTTCACGGAATAAGTGGCACCATATATTGTCTGCAGTAGATTTCCTTACCGGCTAGGCTTCAACGTCAAGTCACAAGGCGCCAGCCGGGGGATGGTTCTGAAAGGAATGGCTCCATGACGTCCTTGTATCTCACTCACGAAGAACTCGAAGACTCCAACCCCCTCGATCTGATTGAAAGCATTATTGTCGATAACGACTGGTCTTTTGATCGGCAGGGGAACAATGAATTGACTGTGGGAGTGGAAGGGAGCTGGTGCCAGTACCATCTCTGGTTTTCCTGGCGGTCCGATCTTCAGGCGATTCATTTTTCCTGCGCCTATGATGTCAAGATACCCGAACGTAGATATGCCGCAGTTTACGAGCTGTTAGCGCGGGTCAATGAGAGGATGCCGGTCGGCCATTTCGATACCTGGCGGGAGGAAGGAATGATCCTGTTCCGTCACTCCCTTTTGTTAAGTGGTGCCAGCATTATAACCAGTGAGCAGGTTCAAACCCTTGTCGAGATCGGGATGAGCGAGCTCGAGAAGTTTTACCCGGCGATCCAGTTCTGTATCTGGGGCGGAAAAACACCTGAGGAGGCCATTGAAGCAGCAATGTTTGAAACAATGGGTGAGGCATAAGCTATGCCTCTTTCATTGTTGCTTGTTGGCTCCGGCAAGATGGGGCAGGCAATGCTTGGTGGCTGGATCGAAAACGGATTTGAGCCTGCCGAAATAGTGGTTATCGATCCCAATACGGAAAATCTGGCTTACGCGACGGAATTGGGGTGCAGGGGAATAGGTTCAGCAGAGGATATTCCGGACGATTTCCAGCCGGATATTATTGTCCTGGCAGTTAAGCCGCAAATCATCAAGGATGTCCTTGGGACCTTCCGGCAAATGACGGAGAGAGGAAGCCTTGTCATTTCCATTGCGGCAGGAACAACAATTTCAACATTTGAGGAAGCGTTTGGAAAATCGGTGGCGGTGATACGCGTCATGCCGAATACCCCGGCCGCTGTTCATCAGGGCATGATGGTTTGTTGTCCGAACCCGCAAGTCAATGCGAGGCAGAAGAATCACTGCGATCAACTTATGCAGGCCATTGGCGAGGTTGCCTGGATCGAAGATGAAGGCTTAATGGATGCGGTGACGGGCGTCTCCGGTTCCGGGCCTGCTTATGTCTTCTATGTGATAGAGGCAATGACGGCAGCCGGGATCGATGCGGGCCTGCCGGAAGACCTTGCTGTCAAGCTTGCAGAGCAGACCGTAGCAGGGGCGGGTGCGCTTGCCCGGCAATCAGCAGAGACGGCGGCACAGCTACGCGAGAATGTGACCAGCCCGAATGGCACAACAGCCGCAGGCTTGGCTGTCTTGATGAATGAAAAGAAAGGGCTCGGCCCGTTGATGAAAGAAACGGTCGCCGCGGCAACCAATCGCTCAAAAGAACTTGGGTAATGGAATAAATTAAGCATACATCTCTTTAAAGTTGTATTTCTGGCTCTATATTATCCTCTATAATTGAGAGGATAGAGCTATGAGTGATACCCCCGCATCTTCAACAAGTGAGCCGGCAACGACAGAGACGACGACAGCAGCGCCGCCACATGCACAGAGTAGCGATACGGCGGCACCGAGCGTCGGCCTGCCGACGCCTGCCGGAGGGGTCATCATTCCTGACCTGAGCGCTATCACAACTTATCAGACTCAGAATATGCAGAAAATGACGGCCGCTGTGCAGGCCGCCAGTCAGGGCTTGCAGGATATTGTCCAGCAGCAGCGGACAACGCTGCAACAGACAATCGGCAATTTGCAGAAATCGCTCAATAGTTCTGTGTCAACGGCAAATGCCGGACAGGGCAAGGCACCGGATATACAGTCCGAGATAGATAACCTCAATCTTACGGTTGATACTTTATCCAAAGCAGCAGAAACACTGACAACGTCGACAAACAAATCCTTCGAGGCAATCAACAAATCGCTGGCATCCATCGAACAGGTCGCTGAGAAGTTTTCGTCCGGAGGATAAGACGGGTGATTTTTGAAGCCAGTTATCCTAGCATCACCGAAAATATAGGAGATGCATGGGTTATGGAAAAAGAAACTACGTTCGAGGATTTCCTGAAAGTCGACATACGGGCCGGCCGCATTATTGAGGCAACTGAGTTCCCGGAGGCGCGGAAGCCGGCGTATAAGCTGAAAGTTGATTTTGGCGAAGAAATCGGTATTCGCAAAAGCTCGGCGCAGATAACCGCGCTGTATGAACCGCAAGACCTGGTTGGTCGACATGTCATGGCGGTCGTAAATTTTCCGCCACGGCAAATCGGCCCTTTCATGTCCGAAGTGCTGGTGCTCGGGTTCAGTGACGCGGATGGAAAAATTTCATTGGCCGCGCCGGATCATGACGTGCCAATTGGCCGACGGCTGGAATAGACTTGGAGAGCAGGAGCAGATCTGATGGTTGAAACCGATCAATCGACGGAAGACGAAATGCCGGTCCCACCTGATTTAACCTCGCTTTTTCAAAAGCATACGCAACAGATTGCCGCTGCCTGTCAAAAAGCGAACGAGGCTTTTGCGGTTTTCAAAACGCGCGATCAGGATGTGGCGACGCTAACCACGAGCCTGAACAGTGAGGTAAATGAAGTCTTCATGATGGCGGCGGCAGCCAAAACGCCGCAACTCGCCGTGGCAACCATTCCGCCTGTTCTGGCACTGGCCAACACGACATTTGCGGAGGTGCCGGTGACGGAACAAAAAGCCGTCAGCGAAATTCAGCAGAAATTTTCTCCCTTTGCCAAATAACGCATGAAATTCATGCCTTAAAGAGGCAGCCGGATCTCAATTTGAAGGCCGCCCGCCAGGGAAGTGCCAAGAGCGATCTGGCCGCCATGTCCGTGGATAACGTCGCGGGCAATCGTCATGCCGAGGCCGCTACCACCTGTTTTCATGTTGCGCGAGGGATCAAGACGGTAGAAAGGCCGGAAAACATCTTTTCGGTTTTCTTCAGGGATTCCCGGCCCGTCGTCATCAATTGTGATGATGATCTCCGAATTTGTCGATTTGACCGTGACCCATATTTCCGTCGCGTAGCGGGCGGCGTTATTTACCAGATTTGTGATGCAACGTTTAAAGCTGCTTGGCCGGAGTTCTGCGTGAAGGACGTCCGGTGCTTCAAGGGAAATGGCGGCGCCCTGACGGCGGGCGTTCATGACAATGTCATGGAACAGTTCCGGGATGTCCGTGTCTTCCACCGCCTCTGCTTCCTGACCTTGCGCAAAGGCGAGATAACCTTCCACCATCTTTTCCATATCCGCAACATCGCCTTGAAGGCTTACCTTGCTCTCATCCTCCGGCATCATTGCGAGTTGCAGTTTCATCCTCGTGAGGGGGGTGCGAAGATCATGGCTGACACCGGCGAGCATCTCCGTGCGTTGCGTAATCTGCCTCAGAATCCTGTGCTTCATGACATGAAAGGCCCGGGAAGCGGAGCGGATTTCCTGGGCGCCGCTTGGCTTGAAATCGTCAACGAACTGGCCTTTACCAAACTGCTCGGCCGCTCTTGCCAGTTGGCGGATGGGGCGCATCTGGTTGCGAAGAAACAATAAGGCGACACCCAACAGGACAAGGGAAATCGCCACCATCCACATGACGAATATATAGGTCGTGGATGAAAACAATCGCTTGTCGCGGACGATTACCTGTAGCACCCCGTCGGGCAGCTGTATCAAAATGATGACGGATTCGAGCTTGGTATTCGTCGAGATATCGAAGGCGCGCGCGGGAAGGCTCTCCCTCATGGCACTCACTAGATGGCTTTCGAGAAAGCCGTAGCTTGACTTTCTGACGCTGGCTTCGGGAAGCGTGGCGCCTTCATTTATGCTGACCGCGAGACGCATGTGCCCGCGTGCGATACTGAGAATATCCGCTTCCGCCAAACTGCCGGGAAACCGATCACGAAGCGAGATGACGGCGGCAACATCACCCGCCACGCCTTGGGCAAGCCGCCGTGCGACATCGTCCCAGTGGCGTTCGTAGAAAATATAGGTCACCAGAATCTGTAGCAAAAGGATCGGCAGAACAACAATCATAATCGATCGGCCGAACAGTGTTCGGGGCATGAGGTTTTTGATAAAGCCAGCGGTTATCTGGTTATAAATATCTCGTATGCGATGATATATATCGCGTAAAAGGGTTAGTCCGCCCATAAAACATAACCTTCACCGCGTACCGTCTGAAGATGGCGCGGTGCCTTCGGATCATCTTCTATCTTCCGTCTCAGGCGCGTTATCTGAACATCAACCGCTCGGCCCTGACTACCGCTGGAAACAGAAAGATCATCCCGGCTGATCGGGACACCGGGGGTTGCAGCCAGCGATTTCAGCAGCAATGATTCTCCTGAAGTCAGATTGATGATGTCCCCGTCTTTCAGCAGTTCGCCGCGTTCAAGATTAAATGTGAAGGAGCCGAACTGTAGGTCCACCGGTTTTTCAGTTTTTGCCCGGCGTAAAATTGCATCGATGCGCAACAAAAGCTCCCGCGGTTCAAACGGTTTGCTGAGATAATCATCAACGCCGGCTTCCAGTCCGTTGATTCTCTCTTCGGCTTCGCCCATTGCCGTTAGCATCAGAACCGGAATTTCACGGATAGTACCGCTGCCACCGCGCATTCTCTGCACCAGTTCAATACCATCTCCACCGGGCATCATACGATCCAATACGATAAGGTCGAAAAAGAAGCCTCCCATCCGGCTTTCCGCCATCGCGTTGCTGGTCGCTGTCGAGACGCGATATCCGTTGTCCATGAGATATTTCTTCAACAGCGACAGCAGTCGGTTGTCATCGTCCACTACAAGAATATGAGGCGCATTGTCCTGCATTGTCGGCTACCTGTCTGCCCAAGACGTCATGGCTTCGTAACCCGCCGCATGACCCTGTCCCGCTGCTCTTCATCGATCAGGCCGGTCAAAACCTTGCGATACCCCGCAACGGCATCACCTCCGGCTTCCCGGAACGCATTGGCGACAAGTTCCCGCTGGACCCGGCTTACCTTTTGCTCAAGTTTGCGCCCCTCTTCGGTAAGGAACAGGCAACGCTGTCGCCTGTCTTCCTCCCCCTGTCGTTGCTCGACAAAGCCGCGTTTGATGAGATTGCTGAGGACACGATTGAGGCTCTGCTTCGTGATTTTCAGGATATCGAGCAATTCAGACACCGTCATGCCCTCATTCCGTCCCACAAAATGAATCACACGGTGATGCGCCCGCCCGAAATCATAGTCCTTGAGAACCTGATCCGCCCCCGCCGTAAAGTCGCGATACGCAAAAAAGAGAAGCTCTATCGCCTGCCTAAGTTCCTCTTCGCGCAGGAAAAGCGGGTTATTTGTAGATTTTACGTCAGTCATGTTGACATATATTTCTTATAATGTTACAAAATTATCATTCGATTCGACATAATCGAACGTTTTATGGGAATATACGATATTATAATAACGCAAGGTGCTTCAAAATGGATACCTCCTCTTTTGCCGAACGTGACGGCTACATCTGGTTGAATGGTAAACTCGTACCATGGCGCGATGCAAACATCCATGTGCTTACACACGGGCTGCATTATGCCAGCAGTGTGTTCGAAGGGGAACGGGTCTATGATGGCGAAATTTTCAAACTTCAGGAGCATACTGAGCGCCTGATTGAATCGGCCCGTATTCTGAGCTTCAAACTGGAACAGACTGCTGAAGAGATTAATGAAGCATCTCGCCAGACGGTGCTTGCGAACAAGATTGTTGATGGTTATGTCCGCCCGGTTGCCTGGCGCGGTTCGGAAATGATGGGCGTTTCGGCCCAGAACAACCGCATCAATCTTGCCATTGCCGCTTGGGTGTGGCCGAGCTACTTCTCGCCGGAAGCGCGGATGAAGGGAATCCGGTTGAAGCTTTCCGAATGGAAACGTCCGTCACCGGAAACGATCCCCACCAAATCGAAAGCGGCCGGTTTGTATATGATCTGTACGCTGAGCAAGCATCAGGCCGAGTCTGAAGGGTTCGACGATGCGCTCATGCTCGATTACCGTGGCCGGATTGCCGAGGCGACCGGGGCCAACATCTTTTTTGTTCGTGATGGCGCCCTGCACACACCGACGCCTGATTGCTTCCTGGACGGCATCACCCGGCGGACCGTTATTGATCTCGCCCGGGCACGGGGGATCGAGGTTATCGAGCGGGCGATCATGCCGGAAGAGATGGCTGATTTCTCTGAATGTTTCCTGACTGGGACTGCCGCGGAAGTTACCCCGGTCAGCAGTATCGACAGCTATCAGTTCACGCCGGGCACTATCTGCGCGCAGTTGATCAAGGATTATGATCAATGTGTTCGCCGTAAAATAGCCGCATAGCCTGACTATAAAAGACATCTGGTTCAATACCCGCCTTAACCATGTTGAGGCGGGTATTTTGATTTTCGCGCAATTTCGTCTAAAATAATGTATAGATACAGGCAAGCTTACTAAGCCGCAGATTGTTCGGGACAAATGATAGTTATGATAGTGACGCGATTAACCATGGCCTTGGGGCTCACTCTTTTCGGCGCACAATTCGCTCAGGCAAGTTATGAGGCCGGCAAGGAGGCCCTTGACCGAAATGACGCCGTTGCGGCCATAGAGGAATGGCAGCCTGCGGCAAAACGCGGTGATGTCAATGCACAGGTCGCCCTTGGGAAGATTTACGAAAAGGGTGCGGAGGGGATCAATATTGATCTGGTCGGCGCCTATGCCTGGTACAATCTGGCGGCAGCGCAGGGCAATGAAGAGGCGGATACAGCGATCGAGCGGCTTAAGAGCAGTATGTCTCCGGAGGAAATTCAGGATGGCGAAGCCCAGTCAATCGCGGCGCTGGGTTTCTGGTTTCGCAATTTCACCGGTCAAGACGAGGCCGCTTTTCAGGTCGCCAAGGCTGCGGTTGGCGAGCGGGATTTGCAGCAAAATGACGATAGCGCAGCCCTTGCCGAACAACGGGCGGCGGAGCAGCGTGAGCTGATCGCGCAGCGAAAGGCTGAAGCGGAGGCCAAGGCAAAGGCATTGGAAGAAAGCCGCGAAGCGGCAATTCTAGCTGCTCAGGCTCAGGCGGAAGAGGCGAAACGACAGGCAGCATTGCGTGAGCAGCAGATAGAAGAGCAGCGGATGGCCATTGCGCAGAAAGATGCGACGACTGATCGGGCCGAAAAGGATGCGGCCCGTGCACGGCTTGCCGCCTTGATGGCGAAGCAAAACGGATCCAGTGCGGTAACGACGACAACGATGCCATCAGTACCACAACCCAAGATCACAAAGATCAAACCTGCGCCAGCACCTGCAATCAAAAAAAGCGTTCCAGCGCAAGCCGAACAGACGTCGAGTGAAGAGATGAGCGCTAAGGTCGAACCGGTGCAACCGATCGAGCCTGTCAAAGAAAATGCTGCGACCGATGCAAAACCGGAAGCAGTTAAAAAGGCGGAACCTGTAGCTGACGCGAAGGAAATGACGGTTGCTGACGCCGCAAAGCCGCAGCAGATGGAGTCGGTTGCGAAAGCAGAACCGGCGTTGACTGACGAAAAGTCCGCGGCGCTTGCCTCGTTGAAGAAGAAGGGCAGCCTTAACAACGATGCGGTTGAGCAGATTTTTGAGCAGGCGAAAATCGCTAATCTGGATACCCCGACCGCTCAGGCGGAAATAGAACAGTCCATCGTCAGGATTGAGGCATTGAAATGGTCCCTCATTTCAGGTGCAAAAGGGGATACGGCCGCGCCAAAACTGAATAAGGTTCTGATGTCGAAGATGTCGCCGGTTCAGATCGCCGAGGCGAACCGTCTGGCGAGCGAATGGTTGATCGAGCGTCAGAGCGAACTCTGATTACCTGAATTTCTGACCTTTTCGGTCATTCCTGGCTGTCCGCCGACCACCTTTTTGCGGCGTCTATATCCGTCTGCCGTTCCTTGACCCAGCTTGTCTCACCGTCTTCGCCTTTCTCCATTTTCCAGAACGGGGCCTTTGTCTTCAGCCAGTCCATCAGGAAGTTCGCGGCGTCAAAGGCGTCCTGGCGATGGGAGGAGGCCGTCACCACAAGGACAATCGGCTCCCCAAGGGCCATGTCGCCATAGCGGTGGATAATCAGGCTTGCCTGTAAATCCCAGCGTGCCTTTGCCTCTGTCTCTATCTTGGCAAGTTCTCGCTCTGTCATCCCAGGATAATGTTCAAGGCTGAAGCCCGTTACGGCGGACCCGTCATTGAAGTCGCGGACAAGACCGGTAAAGCTGACCACTGCGCCGATATCCGTCCGGCCTTTCGTTAGCGCGGCCATCTCTGCGCCGACATCAAAAATTTCGCGTTGGACGCGGATCATCCTAGCCTCCGGTTACCGGCGGGAAAAAGGCGATCTCGTCATTTTCATTCAATGCGGTATTTCCCACGATATACTCCTGATTGACCGCGATACGGACAACTTCAAGATCACTGAAGACTTCCGCGAAGGCCGGTCCGCGTGACTTCATCCAGCGAACGAGACTGTCCGTATCTGGTCGCTCTTCCGACCAGGGCAGGGTTTCCTCAGTCATCTGCAATTTTGTTTTCAACCAGGCGAAATAGAGAATTTTCATCTCATCAACTCCGTGAAGGGGAGAAAGGTAACCATATCTCCTTCTTCAATATAGGTGACATCATCTCCGATTTCGATCAAGCCATTTGCCCAGACAGCGGATGAGAGAATGCCGGATCCTTCCGTGTGATATTTCTCGGCCGTTCCGATGCCATCTGCTGCCGGTGTATAGCGCCCGCGCAGCCATTCCGTACGGCCGGGTTTCTTTTTCATCGTGAACCCGGCTTTTGCCTGAAAGGTAAAGGGTGGCTCTGTCCCCCAGCCGCTTAATATACCAACCAGCGGACGGATAAATTTTAGCGCACAGACGAACGCAGCGATGGGATTTCCCGGGAGCCCCACAAATGCAGTATTGCCGATCTGTCCAAGGGCGAGCGGGCGCCCCGGTTTGATGGCAATGCGCCAGAAATGCAGCTGGCCGATCTCAGAAAAGGCGACCCTAACATGATCTTCCTCTCCCATCGAAACCCCGCCGGAGGTGATAACAAGATCATGTGTCTCCGCTACGCTTTTAAGGGCATCCCGGACAGTCTGTCGTTTATCCTTCAATATGCCAAGATCCGTTACCTGACAGCCATAGCTCTCAAGAAGAGTGGTCAGGATAATTCGATTGCTGTCATAAATGCTGCCGGTAAAGGTGGCCTCGCCCGGACTGATAAGTTCATCACCTGTTGAGAAAACGGCGACTCTCAGGCGTTTGAAGACCCTGACGGCGTCAATCCCGACTGAGGCAAGATAGCCCAGTTCCTGCGCGCGAAGCCTGGTGCCGCGCTTTAGCAGAACCTGTCCTTCACGAATATCTTCTCCTGCCCTTCTGCGGTTCGCTCCTGATTTGAGATGAGCGGGGAGAATAACCTTGTCGCCCTCAAAGGAGACATCTTCAATCATGGCAACCGTGTCGAAACCGTTCGGCATTAGCGCCCCGGTCAGTATCTTGACGGCGGAACCGGATGGCGGTGTTTCGGTAAACGGATGCCCCGCCGTGCTCTGGCCAGCAACAGCTCGCGGCGTCTCATTGGCATTTCGGTAGCTAGAGTATTGAAAGGCAAAGCCATCAACGGCGGAATTGTCCGAGAGCGGCACGTTCTGCGGTGCGACCATGTCTTCCGCAAGGTAACGGTCTCTTGCCTCGCGAAGAGCGCAAGTCTCCGCACCGACAAGCAGGGAGGCGGCGCTCGCGATTTTCTCCAGCGCCTTATTGGCGCTGATCATCTCCGACGCATTGGCGAAACAATCGTTAGCAAGCCGTTCCATGGGTTGCTTTCTCCAACTTGAAATGCTGAATGATGAACTCCGCTATACATTGTTCGTCATTCAAGTCCAAAACCGGGATGGGCGCTTCAACATCGGACGCCGGTGTCGCCAGCGCAATCACGGTTTTGTCTGACATATATCGCGGCCTGGTCCCGCTTTCCGTCCGCCAGACCTCTATTTTTGGAAAATCCTCAGTCTTAAAACCTTCCACCAGCAGGATATCTACCGGAGACAGCTTTGCAATCAACTCGTCAAGCGTTGCTTCTTCTCCATCGCGGTTCTCATGCATGAGCGCCCACCGGTTTGCGGAGGAAACCAGAACTTCCGCTGCGCCGGCTTCCCGATGGCGAAAGGAATCCTTGCCCGGTGTATCAATATCAAATTTGTGGTGCGCATGTTTAATGGTGGAAACGCTGTACCCGCGCTCTCTCAACGCCGGTATCAGACGGACCAGAAGGGTCGTCTTGCCGTTCCCGCTCCATCCTGAAATTCCGATGACGTTCATGATCCGACTACCCGAACGCTCTGTTTCACGCGCTGTCTTTCATCATATGCTTGAGGCCAAGGCGGAGATAGTCGTAGCCTGTCCAGACGGTGAGTGCGCCTGCGAGCCAGAGGAGGATTTGACCGATGAGCATGGCATCAAACTGGTTGGCAACAGCCGGACCACCCAGGAGAAAGCAGAGAGCGAATATCTGGGCCGCCGTTTTCCATTTGGCAAGTTTACTGACCGGCATGCCAACGCGAAGCTCCGCGAGATACTCCCGAAGGCCGGACACCATGATTTCGCGGCAGAGGATAATCGTGGCCGGAATTAGTTCCCAATCCCCGATACGGCCGACACCAACCAGCACCAAAAGAACTGAAGCGACCAGCAACTTGTCTGCGACGGGGTCCAAAAAACGGCCGAGATTGGATGTCTGACGATAACGACGGGCGAAATAACCATCGAAAAAGTCTGTTATTCCGGCGGCAATAAACAGTCCCAACGGCACCCAGCTTGACAGCTTACCCGGCAGAAAGAGCGAGGCCAGCAGTAAGGGGATGACAATAATGCGCGACAGTGTCAGTAAATTCGGTAAGCTAAGGAGCATGGATTTTTGACGCCGACGGACTGGAGATAAAAAAGCAGTATAGGCAGGCCGCTGCATGAATTAAAGAGCAGAAATCAGCTTTCTTCATGGAAAAACCGGTAGATTGTCTCAGCGGTTGCACGGGATATTCCCTCGACAGCTTGTAAATCGCTCAGCGCCGCTTGTTCCACCCCTTTGGCGGATCCAAAGCGGTTCAGAAGGGCTTTCTTGCGCTTGGCGCCGATACCCGCAATTTCATCCAGCGGCGATTTTCCAATAGCGCGGGAACGTTTGGCGCGATGGGTGGAGATGGCAAAATGATGCACTTCGTCCCGAAGCCGCTGCAAGAAATAAAGTGTCGGATCCCGTTCTGGCAGAGAGAAGGGGGGCTTGCCTGTCATGAAAAAACGCTCCCGTCCGGCATTGCGGTCCGGTCCCTTCGCAATTCCGACCAGAGCGACGTCGGTGATTTCAAGTTCGTCAAACACCTCCTGCGCGACAGACAACTGTCCCTGACCTCCATCAATCAGGATCAGGTCAGGCCATTGCTCTCGCGAGCCGGAAACCATAGGCCCGGATTTGTCGGGATCCTCCTTTCGCAGGCGAGAGAAACGGCGGGTCAGCACTTCGCGCATCATGCCGTAATCATCCCCGGGGGCGAGAGCCGTATTCTTGATATTAAACTTCCGATAGGCCTTTTTCTCGAACCCGTCCGGACCGGCAACAATCATGCCGCCAACGGAATGCGCGCCGGAAATATGGCTGTTGTCATATACTTCAATCCGGGTAGGGGGCTCACTGAGGCCAAAGGCCTCTGCGACACCCTCTAGATGTTTTCGTTGGGTCGCGTTTTCCGCCATACGCCGGGCGAGCGCGCCTTTTGCGTTCATCCTGGCATGTTCAACCATTTCCTTTTTCGGGCCGCGCTGAGGAGCCTCGATTTTGACGGTACGCTCGGATGTGATGGAGAGGGCCTCGGCAATCAGCTCGGCATCTTTCAACTGATGGCTTGTCCAGATGCGGCGCGGTGCTCCGCGGCCGTCATAGAATTGGCCAATAAAAGCGCTCAGGATATCTTCAAGCTCATCTTCCTTGTTGTGCGAAGGGTAATGTGCGCGGTTGCCGAAGTTCTGGCCCGACCGCAGGAAAAAGACCTGAACGCAGGTCTGCCCGCCTTCCTGGTGAGCGGCGATGACATCCACCTCGTCTTCTCCCGGCAGATTGATAGTTTGCTTTGACTGAATATGGGCCATTGCCTTTAACCGGTCCCGCAAAATAGCGGCCTGCTCGAAGTCCAGGGAGTCACTGGCGGTCTGCATTTTTCCCGCCAGCTTTTCCTGAAGCATATGGCTTTTGCCGGAGAGGAAATTGCGCGCTTCGTCAACGACATCTAGATAGTCTTCCCGGCTGATCAGATTGACGCACGGGCCTGAACAACGTTTGATCTGATACTGCAGGCAGGGGCGGGTCCGGTTCTGAAATTCTGAATCCGAGCAGGAACGCAAGGGAAACAGCCTTTGAAAGGTGGCAAGAGTTTCATTCACAGCACCAGCGGAGGCAAAGGGACCGTAATACTCCCCTTTTCGGGATCGTGCTCCGCGATGCTTTGTGATCTGCGGCCATTCGTGATCACCGGTGATCAGGATGTAGGGAAAGGATTTATCATCACGAAGGATGATGTTGTAGCGAGGTTTGAGATTCTTGATCAGGTTTGCTTCAAGCAGCAAGGCTTCCACTTCGGTATGGGTGGAGACGAATTCCATCGACCGGGTGAGGGAGACCATCCGCATAATGCGCGTTGATTGCCCCGTCATTTTGACATAGGAGCTGACCCGTTTCTTAAGGTTCTTTGCCTTGCCGACATAGAGCACCTGACCACTGCCATCGATCATGCGATAGACGCCCGGCGTGCCCGGCAGGTTTTTCAGGAACCGCTCGATTACCAAAGCGCCGCGCCGAAATGGCGATTCGCTCATATTGTCTGATGATTCGAGTTCCTGTTGCGTCATTTCCCAAAATCTTCTCGTGAAAATCGCTCAAAGTTAGTCGCGAGAGTTAAAGCGATCTTCAGTAAAATACCCTAACCCCCTTATAAAAAAGAGACATTAGAGATCAATTTTTTTGCCTCAAATTTCCCTGTTACAGTTTTTTGACACTATCCACGATTCCTGTGGAAAACTTTGTGCATAACCTATCGACATAACCCTGTAGGTCATAGGAAACCTTGCCTTTGACGACCCTGCTTAAAAATTAGGCATTTTTTTAAGTATTTGAATTATATATCATTTTTAAATGTCAAGCCAGAGGCTCAAGGAAAAACACAATTTTTTTCATGGGTTACATCGGAACTGGCGAATTCCTGCGGTGATGTGCACAACTATCACAGAGATTTCGTCAAATTTTACGTTTTTTGCCTAACGCCGACAAAATTACGACCTCCCACGAATGATTTCAACACCGACACTTGTCGTGTTTTTTATCGCGTTGAGCTTTTCCACTTTGACCTTCACGAGGCTAACCCGTTCATTATTAAGACAGATCGCAGCGGTTTTCTCGGCAAGGGTTTCAACCAGGTTAACATGCTCGCTTTTCGCCATGTCCATGATGTGATTTGCGATGGTCTCATAGCAGACCACATTCTTGTAATTATCAGCGAGCGGGGCCGGTGCATCGAGCACAGTCATCTCGATATTAAAACGCACGGGCTGAGGGGTTGATTTTTCATGTGTATAAACGCCGATCAGCATGTCTACCATGAGATCGGTGATAAAGACCTGATGCGTGGAGGTCGGCCGGGTCATCTTTTCCGGAAACAGGACATTGGCTACCGTGGGATTATTCATATGCATCTTCCTTCGCATTGCCCTGAAATATGGGTAGATGCTGGCCCCCATCAAGGGAAATAAATTCTCCCGTCATTGATCTTGCCTGAACAATAAACAATATTGCTTCTGCAATCTCCCCGGGTTCCGGACCATAGCCTAGCGGAACGGATTGTTGCTGCTGTTTGAATTGCGCCGCCGTTTGTCTTGAATTAGCCAGCGTTGGTCCCGGTCCAATAGCGTTTACCCGTATATCGGGAGCGAGCGCCATAGCTGTGGTCTGTGTAAGGGTCCAGAGGCCGGCTTTACTCAAGGTATAAGTCGTGAAATCCGGTCGCAGGTTGAAAACCCGCTGATCGGCGATGTTGATAATATTTCCTTGCTCTTCCTTCGGTAATTGCGCGGCAAAGGCCTGCGTGAGCAGCATCGGAGCGAGAAGGTTGGTGTTGAGATGTTGGTGGAAGCTTTCCGCCGTGGCGTCACTGATGGTATCTTTATTAAACACGGCGGCGTTGTTGACGAGGCAGGTGAGGGGGCCCAGATTTGCCGTAGCCTCCGGCATGATCCCCGCCACAGCGGTCGCGTCAGAAAGATCGGCTTTGACAAGGCAGACACGCGTATTCAGCTCAGCGAGTTCTTCTTTCAGAGTTTCCGCATCTTTTCTGGATTGATGGTAGTGGAGTGCGATACCCCAATCCTTCTCGGCAAAGGCAAGAGCGATGGCGCGGCCTATTCTGCGGCTGGCGCCGGTTATCAGTACATTGTTTGGCATTCCTGAAAATGTCCCGTTTAGCGTGCCTTAGTTCAGTGGTGCGGCGTATACACCTGACATACCATAAAACTGGGCTGTGACATAGGCGACATAGGCGACGCAGAAAGCTCCGCCGAGAACCCGCCCAATCGGCTTTTTCGAGAGGAAGATTGGGATCATGAGCAGCGAAACGAAAAGCATCACCCAAAGATCGAAATGGAGAATCTGCGCCGGGGCCGTCATCGGTTCGACAATCGCTGTTACTCCTATGATACCCGTAATATTAAACAGGTTAGACCCCAGAACATTCCCGATGGCGACATCTCCATGACGGCGAAATGCGGCGATGATTGATGTTGCCAGTTCCGGCAAGGAAGTTCCCAGCGCAACAAGCGTAAGGCCTATGATTTCGTCGGACACGCCCGCGACCCTGGCAATCACTTCGGCGCCTTCCACAAGCAAGTGAGACCCGAGGATCAGTCCCGCAAGGCCCATAAATACAAACAGGAGGGAAAAGGGCAGGCTTTTCGGCATATTCTGCTCATATTCTTCCAGCGCTTCTTCTGCTCCTTCATCCCCCTCTCTGCGGGCGCGGAAATAGGATCGAAGGACAACAACCGCAAGAAACCCTACAAGAATGGCCCCCTGCCAGAGCTGGATCGTTCCGGTCCAGGCGAGCACCATAAAGAGGAGGGTGGCGGTGATCATGATAAAACTGTCGCGTAGTGCCGACTTTGCATCGCATACGATCGGATAGATCAACGCAGGGACGCCGACAACTAAAAGCACATTGGCGATATTACTGCCAATCACATTTCCGAAGGCGATGCCAGGGACGCCATCCAGCGCAGCCTGAATACACACTACCAACTCCGGCGCTGAGGTGCCGAAGGCGATCACAGTGAAGCCAATCACCAGTTTGGAGACACCCATTTGCTCGGCCAAGGCGACGGAACCGCGGACAAGAAGTTCACCGCAAACTAGAAGGATAACCAGACCAGCAGCTACTTGCAGATACATCATTTTGGGTCAGTCCCCCGGGACTTAATCCCCGTTATACGCATACAGTCACCACTGTTCCTTGAAGATAATTGGTTGTTATATAGACATGCCCCCGCAGCAGTAAAAGAGCTAAAGGCATTAAAATCCCTTCTTTTCCGATGGCGTGATGATTTTGACTCACCGATCCGGCACCATCCATGAGAGTTTGTGGAAGGCCAACGTCAGTATTTCTGTTCTACATCGTAGCCCTGTTTTTCCAGGAGCGAGAGGACGCCTTCCTCCCCGGGTAAATGCAGGGCGCCAATCCCGACAAAGGCATTGCCCCTTTGCAGTTCGGGAAGCATGCGTTCTACCATTCGATGGTTACGCATATAGATTAGGTCTGTTGTCATGATTTCGCCTAAGGCCGAACTTGTCTCCTGAAGTGTCTCTTCCAGATTACAGGCTATCCACCCTGTATTGCCGGAGAGGTAATAACTTGTCATGGTTTCAAGCTCTTCATTCAGGCGGTGGTTTTCATCAATCGCCTGATCAAGATATTCAAGCTGGACTGTGTCGCTCATGGACTCGAAAATGGCGAGCTGTTCTGCGTTGGTTTCAAGCGCGATCACCCGTTTGCCCGATTGCCGCGCGGATTTTTCGAGCTCCTTGTCCAGTAGTGTCAAACTATGGCCGTCAGATTGCGGGGTAGGAGGTGGCTGACTGATGATCGCCGCGGCGGCCCATACCTTGACGCGATCGAGGGTTGCCGGGGGCATGCCATATGCAGCGGCAATGCGGGACAGTTCGGTAAAACGGGCGTCGCCAATCTTCTCCTTCAGGCTTTGCCCCGGCGCCAGCATCATCATCTGCTTGTTCCGCGCGAGTTCATCATCTTTCAATGATGTTTCAAACACGGCGGTATTCGAGGCCATAAATACCTGCATGATGACACCCGGCAGATGAAGTATCCGAGGATCCTTTGAATGCATGGTGCCAAAAATATAACTGGGAACGGCATCGCCCTTGCTGACCTTCCAGAGCCTCCCCTTGTCATAAGGACGTTCGGTGCAGTTTTCCGGCGGTATTTGTTCGGCGAGAGAGGCGGGTGCGGACCCGAACTGTATGAACAAAAAGGCAAGGCCAAGAAGCAGTTTTGAAAATATTGTCATTGCAGGCCTCGTTAATTGCGAAAATCGGTGAACTATGACTAGATATAACATAGTCAGGCGGAATTTCACGGGATTGGCGGAAAAAGTATGAGTGACGAGATGATGCAGCATGGAATTTTTAGGATTTTGCGATCTCTCCTGTTGCCGCTCGCAGTTGCCATGCTTCTCACCGGCACAGTCAAGGCAGCGGAAAATGACGTGATTGTCTTCGCCGCGGCCAGCACGACCAATGTCGTGTCCGCGCTTGGCAAGGAATTTGAAAAACGCACCGGATTTACCGTTATTCCCTCATTCGCCGGCAGCGGGACATTGGCCCGGCAAATCAGTGAAGGAGCTCCGGCTGATATAATGATTTCCGCCAATATGAAATGGCTCAATTATCTGGAGGAGGCAGGCTTCCTCGGGCCGGAAAGTCTGGTAAAGATCGCGTCGAACAACTTGGTTCTGGTTGTGCCGGAGGGCACCCAGATTCCTGACCCTTTTGAATTTGAGAAACTGCCGTCCATTCTCGGGCAGGGGCGACTGGCAATTGGAAATCCGGCGCATGTTCCGGCAGGGAACTATGCAAAGGCGGCGCTGCAGTCCATGAATTTGTGGGATGAGTTGGAAAGTCAGCTCGTTCTGCTGCCCAATGTCCGGGCCGTGCTGGCTCTGGTCGAGCGGGGCGAGGTTCCCTTCGCCATCATTTACGAGACGGATATGCGCCTTGGCAAGAATATCAGCCTTGCAACCACATTCCCGATCGATTCATATCCGCCGATCTCCTATGGCATGGCGAAAATCAAGGACAATGACGACCATTCAACCAACCTATTCTATGATTTTGTGCTCTCACCGGACGGGCAGGAGATTTTCCGTCAGTTCGGATTTATCGCGGACGGGAACTAAAGTCGGTCTCTTACCGGGAACGTCCACCCAAGACATGACCGCTCCCGGCGCGCCCTTTCCGGGATCGCCCTTGCGGACGGCCACTGTTGGGACCACCAATACCCAGCTCCCGATCCTGTAGTTTCTTGATTTCGTCACGGATGCGGGCGGCTTCTTCAAATTCAAGATCTCCCGCGGCAGTCCTCATTTTCTTCTCGAGTTCTTCTATAAGGGCCTCAAGGTTGTGGCCGATCATATGGCTCGTTTCTTCAAGGCCAAGGCCGACATTATAGTGATCTTGCTCATAGACACTTTGCATTATGTCGCCGATATTTTTTCGCACGGACATGGGCGTAATGTCATGCTCGGCATTAAAGGCTTCCTGCTTGTCCTTGCGCCGTTTTGTCTCATCCAGCGCAAATTGCATGCTGTTCGTCACTTTATCCGCATAGAGAATAACACGGCCATCGACATTCCGGGCGGCGCGGCCGATGGTCTGGATCAGCGATGTGGACGACCGGAGGAACCCTTCCTTGTCCGCGTCCAGAATTGCAACCAGGGCACATTCCGGGATGTCCAGCCCTTCGCGCAAGAGGTTGATGCCGACCAGAACATCAAATGTGCCCAAACGAAGGTCCCGGATTATTTCAATTCGCTCGAGCGTATCGATATCCGAATGAAGATAGCGGACCTTTATCCCGTTCTCGTGAAAATATTCCGTCAGGTCTTCCGCCATTTTCTTGGTGAGCGTCGTCACGAGAACACGCTCTCCCCGCGCGGCGCATTCCTTGCTTTCACGCATGAGGTCGTCGACTTGTTGCGCTACAGGGCGGATAATACATTCCGGGTCGGTCAGGCCCGTCGGGCGGATAACCTGTTCAACGAAGGCGCCGCCGGTGCGTTCCAGCTCCCACGGGCCGGGCGTCGCGGAAACGAAGACCGTCTGCGGCCGCATGGCTTCCCATTCCTCAAATTTGAGTGGCCGATTATCCATGCAGGATGGCAAACGGAAACCATACTCCGACAGCGTTGATTTCCTTCGAAAGTCTCCTTTGTACATGGCGCCGATCTGGCTGACGGTCACATGGCTCTCGTCCACCATCAAAACGGCATTGTCAGGCAGATACTCGAACAGGGTTGGTGGGGGTTGTCCCGGACCGCGTCCCGAGAGATAACGTGAGTAATTTTCAATTCCGGCGCAGGCGCCTGTCGCCTCCATCATCTCGAGGTCGAACATGGTACGTTGTTCAAGCCGCTGTGCTTCAAGCAGCTTGTTCTGTGCCTCAAATTCGGCAAGCCGCGATTTGAGCTCCTGCTTGATCAGTTCCTGCGCCTGCTTCAGGGTCGGCTTTGGTGTCACGTAATGACTGTTGGCGTAAATACGCACCTCGGAGAGAGTACCGGCTTTCTCGCCGGTAAGCGGATCGAACTCCGTGATGCTCTCCAGCTCATCGCCGAAAAGCGAGAGGCGCCAGGCGCGATCTTCTAGATGGGCTGGGAAAATTTCGATTGTATCGCCGCGTACCCGAAAGGTGCCGCGGGTAAAGCTGGCATCATTCCGCCGGTACTGGATTTCGACTAGTTTGCGAAGCAGGGATTGACGATCGAAATTCTTGCCGACTTTCAGGTCCAGTGTCATCTCGCTATAGGTCTCAACCGAGCCGATACCATAAATACAAGAGACGGAGGCGACAATAATGACATCGTCCCGCTCCAACAGAGCGCGGGTTGCCGAATGGCGCAGGCGGTCAATTTGCTCATTCACCGATGCGTCTTTTTCGATATAGGTATCCGTCCGCGCGACATAGGCTTCCGGCTGGTAATAGTCATAGTAGGAGACAAAATATTCGACGGCATTATTAGGGAAAAATGCCTTCATCTCGCCATAGAGCTGCGCGGCGAGCGTCTTGTTATGGGCAAGGATAAGTGTCGGGCGTTGCAGCTTTTCGATGACTTTAGCCATAGTGAAGGTTTTGCCCGACCCGGTCACGCCGAGCAGGACCTGATCCTTCTCATGCTGCTTTATACCGTCAACAAGAGCCTCTATGGCTTCAGGCTGATCGCCCGCGGGTTCGTATTCTGAAACCACCTCGAACGAGATGCCCCCTTCGGATTTTTCAGGTCGTGCAGGGCGGTGAGGAATGAAGGCCGCCGAAGCGTCTTCCAGTCCTGATGTTTCATTTTTGTTCTCTAGTTGCATAAGGAGGTTATAGGGCGCTTGCGAAGTAATTTCCAATTCATTCTGACAGGAAATGCAAATTTATGTGCAAGACACCTTGCGGGAGCAAGTGTCCGCCCGGACGTCTGAGGACAGGAATTGGGGGGAGGACAGACGTTAACCCGGGCGGTATCTTGAAACTATCATGACTGCCAGAAGGCTTTGCCGGTTTCGGTTTTAATCTGGGCAGCGGACAGGCCCATGTCATTCAAATATTCTTCATCCAGAGATGCCAGGTTGTGCCGCATGGTTGCGCGTTCCTGCCATTTGAGGATCATGGATGTAACGGATCCCATAACCCCGGCGCTGCTGCCATAGCCGCTGACGGGTGCGAGATGCATGTTGCCACCATTGATAACTGCTTTTGTTGCCATCTTCTTATTCCTTTACTCAATTGGGCGGCCCGACGATATGGCTGCACCGGTTGCTCTGATAAGCCATATTTGTTCTTTTTCTGACTTGATTACAAACGACAAATTCTAATAGAATGATTTAGTTTTTCTAATCTGAAATAGGATTGAGTAATGCGCTTTCCCCCGTTAAAGGCGTTGCGCAGCTTTGAAGCAGCGGCGCGGCATTTAAGTTTTTCTAAGGCAGCAGAAGAACTGTTCGTGACACCTGCAGCCGTTAGTCATCAGGTCAAGGCGCTGGAGGATTGGCTGGGCGTGACCCTGTTCAAGCGGCTGAACCGCGCCGTGATTTTAACGAACGAGGGGCAGAACTATGTAATGGGGGTGCGGAACGGTCTAGAAATAATCGGCGCGGCGACGGAAAAGATTATGCTCCAGGATGCTTCCGGCGCTTTGCATGTGGATACGCTGCCATCTTTCGCAGCCCGCTGGCTGCTGCCGCGTCTCAGCCGGTTTCGGGAAGCGCATCCGGATATAGATGTGAGGCTATCCGCCTCCGACCATCTGACGGATTTTAATCGGGAAGACGTTGATGTGGTCATTCGCTACGGACATGGTCATTATCCGGGCTTGCGCGTCAATAAGCTTCTGACGGAGGAGTTGATGTTCCCGGTGTGCAGCCCAAGTCTTCTCAAAGGAAAGCATCCTCTGCGCCACCCGAGTGATCTGAAATACCATACCCTTCTGCATGATGATATGCGGATTGACTGGCAGGCCTGGCTGGCCATGGCAGGCGTTACGGGAGTTGATCCGAAAAAAGGACCGAGTTTCAATGACAGTTCCATGTTGCTGACCGCGGCAATGGAAGGGCAGGGCGTGGCTCTTGGACGCAGTACGCTTGCGGCGGATGACCTGATGGCCGGCAGACTTGTCCAGCCATTTAACATTCAGCCCATGCAGGCGGATCACGCCTATTATATAGTGAGTCCTGAAGAGGCGGCAGATCGCCCTCGCATCGCGGCCTTCCGGGAATGGATCATGGAAGAGGCGTCTGTCAGTTCCGGTCGCTTCAAGGCGCATACGGGAGACGGGACCGCAGCCGAATAGAAAACGCGTTCTTTAAGGTTTTCAGGGTCTTTTTCAGAAAAACTAATGGTTTGTAACGGCAATAAGCGGTATAGACGCTATTGCGTGAAGGCGCGGGAAAGCGCCATGTTTTATCCAAGCGGAAAGAGAGATGCTAAGTTATGTCTATTGTTGCGCAGAGTCTGGGTCGTATTAAGCCTTCTGTTACCATTGCGGTCACTACAAAGGCCGCGGAACTCAAACAGGCGGGTCGCGATGTTATTGGCCTTGGAGCCGGAGAGCCGGATTTCGATACGCCGGACAACATCAAAGAAGCGGCAATTCGTGCGATCAGCGAAGGCAAGACGAAATACACGGCCGTGGATGGCATTCCGGAGCTGAAAAAGGCAATTTGTGCGAAGTTTAAGCGCGACAATGATCTCGATTATGAACCGTCTCAGATAACGGTTGGCACCGGCGGCAAGCAGATCATCTATAATGCTTTGATTGCCACTCTGAATCCGGGCGATGAAGTGCTCATTCCGGCGCCATACTGGGTCTCCTATCCGGATATGGTTCTGCTGGGCGGTGGAGAGCCGGTTTTTATTCCGACATCCGCGGAGAACAGCTTCAAGATGCAGCCCGCAGATCTTGAGGCGGCCATTACGCCACAAACCAAATGGCTGATTTTCAACTCTCCGTCAAACCCGTCGGGCGCCGGTTACAGCTATGACGAATTGAAGGCGCTGACGGATGTCCTGGTGCGCCATCCGCATGTCTGGATATTGACCGACGATATGTATGAGCATCTGGTGTATGGGGATTTCAAATTTGTTACCCCGGCTCAGGTCGAGCCTGCCCTTTATGACCGGACACTGACCATGAACGGGGTTTCGAAATCCTATGCCATGACGGGTTGGCGTATCGGCTATGGCGGGGGGCCGGTGGAGTTGATCAAGGCCATGGCGAAAGTGCAGTCACAAAGCACGTCCAATCCTTGCTCCATCAGTCAGTACGCAGCCGTTGAGGCGCTGAACGGACCACAGGATTTTATTGCGGAGCGCGCGAAAGTCTTTGAGGAGCGCCGTGATCTTGTCGTCGGTATGCTGAACCAGGCGAAAGGCCTCAGCTGCCAGGTGCCGGAAGGGGCCTTTTATGTCTATCCGTCCTGCGCCGGGTGTATTGGCAAGAAAACGCCAGAGGGGAAGGAGATCACGAGTGATTTCGATTTTATCTCCGAGCTGCTCGAGAGCGAAGGGGTTGCGGTGGTCCATGGAGAAGCCTTTGGGCTGTCGCCGCATTTTCGTGTCTCTTATGCGACGTCGACGGAGGCCCTGACCGAGGCCTGTGGACGTATTCAGCGGTTTTGTGCCAGCCTTAGCTGAAATATAAGCAAATTCACCGAAAAAGGCGGTCGATGATTCGGTCGCCTTTTTTTATGAGCCCGAGCCTGCCCTAAAATTTCTCCGGCCATTCCTGAATTTCTGCGCCCTCCCGACCGTCCTCCAAGAATCTTCTTGCGCGAGCCCACTCAGAGGAAGAACATTAGAATAATCTAACAAACAAGGGAGGTATGTTATGGTCGTAGACAAACCCAAGGGACCTCGCAGTGTTGCGCTGGTGGGTCCCTACTCAAGCGGTAAAACAACTCTTCTTGAAGCCATCCTGCATATTTGTGAGGAGACAGATCGCAAAGGCAGCGTTCCGTCAGGGACGTCCTGCGGTGACAGCTCGAAGGAAGCGCGGGAGCGTCAGATGAGCGTTGAGGTCAACGCGGCACATGCCAACTATCTTGGCGATGAATTTACTATTCTTGACTGTCCCGGATCCGTGGAGTTTTTTCAGGAAAGCGAAAACGCGCTCGCTGGTGTCGATGCAGCGGTTGTGGTGTGCGAGCCGGATGGCGAGCGGGCTTTGACCTTGTCTCCTCTCCTTAAGTGTCTCGAGGAAAAAGGACTGCCAACCTTTATCTTTGTGAACAAGATGGATAAGGCGCATGGATCTGTGCATGATCTTTTCAACTCGCTGCAGGCGGTTGCTGATCGCGCGCTCGTATTGCGGCAGGTGCCGATTTTCAAGGACGATATTATTACCGGTTATGTCGATCTCGCCTCGGAAAGGGCTTATGTCTACAAGGAAGGAGAGGCGTCACGCGTCATCGATCTTCCGCCCGAAATGGCCGAAGAGGAGGGAACCTCCCGTTTCGAAATGCTCGAAAAGCTTGCAGACTTTGATGACCATTTGATGGAAGAACTGCTGGAAGACATCGAACCGGAGCGCGAGGAGATTTATGGGTTGCTGCAAAATGACCTGCGCGAAGGGCTTGTAACACCTGTGTTTCTGGGGTCCGCCGAGAATGATAACGGCGTACGTCGCCTCCTGAAGGCTCTGCGGCATGAAGTGCCGGAGGCTTCCGTTGCAGCGGAGCGAAATGGCTTTGATGCCGCCTCCGGGGAACCGGTTGTGCAAATACTCAAAACCTATATGTCGGCGCAAGGCGGCAAGCTTTCTCTTGGTCGCATCTGGTCCGGAGACATAAAGGATGGCGAAACCCTCTTCGCCGGAAGAATTGGAGGGTTGTACCGGCTGCAAGGCGGCAAATCAGAGAAGATAACCAAGGCCATGCCCGGAGATATCGTTGCCTTCGGACGTCTTGATGAGGTGCAGACGGGCGACATTTTGATGAAGGACAAGACGGTCGCGATGTCGGAGGATCAGATGCTGGCGCCTGTTTACAGTATCGCTCTCGTTCCGGAGAATCGGGATGACGAGGTCAAGCTCTCTGCTGCACTGGCCAAGGTCCTTGAAGAAGACAACTCGCTCAAAGTCGAACATAAGCAGGAAACCCAGGAACTGCTGTTGTGGGGGCAGGGTGAGATTCATTTGAACGTTGCCCTGGACCGGATGCGGAACAAGTATGGAATTAGCGTAAAATCACGACGGCCAAAAGTTGCTTATAAGGAAGCTATCCGGAAGGCTGCGAAGCAGCATGCCCGCTATAAAAAACAAAGCGGCGGCCATGGGCAGTTCGGGGATGTGCATATCGAGATCAAGCCGTTACCGCGGGGCTCCGGGTTTAATTTCGAGGAGAAAATTGTCGGCGGATCTGTCCCCAAGCAATATATTCCTGCCGTTGAAAACGGGGTGAAGGAATATCTGCTGGAAGGTCCGCTTGGGTTTCCGGTGGTCGATGTTTCCGTCACCCTGTTCGACGGCCAGTTCCATTCGGTTGATAGTTCGGAAAATTCATTCCGGTCCGCCGCGCGGATTGCCATGAGCGAGGGCATGCCAAAATGCGATCCGGTATTGCTGGAACCGATTTACAAGGTGGAAATCGCAATGCCGTCGGAGCATACGTCGCGGGTGAACAGCATCGTCAGCGGCCGCCGGGGTCAGATTCTGGGGTTTGACGCCCGTGACGGCTGGGATGGCTGGGATATGCTGGTGGCGATGATTCCCGAATCCGAGGTGCATGATCTGATCGTTGATCTGCGGTCCGTAACCCTCGGGGTCGGGACCTACCGCAGTGAGTTTGATCATCTGCAGGAACTGACTGGTCAGAATGCGGACAAGGTATTGCAGAATCGTAACTGAATCAGCGGATTGTGGGCAGTGCTCACAGACTGTTGACTTGTAGTTGAAGCTTCGTCGCCCGATTATCTCCTGTAATATGAACCAAGCAGGAGGAATTGGGCGCGTGCTAATTAGAAATCCAAAAGGCTGGGTGCTCCCTGAATCGAAAGCGACATCGGAAGATGTGTATCTGAACAGACGGAAAATCCTGCAGGGAATGGCGGGCGCCGGACTGATTGCGTCAATCGGAACGTCAGCAGTCATCAAATCCGCTTTTGCGGCGGCAGAGGCTGATCCGAGCGTTGGCCTCTATCCGGTCCCTCGCAATGACCGCTATAAAATTACGCGGGAGCTGACACCGGAAAAAATCGCCACGACCTATAACAATTTCTATGAGTTCGGGTCTCACAAGGAAATCTATAACGCCGCCCAGGAACTTAAAATCCGGCCTTGGACGGTCAAGATTGACGGTCTTGTGGAAAAAGAGATGGAGATTGGTGTAGACGATCTTCTCGCAAAAATGCCGCTGGAGGAGCGCTTATATCGGCATCGCTGTGTTGAGGCTTGGTCCATGGTCGTACCATGGAGCGGTTTCCCCCTGAAGGAACTGGTCAAACTTGCGGCGCCGACGTCCAATGCAAAGTATCTGGTCATGCAAACCTTTGAGGATAAGTCGGTAGCACCGGGTCAGCGGCAATTCTGGTACCCATGGCCCTATACTGACGGCCTGACCTTAAAAGAGGCGACCAATGATCTCTCATTTATCGTGACCGGCCTGTATGGCAAGCCCGTTCCGAAACAGAATGGCGCGCCTTTGCGGCTTGCCGTGCCATGGAAATATGGTTTCAAGCATGTGAAATCCATTGTCCGCTTTAATTTCACCGATAAGCGGCCGACGACGTTTTGGGAAGCCCTTGCCGACGAGGAATACGGTTTTTGGGCAAATGTAAATCCGGAGGTGCCCCATCCGCGTTGGTCACAGGCGACAGAGCGCGATATCGGAACGGGGGAGAGGATCCCGACAGAAATATATAACGGCTATGGTGAGTATGTCGCCGATCTCTATAAAGACATGAAAGGCGAAAGACTGTTCATGTAGATATTTGATATTTCCGCTCCCGGCGGGTTGCGAATGTTTCAGCTTCTGCTATCTATAAAATGATAATTTTCTGGAATCATTCCAATGCGCCAAGGAGGGCGATATTAAATGGCTAATGAAGGATACCACGAGCCAATCGAGGAACTTTCTGATGAAACACGGGATATGCATCGGGCAATTACATCGCTGATGGAGGAGCTGGAAGCCGTCGACTGGTATAATCAACGGGTTGATGCGTGCAAGGATGAGGAGCTGAAAAAAATTCTCGCACATAACCGTGATGAAGAGAAAGAGCACGCTGCAATGGTACTGGAATGGATTCGTCGCCGGGATTCTACTTTGGATCACGAACTTAAGGACTATCTGTTCAAGGAAGGGCCGATCGGCCATCATCACGACTAACGTCCTCTGAAATCAAAAATGCCGACCAAGCAAATGGTCGGCATTTCTGACAGGGAGGCGCACCAAAAAAGATGCAATGAAACAAGCGGATAGGGAGGAACCCACCTGTTTCGCGCCGGAAGGCTCCGGCATTAGAGCGATGTTTTCTCAACACCACCTCTTTTTAATATTGGGTTTCTTTCAGATTTTAGAATATGCAATTAAGCATATCAGCCATGTCATCACGGCATACAAAAAAAGACCGGCCTCAATGAAGAGGCCGGCTAAGTCTAACAGGGAGGTATTGCCTTTCGACAATACAGATTACATGTGATTGGGAGGAATACATGTAATCGATATCAGCAGGGAGCTGATATATTGAATGCTGCAACGCAACATCAATGCTCTATAAATAGCTAATTCCAGCCTCGGTTTCCACCAATAATATTGCAGCGCACATATGCAGAAATTGCATAGCTATAAAATGGAACATGAATCCCTATTTAAAAGGTTTTTTAAATTAAGACAGGAATATAGCCAAAAAAAGACCGGCCTCAATAAAGAGGCCGGTCAAGTCTAACAGGGAGGTATATGTCAAGAAGACATAGGATTGCAAAAATCAGGGAGGAAATTTTGCAATACCGCAAAAATCAGGGATTTCTGCGAGAACATGTGTTGCGATGCAACATCGTCCGCCGTCTTTCTATAAAAATACAGGCCGCCGGAAAAGATCAATTTCGTCAATGCTAATATGTTTATCCTGCATGGCTTGACTGGAGCTCTGCTAAAAGGAGTATTCGGCTACTTTCTGGATCAGAAAATCCCGGAAAATCGTCACCCGTTTGGATTTCCGTAATTCTTCCGGATAGACATAGTAGGAATCGAAAGTCGGGCCGCCAACGTCGGGCAGGATGCGAACAACATTTGTATGGCCGTCTACGATATAGTCCGGCAGACTCGCTATCCCGAGGCCGCTTTGGACCGCCAGCAACAAACCATAGACGTTATTGACCTTGAAGATAGGTTCTTTTTCACGTCCGACCTTCGAGAGTTCACTCACCAGCCAGTTGACGTTGGAAATATTCGACGGCGCCTCATCGCCATAGCTGATGAGGTTACAGTCGACGATGTCTTCCAGGCGGGTCGGGGTGCCGTTTTTTTTCAGGTAATCCGGGGATGCATAGACATGATGGTTGACTGTCATCAGTTTGCGCTGGATAAGATCGGGCTGAACCGGCGCGCGCAAGCGAATGGCGATATCGGCTTCCCGCATGCCAAGATCAAGTTCCCGATCTGCCAGAATAAGATTTACTGTGATATCCGGATAGAGCTCGATAAATTCCCGAATGCGGGGTGTCAGCCAGTTGGCGCCCAACCCGACGGTTGCAGTGACCCGGAGCTCGCCCGAAGGCTTTTCGTGTGCGTCCATAAGCTGGGCTTCCGTCATCGCCAGTTTGGCGAAGACTTCATGGGCGGTTTGAAACAGCAACTCTCCTTGTTCTGTCAACAACAGGCCACGGGCGTGACGGTGGAAAAGGGCGACCTGGAGGCTTTCTTCAAGGGCGCTGATCTGGCGGCTGATGGCGGACTGACTGAGGTGCAGGGTTTCTCCGGCGCGCGTGAAGCTACCGGCCTCCGCAACCGCATGAAATATGCGCAGTTTATCCCAATCCATGTTTTCTCCGCTGTGGAATTCAGGCGCGTTCGCCCAAAACTCTGCGGTCCCTCTCTACTCAGCGGCTTCGGCCGAGGTGCTTTCGTGTTCTGCAATGTATTTTTCGGCTTCAAGCGCGGCCATACAGCCGGTTCCCGCGGCGGTCACCGCCTGACGGTAAATCTTGTCCTGCACATCGCCGCACGCGAAGATGCCGGGAATATTGGTCGCAGTGGAGTCAGGCGCCGTGATCAGATAACCCTCGTTATCCATATCGAGCTTGCCCTTTACAAGTTCCGTATTCGGCGTATGCCCAATGGCAATAAAGACGCCATGCACGGATACTTCCTGTGTCTCACCGGTCTTTGCATGCCGCAGGCGTGCAGCGGTAACGCCGAAAGGATCGTCCTGCCCGATTATTTCTTCAAGCACATGATCCCAGATAATCTCGATCTTCGGGTTCTTCATCAAGCGGTCAACGAGGATTTTTTCGGCCCGGAGTTCGTCCCGCCGATGGACCAGCGTCACCTTGTCGGCATGATTGGTAAGGTATATTGCTTCTTCCACGGCGGTATTGCCGCCGCCAATGACCATTACTTCCTTACCACGATAGAAAAAGCCATCGCAGGTGGCACAAGCGGAAACGCCAAACCCCATATATTTCTGCTCGGAGGGGAGGCCGAGCCATTTTGCCGCTGCTCCGGTCGCTATCACGACGGATTGCGCAACATATTTCGTTCCGGAATCAGCTGTCGCGACGAAGGGGCGCTGGGTGACATCCAGATCGACGATGTAATCGTTGAAGATGCGCGTGCCGACATTCCGGGCCTGAGCTTCCATCTGCTCCATCAGCCATGGTCCCTGAATGGGATCGGCAAAGCCCGGGTAGTTCTCAACGTCTGTCGTAATCGTGAGCTGTCCACCAGGCTGCAATCCATGCACGAGAATCGGGTCGAGCGAGGCGCGTGCCGCATATATGGCCGCTGTGTCGCCTGCCGGGCCGGAGCCGATGATTAAAACGTCCGTGTGATGAATATCCGCCATGCCGAACTCCGGTATGATATTGTCGTGCTTTTGAAAATATAGCCGTATGTATAACGTGGGGCGAAGCCATGCAAGGGGCGTTGGCAACTTTGCGGGCACGGTTATGCCGCCTGATGCTTTGCGGTCACGTTTGTCGTTCTTGAAGAAGTACCCCGACCTCAGCCGCAACCTTTTGTGTTTCTAGGAGAGGCGGGTAGGACCATTGTTCCAGATGGCCTTTAAAAGGGCGGGTATAGCCCTTGTCGCGCATACGTTTATGGAAATAGTTGAACTTGGCGTTCCCGCCGGGCAGTTCAAAAATATGGACCGGTTTGCCGAGGGCGCAGGCTTCACAGACCATATTGACAGAATCGCCCGTTACGATCAGGGCATCGGCAAGTGCCAGATATCCAAAATAGGGATTTTCGCCGTCTCCCGTCCACAGCCGATGCGGAACATTGCAGAGGGCCGACTTGAGAATCTTCTCGTTTGCTTTGCCCGTGCGCCGGGACGTTGTCACGAGAAAGCTGCATTTCGTCTCTTCGTGAAGCGCCTCCAGTTTTGATGCGAGATCCTTCATGACTTCCTCAGTCATCTCATAGCATCGATTGGTCCCCCCGATCAGGACTGTGACGACAGGCGAGGGGAGGCGGGAGACACTTTCGCGGAATTTCTCGCCCGCCTCATTTAGTTTTTCCGGCGTGATCCGACCCAGCGCACCTTCACATACCAGCACATTTTTGCCGCGCAGCTTGTCATGTTCGGGCACGATGACGAGATCAAATTTCGATGCATCGCAATTCGGTGTCTGGATATGGATGGTGAATGTTTTAGCGCCATTTGCCTTTTTTATTGCCAGACTCGCCGGAATGGACTGTCGGCCGCATGTTATAAGGACATCGGGCCAGGGCGGAAGGAGTAAATCACCGGATTTGTCGAGATGGGCAAGAGGATTGATCCAGAACTGCGGCGGCAGCCATCGCCATGGTGCTTTTGTGACAATTCGTTTGACCTCAAACTCAAGGCCCAGCGCCTCCGCAAGGCCGATTCCCTGAATTTCCATGCCGGCACTGCCATCGGTGACGATCCAGCATGACATTTGGTTTTGCTTTGCACTCACATTCATTTTTCTGGCATAGGCCGCGGCTTTGGCATGGGTCAAGTGATTTAATGGCACGCCGAGTAATTTTCTTACTCTTTTGGCATAGTCCCTGCTTCTATGGCTTGGCGGAACGCAATCTTTGTAATAATATTGCGTGCAATAAATGTTCGGAGGAAATAAATGCAACGCGTAAAGCTGGACGAAATCGATCGCCGTATCCTGCATGACCTGCAGGAAGACGGACGTATCACCAATGTAGAACTGGCAAAAAATGCCGGCATATCGGCCCCTCCGTGCCTGAGGCGGGTTCGCGCCCTTGAAGAGGCGGGATATATTGAAGGGTATCATGCGCAGCTGAACCCGGAGCATCTCGGCTTTGGCGTTACAGTGTTCGCGCTGGTCGGTCTTCAAAGCCAGGCAGAGAACGATCTTTCCGCCTTTGAAAAACTTGTGCAAAGCTGGCCGCTGGTGCGGGAATGCTACATGCTAGCCGGCGAAAATGACTTTATCTTAAAGGTCGTGGCAAAAGACTGGGATACCTATCAACACTTTCTCACCCATGAATTGACAGGTGCCCCCAATGTGGAGCATGTGAAGACGTCGCTGGGCATCAGGGTGTCGAAATTCCTGCCCGGTGTGCCGGTCACCTTAAGCGGTGAACAGGGAGGGGCGTGAGAGCTGCCGCTACAAAAACCGCAAACATCATTGGCTAATTTTTTGAAAAAGATTGGGAGACTCTTTTGACTAAAAATCCGTATCAGACTAACCTTGATCGCAATCTCGCGAACTATGAGCCGTTAACGCCTCTCACGTTTCTCCAGCGCTCGGCAGCGGTTTATCCGGACAAGATCGCCATCGTGCATGGTGAGATCACCTATAGTTATCGTGAATTTTATGACAGATCACGTCAACTCGCGAGTGCGTTGAAAGCACGCGGATTGGGGGTTGGTGATACCGTGGCCATTATGGCGCCGAACATTCCGGCGGTGTTGGAGGCGCATTACGGCGTGCCAATGATCGGCGCGGTTCTCAACGCCCTTAATACCCGCCTTGACGCAGCGGCGCTGGCCTTCATTCTTGATCACGGCGAGTGCAAGCTGCTTTTAACGGACCGCGAGTTCTCACCCCTTATCAAGGAGGCCCTGACACTCTCCAAGGTGAAGCCGATTGTCATCGATATCGATGATACGCTGGCGGAAAGCGGCGAGTTGATCGGCGAGATAGAGTATGAGGCCTTCATTGCGAGCGGAGATCCGAATTTCGAGTGGCAGGGGCCGGACGATGAATGGTCGGCGATTTCCCTGAACTATACCTCCGGCACGACGGGAGACCCGAAAGGCGTGGTCTACCATCATCGGGGTGCCTATCTGTCCGCCATGGGGAATGCCGTGTCCTGGAGCCTGCCCAAGCATCCGGTTTACCTCTGGACGCTGCCGATGTTCCATTGCAATGGATGGTGTTTTCCCTGGACGCTAACGGCTGTAGGCGGCACGCATGTCTGCCTGCGCAAGGTCGAGGCTAGTGCGATATATCATGAATTGGGAAGATGCCAGGTCGATCACATGTGCGGCGCGCCCATCATTCTTTCCATGTTGATCAATGCATCGGCGGAAGACAAAGCGAAAGCGCCGAAAGGCGTGAAGTTCATGGTGGCGGCTGCTCCGCCCCCTGCGACGGTACTGGCGGAAATGGATGAAATGGGGTTCGATGTCACCCATGTGTATGGGCTGACTGAAACCTATGGCCCTGCGGTTCTGTGCGACTGGAATGCGGACTGGGATGAGAAACCGGTCGAAGATCGGGCAGCGCTCAAGGCACGACAGGGTGTCCGCTACCATGCGCTGGCCGGACTTGAGGTTATGGATCCTGAAACAATGACCCCGGTCGCCGCAGACGGCAATACCATGGGCGAGGTGATGTTGCGGGGTAACCTGATCATGAAGGGGTATTTGAAGAACGCGAAAACGACGCAGGCATCCTTCAAGGGCGGCTGGTTCCATTCCGGTGATCTGGGGGTTGTCCATGAAGACGGATATGTCGAACTCAGAGACCGGTCAAAGGACATTATCATTTCAGGTGGGGAGAATATCTCGACAATCGAGGTAGAGGGGACCCTCTATAAGCATCCTGCCGTGCTGGAAGTCGCTGTTGTTGCCCGTCCGGATGACAAATGGGGAGAAACTCCCTGCGCCTTTGTCATGCTGCGGGAAGGTAAGACGGCAACGGAAGCGGAGTTGATCCAGTTCTGCCGGGATAACATGGCCCATTATAAATGCCCGAAGACGGTCGTGTTTGAGGAATTGCCTAAAACCTCTACCGGGAAAGTACAGAAGTTTGTCCTGCGGGAGCGCGCGCGAAATTTGTGATGGGTTCCAGAATGGCCGGGTTATCAAAAATTTAACCAAAAAACTGCTAATATAGCGTCAAGTTTCTGGTTAGGAGGGCATGAATGTGACCCATTATTTGGTAACTGAAGACAATCCGGCGGGCAAGAAGCTGGAAGACGTACTTTGCATGTTGCGAAAAGACATACTTGAGCGCTGCGCGTTGATTACAGACGATCAGCGGGTCGAGGCGAAAGCTGTCCTCGCCAACAATATGCGGATTCTCAATTCTTTGACGGATGCTATTTTGCTGGCGGAAGACAGTACAAGCATTCTCGACAAGGCCTTTGGCCCCAGTCAAGCGTCAAAGGGTGGACCACCCCGCATCGGGCATCTGTAAGGACGCTGGAAATAGTATAAATTATTAAGGGGGCTGCCACATAGGGCGCCCCCTCTTTTTTGCCTCAACCTGTCAGACTTGCCTCTGATGGAGCGAATTAAAACGCTGATTTTGTGCAAGAGTCAAGAGGCTATGTTGCTGGTTTATTAAACGAAAGAGGGCACAGTTTTAGGTGCAGTGCAAAAAAAGAGCCGCCTTGAAGAAGGCGGCCCAAGTCAACAGGGAGGCGTCATAGAGGCTGGAACTAGGATTCCAGCCAAATGCAGTCCAAGTTGGGCTGCAGCATTTAACTTAAAGGTCAAATATTAAATTACAATTAATGAATATACAAATTTTTAGTATTTTCGTCATTTTTTATATAATTATTCTACTGATTCGCTCCGCGCCATGTCAGGGCAAGAATTTTATGTTAGCTCTTAAAGAAGGTTGATGCGGCATCCTGGGCCGCTTTCTTCTTCGAAATAACCTGCTTTGTTCTCTCGATTTCTTCTGTCAGGGATACGATATACTCTTCAAGGTCTGAGATTGACATGGTGTCGAAATTCACCGGGCTGCTTCCCACGACGGGTTTGTCATCATCATCACTTGTCATCGCTCATTTCCTCAATATGCTATGCTGGTTTGCAACCAGAATAATAAACCTTTTCAATCCTGTCCAAGCGCGCAATGGAAGGGTTGAGATACATGGAGAATAATATGACAAGCCTGCCCAAGACAATGACCGCGATCGAAATCAAGGAGTTCGGCGGGCCGGAGGGACTGGTGCCTGCCACGCGTCCGGTGCCGGAGCCGAACCATGATGAAGTGCTGATCAAAGTAGCGGCTGCGGGCGTGAACAGGCCGGACGTCCTACAACGGAAAGGCGGCTATGCGCCGCCGCCTGGCGCTTCCGATATTCCAGGCCTTGAAGTCTCGGGAACTGTTGCCGCCGCCGGTGCAGGAGTGACCAAATATAAAGTCGGCGATCAGCTTTGTGCCCTCGTCGCGGGTGGCGGCTATGCGGAATATTGCGTTGCGCCAGAAGCCCAATGTCTTGATGTCCCAAAAGGATTTGACTTGGTTCAGGCGGCGGCCTTGCCGGAAACTTTCTTCACAGTTTGGACGAACGTGTTTGATCGGGGACACCTGACCGGCGGTGAATCGTTTCTTGTGCATGGCGGAGCGAGCGGTATCGGAACGACGGCCATACAGCTTGCCAAAGCGTTCGGAGCACGAGTTTTTACAACGGCGTCCACGGACGAGAAATGTCGGGCGGTCGAAAAACTCGGCGCGGAGAGAGGTATCAATTATCGGACCGAGGATTTTGTCGAGGTTGTCAAGGAAATGACCGATGGCAAGGGTGTTAACCTCATTCTCGATATGGTTGGTGGCGATTATATTCAGCGTAATATTTCGGCGCTGGCTGTTGAGGGGCGGCTGGTTTACATCGCTTTTCTCGGCGGGGCGGAGGTGAAGGTCAATTTTGCGGCCATGATGTTGAAGCGATTGACGATAACCGGATCCACCCTTCGCCCTCAATCCGTGCAGGCAAAGGCGGATATCGGGTCGCGACTGGAAGCGAAAGTATGGCCGCTTCTGTCGGCGGGAACGGTCAAGCCGGTAATGGACAGCACATTCCCCCTGACGGAGGCAGCGGCAGCCCATCATCGTATTGATGATTCCGCTCACATCGGGAAAATCGTTTTGACGGTTTAGGTGTGGACTTTGGGGGCTTTTTTCGCCATATACATACAAGAATCGAGTTTGGGCCCGAACTTATGATAGAGAGGCCCGAAAAAGGAGACTTTATGGTAACGCCCCTACTGCCAAAGGCGACGGCCGTTTGGCTGATTGATAATACATCATTATCCTTTACGCAGATTGCTGAATTTTGCGGCTTGCATTCCCTTGAGGTTCAGGGAATCGCCGATGGTGAGGTTGCCGTTGGGATCGTCGGGCTTGACCCGGTCGCTAACGGACAGCTGACGACGGAAGAGATCGACCGTTGTCAGCAGGACCCGTCTGCACGGCTCGTTATCAGTGATCCTGCCGGTGATGTCCCCCAGCCCCGCCGACGCGGAGGTCGGTATACGCCGGTATCCCGTCGCGGTGATCGTCCGGACGCTATTTCCTGGCTTGTGAAGTTTCATCCCGAGCTGACGGATGCGCAAATTTCGAAACTGGTTGGCACTACGAAAACCACAATTAATGCCGTGCGCGACCGTACCCATTGGAACGCACAGAATATACGGCCACGGGATCCGGTTAGCCTTGGTATCTGTACGCAGTTGGAACTGGATGAAGCCGTTCAGAAATCTGCCCATCGCCGTAAGGATGAAGATCGTGGCAAGCTGATGGAAGAGGTCGCCGCCGCTGTTGCAGCGGAAGCTGCAGCAGTGCCATTGACGCCTTATGAGTTGAAAAAACAGCAGGTCGAGAAAGAAGAGGCATATGATCCTCGCGCTGAAGCGGAAGCGGTTTTCGGTAAATCGTCCGCCAAGAAAAAAGAGGAGGATGAGGAGAAGTCCGCCTCTGCGCATGAACTTGACGAGTTATTCAAGTCATCCTCAAACGACTGAAGGTAAATAAAGCCAACAGAAACCCGCAGGCACAACCTGGCGGGTTTCTTTTTTATCTAACGACCTCGGAATGCGGCAGTTTGCCTCGGCAGTTTCTGTTGACAATGGAGGCTGACCGTTGTTTTTCTAACAATAAGCAAAAAACAATCAGGGAAGTCGGATATGACCAGCTATGAACAGGATTATCAGCAATCATTGAAAGATCCGGAGGCTTTCTGGAGCAAGGCCGCTGAAGGCATTAGTTGGAGCAAGCCATGGGATCGTGTCCTGAATTCCGACAATCCGCCTTTTTATCGCTGGTTCGAAGGTGCAGAAATGAACACCTGCTACAATTGTCTCGACCGGCATGTCGAGGAGGGGCGCGGGGATCAGAATGCCCTGATCTATGACAGCCCGATGACCGGGCAGGTAGTCAAATTTACCTATCGCGAATTCACGGATATTGTTGCCCGCTTTGCCGGAGCGCTTGCCTCTCGCGGCATCAAAAAAGGTGACCGGGTCCTGATCTATATGCCGATGGTTCCGGAAGCCGCGGTCGCCATGCTGGCATGTGCCCGTATCGGCGCCATTCATTCCGTAGTTTTTGGCGGCTTTGCGCCGAAAGAACTGGCAACGCGTATTGATGACGCCAAGCCCGTCGCAATCGTTGCGGCGTCCTGCGGTCTTGAGCCTGGCCGCACCATCGCTTACAAGCCGTTGATTGACGATGCTATCAATCTTTCAACCCACAAGCCGTCGAGCTGTATTGTTCTGCAGCGCCCTGAATGCGCGGCTGATCTTTCTGAAGAACGCGATTGCGATTGGCAGGAACTGGTGGCGGCAGCCGAGCCCGCACCCTGTGTGCCGGTTGCCGCAACGGATCCGCTCTATATCCTCTATACCTCCGGCACGACGGGCATTCCGAAGGGAGTGGTACGCGATAACGGAGGACATGCTGTCGCGCTTCGCTGGTCGATGAAGCATGTGTATGACATAAACCCTGGGGAAGTCTTCTGGGCTGCGTCTGATGTTGGTTGGGTCGTCGGCCATTCCTATATCGTCTATGCCCCGCTGTTGCACGGCTGCACGACCATTCTTTATGAAGGCAAGCCGGTCGGAACTCCGGACGCCGGCGTATTCTGGCGGGTTATTCAGGACCATAAGGTCAAAGCCCTTTTTACGGCCCCCACGGCTTTCCGTGCCATTCGTCAACAGGACCCTGAAGGCAAGCTGATTGCCGATTATGATCTTAGTCAGTTTGTTACCCTTTTCCTCGCTGGGGAGCGAGCGGATCCGGACACAATTATCTGGGCGCAGGATCAGCTTCAGGTTCCTGTCATCGATCACTGGTGGCAGACGGAGACAGGCTGGGCCATCGGGGCAAACTGCATGGGATACGGCATGAAGCCGGTCAAGCTTGGCAGTCCGACTTTGCCGGTGCCGGGCTATGATATCCGGATCATTGATGAGAAGGATGGCAAGACGGAAATGGCGCGCGGCGAGATTGGGGTAATTGCCGTGAAATTGCCGCTGCCGCCGAGCTCGCTGCCGACGCTCTGGCAGAATGATGAGGGCTTCGTCCGTTCTTACATGGCCGACATCCCGGGGTACTATAAGACCGGTGATGCGGGCTATATTGATGAAGACGGCTATCTCTTCATCATGGCGCGGACCGATGATATTATCAATGTCGCAGGCCACCGGCTCTCGACCGGCGGGATGGAGGAAGTGCTGGCCGGCCATCCCGATGTTGCCGAAAGCGCCGTTATGGGTGTCCAGGACCAGTTAAAAGGTCAGATACCCGTGGGATTTGTTGTTCTGAATGCGGGGGTGAACCGCCCGGAAGAAGAAATACAGAAAGAACTCGTTGCGCTGGTTCGGGAGAAAATTGGGCCGGTTGCCGCGTTCAAGATTGCCCTGGTGGTGAAGCGTCTTCCAAAAACACGTTCAGGCAAGATATTGCGCGCCGTCATGCGAAAAATTGCGGATGGAGAGCCTTACAATGCGCCTGCGACAATCGATGATCCGGCAATTCTGACGGAAATTACCGAAGTTCTCGCAAAGGCTGGCTACCCGGTAAAATAAAAAGGGGAGATACCAATGCGGTTAAAAGACAAAGTTGCGATTGTAACCGGTGCAGCGCAGGGTATCGGGTTCGGGGTTGCCGAGCTGTTTGTACGCGAAGGCGCAATTGTCTACCTTGCCGATGTCAACGGGGATGCAGTGGCCGCCGCCGCGAAAAAGCTTGGCGATACGGCTATCAGCAAGATCTGCGATATCTCGCAAAAAGCGGCCTGCGTCCAGCTTGTCGCTGATGTTGTCAAGGAGCAGGGCCATCTCGATATTCTTGTCAATAATGCGGGCATTCTTCGAACCGGCGATGTGCTTGAAATCTCGGAAGAGGACTTCGATGCGGTGCTGGGAGTCAACCTCAAGGGGGCGTTTCTACTGAGCCAGGCGGCCGGTAAGGTTATGGTCGACCAGGAAACGGGCGGCAGCATCATTAACATGTCGTCGGTGAATGCCATCCTTACCATCCCCAGTATACTTCCGTACAATGTTTCCAAGGGCGGATTGAACCAGCTCACGCGGGTGATGGCCGTTGCGCTTGCCCAGCGAGGTGTTCGCGTGAACGGTGTCGGCCCCGGATCGATTGCAACCGAAATGCTGGAGAAGGTGATGGAGGATGAGGCGGCGAGAAAGGGTGTTCTTTCCCGTACTCCCATGGGGCGCGCCGGAACGCCGGAAGAGATTGCGAAAGTAGCCCTGTTTCTTGCCTCTGACGATAGCTCATATATCACCGGACAAATTGTTTACGCAGATGGCGGCCGACTCGGCCTGAATTACACGTCCCCTGTTCCGGACGCTTAAGGGCACCGGACAGGCTATCTGGTTTTGGCGTTCTCGAGGGCCGCGAGGATCGGGGCGGCCTTTGGATCCGTGTCGTCCTTGATCCGATGTGCATTGACGTAAATCAACAGATCAAGATGAACCCGGATAAGGGGCAGCATCATGTTTTTTGTCTCAATGTCGTCATTCGAGAGCTGACAGATCGCGGAACCGATAGTTCCCATAATCGGATATCCGAATGATCCTCCCATGCCCTTCAGATCATGGCCCTGACGAAAGATTTCCTTTTGCTCGACGATGCCGCCTTGTCCTTTTTCGAGGCGATCAAGAGCGTCCTCAATCGATTTGATAACGGGGGGAACGCCACTCAGGAATTCCTCCTCCAGCGCGCCCATCTTTTTTGCGATGCGTTTTTCAATTTCCTTAAGCGACAGCCCGTCGCCTTTGCTTGCCTTGCGCTTCAGGTCGGACACCGGGTGATGAATTTCATATCCCTCCATTTTGACAATTTTCGTCATTAGTCACCTTTTCGCACTGTGAAATCGTTATTTGCCGTCGTTATATTCATTTTATTGTCGTCTTTCCATACCTTCATATCCGCGCATCGCGCGCCGACGATCCGGGCCAATATAGGTAGACGCCTTGATAAAGGGGCGGGGGTTTTCAATCATCCAGACCAAACGATCATGCAGCGAGCCAACCGAGACAGGTTTTGCCAGAAACTCCGTCGCGCCAGCATCGCGGGCAGAAACCACATGTTTCAGACTGGTCTGCCCCGACAAAACCAGAATTGGAGTATAGCGGTCCACACCCATTTCTCCCTGCCGTATGCGGCGGATAAGATCAATGCCGTTTTCCGGATTAAGCGACATATCGGTTATGACGATATCCGGAGCATCCTCCAGCATACACTTAAAGCATTCTTCGGACGTATAGCATCCCCTCGAATTAACGACATTCATTGCAAGCAGCAGGCTTTTTAACAGGCTGTGCATATTTTTGTTGTCGTCAACAAAAATGATATCGAGATTTCTGAAATTATAATATTTCGACATCTGCCCAAATTTAACTCTGATTTCCGGTTAACTATGTTACTTTCAAAGGGAAATTAACGATAATTTCCTAATATTTCTTAAAGCCGATCTATTCAAAGTTAATATTAATTAAATAACGGGCGCAGTTGGTGGTTCAGGTCAAAATATTGATGCGCTTGTATTGCAAGGGAGGAGAAATTGCCGAAAGCTGTAGATATAAATGCTGTGCTCAGCACCTTAACGCCGCTTAGCTGCCGCAGTCCGGAAACGTCAGAAGATGAGGCCAGTGCGGCATTTGCCACGCTCGCACCCATGAATAACGGCGCTGTCTTTACGGGCAGTTTTGATGGGATAAGCCCGTGGGAACGCCATAACGGGGGTGATGAGCTTGTGCATATTCTTAAAGGGGCCGCGCGTCTGACAATCCTGTCTGAAGGCTCGGAAGATGTGCTTGATCTAAGCGGCGGGATGATGACGGTGGTTCCGCAAGGTTGCTGGCATCGATTTCATGCACCGGACGGAGTAACCGTTCTAACGGTGACGCCGCAACCGACAGATCATTCAGACTTGAATGATCCCCGCTAGTTCTTTGTCTGTGTCGGATTTGAATGCCCATGGCAGGGTGCGCCATGGGCTCGCAGTGGTTCGTGGTTAGCCGATGTAGCTTACTTCGATAACCTCATAGGCCTTGGATCCACCGGGAGTCATGACCTCGACGCTGTCGCCCTGTTCCTTGCCGATCAAGGCTCGTGCAAGAGGCGCCGAGATGGACAGGCGGCCTTCCTCGATATTGCTCTCATCTTCACCGACAATCTGGTAGCTGGTCTCTTCATCCGTGTCTTCATCGGCCAGCAGGATTGTCGCGCCGAATTTGATCTGGCGTCCGGAGATGGAGGCAACATCAATCACTTCCGCGCGGCCAAGTTTGTCTGAGAGCTCGGCGATGCGGCCTTCGATGTGAGATTGCTGCTCTTTTGCGGCATGATACTCGGCATTTTCCGAAAGATCTCCATGCTCGCGCGCAGTGGAAATCGCCTGAATGACTGCCGGACGCGCCGTCGATTTCAGTTCCTTCAACTCTTTTTCGAGCCGCGCATAGCCTGCGGCTGTTATGGGTAGTCTTTCCATCAGAAATCTCGATTACATTCTTCGCAAAAAATTCCGGCTCATGCCAGTCACAAAGCCGCCTTGACTAAAGGCTCTTCAAGGCAGTGTCAAGGAATTAAGAATATGATTGAAGGGAATTAACTTCAAGGGTCCCCGTAATAATTTTCTCAATCGCCTGCACAGTGGCATATGCCCCGGCAACGGTTGTTGAATAAGGGGTTTTCATGACCAGCGCCGTATGGCGTATGTCATAGCTGTCCCGGAGTGCCTGCGTTCCCTCGGTCGTATTGAAAACCATCGCGATGTCACCATTCTTCATGGTATCCACGATATTCGGGCGCCCCTCCATGACCTTGTTGACACGTGTGACTGCCAGTCCCTGATCGTTCAGGTATTTCGCCGTTCCACCGGTGGAGACAATGTCGAAGCCGAGATCGATCAGCTTGGAGACGGCATCCTTGATTGGTGCCTTATCAAGATCCTTGACGGAGACGAATACGGTTCCCGATGTCGGCAGGCGGACGCCCGCCGCGATTTGCGATTTCAGGAAAGCGGCACCGAAATCCCTGTCGATCCCCATGACTTCTCCGGTCGAACGCATTTCCGGTCCCAGAACTACGTCGACGCCAGGAAAGCGGGAGAAAGGGAAGACCGCTTCCTTGACAGTTACATGGTCGAGGGTTCGATACTCCAGACCGAAGGATGCCAGACTTTCACCCGCCATCACCCGTGCTGCGATTTTCGCAATCGGATAGTTGATGCTTTTCGCAACAAAAGGCACCGTACGGCTGGCCCGGGGATTTACTTCCAGTATATAGATCACATCATCCTTGACGGCGAACTGGACGTTCATCAATCCGACAACATTGAGGGCAAGCGCCAGAGCTCCCGTCTGCCGTTTGATTTCTGCGATGATTTCTTCTGTAAGCGTATGCGGGGGCAGGGCGCAGGCGCTGTCGCCCGAATGGATACCTGCTTCCTCGATATGTTCCATAATACCGGCGACATAAACGGATTTGCCATCGCTCAGGCAATCCACGTCAACTTCGATGGCGTTCTGAAGATAGCCATCAACCAATACAGGGTCTTCTCCCGAAACGATGACCGCTTCGCGCATGTAGCGATCGAGGGATTCACCGTCCCGGACAATTTCCATTCCGCGCCCACCCAGCACATAGGACGGGCGGACGACAACCGGATAACCAATTCTTTCTGCGACATCGAAGGCTTCCGGTACCGAACGGGCAATCCCGTTCTCGGGCTGCTTGAGGCCGAGTTTATGAAGAAGCTGCTGGAATCTTTCGCGATCTTCCGCAAGGTCGATTGCATCAGGAGTCGTGCCGAGAATGGGAACGCCTGCTGCCTCCAGTCCGGCGGCGAGCTTGAGTGGTGTTTGGCCGCCGAACTGAACAATGACGCCATGGAGCGTTCCTTTTGACTGTTCCTTTCGGATAACGGCGAGTGTGTCTTCAACTGTCAGCGGCTCGAAATAGAGCCGGTCGGAGGTGTCATAGTCGGTGGAGACGGTTTCTGGGTTGCAGTTGACCATGATGGTCTCATAACCCGCTTCAGACAGAGCATAGGCCGCATGGACGCAACAATAGTCAAACTCAATTCCCTGACCGATACGGTTGGGGCCACCGCCGAGGATAACGACCTTTTTCGCTTCTGTCGGCTCTGCTTCACAAACGGCGTCGTCCCACTCATTTCCTTCATAGGTGGAGTACATGTAAGGAGTCTGGGACGGAAATTCGCCGGCGCAAGTATCGATCCGCTTGTAAACGGGCTCTATGCCAAACTTCTGCCGGGCAGCAAGCACATGTTCTTCTCGCGTTCCGGCCAGTTCGGCAAGACGGGCATCACTGAAACCCATTGATTTCAGCGCAAGGAGACCGCCTTTTGTCTTAGGTATGCCGCCTAAGCGGACCGCATTTTCCATCTCGACGATAGATTGTATCTGCGCGAGAAACCAAGGTTCATACTTGCTGGCATAACGAATTTCCTCAAAGGAAAGGCCTTCACGAAAGGCCTGAGCAATATTCAAGAGCCGCTCAGGGGTTGCCTGGGCCAAAATTGACTGAATAAGTTGCTTGTCCGCTTTTTTATCGCCTTGCGCGGCAAAGTTTTGCTCATTGAGGCCAGTCAGGCCCGTTTCGAGCGAGCGCAGCGCCTTTTGCAGGCTTTCGGCAAACGTCCGGCCGATGGCCATGGCCTCACCGACGGATTTCATAGCTGTGCCGAGCTTGGCTTCTGCGCCGGCGAATTTCTCGAACGTGAACCGCGGAATTTTGGTGACGACATAATCGATGGTTGGCTCGAAGGAGGCCGGGGTCACGCCGGTAATGTCATTGTCCAACTCATCAAGCGTATAGCCGACAGCCAGTTTTGCGGCGATTTTTGCAATCGGAAAACCAGTCGCTTTGGAGGCAAGCGCGCTGGAACGGGAGACACGAGGGTTCATCTCGATAATGATCAGGCGGCCATTCTCCGGATTGACGGCAAACTGCACGTTGGACCCGCCTGTCTCGACCCCGATTTCCCGCAGCACGGCAATCGAGGCATTGCGCATGACCTGATACTCCTTGTCGGTCAGGGTAAGCGCCGGGGCGACAGTAATGGAATCCCCCGTATGAACGCCCATCGGGTCGACATTTTCGATGGAACAAATGATGATGCAGTTATCCGCCTTGTCGCGGACCACTTCCATCTCATACTCCTTCCAGCCAACGATGCTTTCCTCAACCAGCACTTCCGTGGTGGGAGAGGCGTCGAGGCCACCGGTCACAATCTCCTCGAATTCCTCGCGGTTATAGGCAATACCGCCGCCGGTACCACCAAGAGTAAAGGAAGGCCGGATAATGCATGGAAGCTTGACTTCCTCCAGCACCTTCCATGCCTCTTCCATCGTGTGAGCAACGGCACTCACGGGCATGTCGAGGCCGATTTTCAGCATGGCTGTGCGAAACTGGTCGCGATCTTCCGCCTTGGCGATTGCTTCCCGGTTGGCACCGATGAGCAGCACGCCGAGCCTTTCCAGTGCGCCGCTCTCTGCAAGCGCGAGCGCGGTATTGAGTGCCGTCTGCCCACCCATTGTCGGCAGGATTGCATCAGGGCGTTCTTTCTCGAGAATTTTCTCGACTATTTCCGGGGTAATGGGCTCCACATAGGTGGCATCGGCAAGGCCCGGATCGGTCATGATTGTCGCCGGATTGGAGTTCACCAGAATGACGCGGTAGCCTTCCTCTTTCAGCGCCTTGCAGGCCTGGGTGCCGGAATAGTCGAATTCGCACGCCTGGCCGATGATAATGGGCCCGGCGCCGATGATCATGATGGATTGGATATCGGTACGTTTAGGCATTTTTTCTATCGACCAGATCTATAAACCGTTGGAAGAGATATTGGCTGTCCTGCGGACCGGGGCTCGCTTCCGGGTGATACTGCACGGAAAAAACCGGTTTGCCGTCCACCTCCAGTCCTTCAACCACACCATCGAACAACGATTTATGGGTTTCGGTCACACCGGCAGGCAGGCTCTCGCGCTTGACGACGAAGCCATGATTTTGAGATGTGATTTCCACTTTGCCCGTTGTCATATCCTTGACCGGCTGGTTGGCACCGCGATGTCCTTGATGCATTTTCATCGTTTCGGCGCCGAGTGCGATGGCCAGCATCTGATGACCGAGGCAAATCCCGAATGTGGGAACACCGCTTTTCACGCATTCGCGGATGACCGGTACGGCATATTTGCCGGTTGCTGCCGGATCACCGGGACCGTTCGCCAGGAATATCCCGTCAGGTTTCAGCGCCATAATTTCATCATAGGTCGCCGTTGCCGGGACAACGGTGATACGGCAGCCAAGCTCCGCCAGGCTGCGAAGGATATTGCGCTTTACGCCATAGTCAACGGCGACGATGTGCCGTTTCGGAGCTTCCTGCTTGCCATATCCTGTCTTGATGTTCCAGTTTGTTTCATCCCATTCGTAAGCGGACTTGCAGGTCACTTCCTTGGCAAGGTCCATTCCCTCGAGGCCCGGCCATTCCGCAGCCTTTTTGGTCAAGTCGGCAATATCGAACTTGCCGTCCTTTCGGTGGGCGATAATACCGTTGGGTGCGCCGGACTTGCGGATATAGTGGGTGAGGCGGCGGGTATCGACACCGGAAATACCGGTAAGTTTACGAGACTTGAGCCAGTCATCCAGCGGGCCGATTGCGCGCCAGTTCGCAGGATCCGTGATATTGGCGCGAATGATCAGTCCGTTGGCAGCGATGCCGGATGTTTCGATATCCTCATCATTGAAACCGACATTGCCGATATGTGGGAAAGTGAAGGTAATCAGTTGGCCGGCAAAGGAGGGGTCGGTCAGACTTTCCTGATAACCGGTCATTGAGGTGTTGAAGCAGACCTCACCAATCGTCTCCCCCTCACTCCCGACACCAAAGCCGTGAAAGACGGTGCCATCACCCAGCACAAGGACCGCTGTTGCCATCCGTTCGCTGTTCAGGTCAACTGCGCCATTGTTGTTTGCATAAGACATGATAAAAGGGACCCTCTTGCGGTAGTTCCGCTGAGCCGAAATTTCTCTGGCCTGATAGCTGAATATTGCGCAGCAACATAAGCAGTTTGGTCCGGCGCGTCAAGTTTTTCGATATAAAAATTATCCTTTATTTTCAACAACTTATAAAGAATAATTGGTTTGCTATCAACCGCTGTTTCCGTTAGTATGGCGGCTTTCTTCATTACAGATTCGGATGTCTATGTTACGAAGTAAAATTAAAGAGTCGCTAAAAGAGGCAATGAAATCAAAGGATAAGCGCCGGATTTCAACGCTTCGTCTGATCATTGCAACTCTTCAGGATCGGGATCTCGCGGCCCGCGATAAAGGCGCCGAAGAGGGAATCACCGACGACGAGATTTTGCAGATGCTGACCACCATGGTTCGTCAACGCAAGGACTCTATCGATGCTTATGAGAAAGGCGGGCGTGTCGATCTTGCCGCATCGGAGCAGGAGGAAATTGATATTATTTCCGATTATCTGCCGAAGCAGTTCGATGAGGCGGAAACCCGTGCGGCTGTGGAAAAGGCTATTACCGATATCGACGCAAAGGGCCTGAAAGATATGGGACGGACGATGGCCGAGTTGAAAAGCCGGCATGCCGGGCAGATGGACTTTTCCAAAGCGAGCGCTATCGTTAAGGAAACGCTAGGGGCATAAATTTGCAGAAATTGCCGGCTTTATTTTAACCGGTTAAACAAATTATAAGGTTGAACGTAGAAATGGCCTTTCCGCCGCAATTCATGGAAGAGCTTAAAAATCGCGTCGGCCTTGCGGAATTGGTTGGACGCCGAACCAAGCTTACGAAGAAGGGTCGTGAATATTCCGGCCTTTGTCCTTTTCATAATGAGAAGACACCGTCCTTCACTGTCAACGAGGAGAAGGGCTTCTATCACTGTTTCGGCTGTGGCGCCAACGGTGACCTGATTGAGTTCGTCAAGCAGACGGAGGGTGTTTCCTTTCCTGAAGCAGTAGAAAGGCTGGCCGCTCTTGCCGGACTGCCGATGCCGGTTGAACGGCCGGAGGAGAAGGCGCGACAACAGCGTGCTGCAACGTTGCATGATGCCATGGAGTTGGCGGCGAAATGGTTTACGGCCCAGCTTGCCGGTCAGGCAGGCAACGTCGCCCGTCAATATCTCGCGCGGCGGCAGGTGTCTGAAAAAGCGGTTTCTTCCTTTCGTCTGGGCTTTGCGCCCAACAGCCGGACAGCTTTGAAAGAGGCACTGATTGCGCGCGGGATCAGTGAGGCAACACTCATAGAGGGCGGGCTGGTCATAAAACCGGAAGATGGCCGGGACAGCTATGATCGCTTCCGCGATCGACTGATGTTTCCGATCACCGATCGCCGGGGCCGGGTGATAGCATTTGGCGGCCGAGCACTGGGCGATGCACCGGCGAAGTATCTCAACTCACCTGAGACGCCCCTGTTTCATAAGGGACATGTTCTTTACAATATGGCAACCGCGCGCCAGAAG